>NZ_CP035490.1:6665000-6960771 GCF_004135205.1 Hahella sp. KA22 | reverse complement strand
GGTAGCTGGCCACGGTGTGCAACTGTCGCTCCGAGCCAATGATTAGATCGGCGCGACGCAAGGCATCCTGGGCCGGGTCGCTTAACAGCGCGCGTTCGCCCACTCCCAGGCTGATGACATGCACCAAAGGGTGGTGCAAGGCGGACTGATGCATCAGAAATAGATTCCCCGGCTGATGCGCAATAACGCGTTGAAGGCGGAGGCAGTGAGGGCGCTGCCGCCCTGTCGACCCAGTAAAACGATCGCTTGCAAACCAAGTTCGCCGCAGTGACGCCAGAGCGCGTCCTTCGATTCCGCCGCGCCCACAAAGCCCACCGGCATGCCGATGACCAGCGCCGGTCTGGGAGCGCCGTCGCGCACCATTTCCAGCAAGCGGAACAAGGCGGTAGGCGCGTTGCCGATCAGCACGACGCTATCCGCCAGCAGAGGACGCCATAACTCCAACGCCGCCATGCAGCGGGTTTCGCCACGAGCCTTGGCCAAATCCGGCGTTTCCGGCGCATTCAAAAAGCAGTGGGCGGGTGTTTCCAACATGCGTTTGGTGAGGCCGTGACGGACCATTTCCACATCGCATAACACCGGCGCGCCAGCGCGAATAGCGGCGAGTCCGGCGTCCACCGCCCCTGACGTAAAGCGCAGTTGCGTCATGATCTGCGGATCGCCGCAACTGTGGATCAGACGCATCGCCACCTGGGCTTCGTCCTGAGTCAGTGAGGTCAGGTCAGTCAGCTCACGAATCTGACGGAAACTTTCCTGCTCAATAGCCAGAGGATCTTTTTCGTAGTCGAAGTGCATAGCCCCTCAGGATTTCGCCTCTTCTTGGTCGTGGCTGTGATCGTGATCATGACTGTGGTGATGGCCATGATGTCCATGACTGTGATGGTGGTCATGATGATGGTGGTGATGACTGTGATCGCCATCGGTGCCGATGCCGCGCACATGGTGATGATGGCCTTCCTGCGGCAGACCCACCTTGTGCTCGTTGCCGACGATCTGCACCCGGTACTGACACATCTGGCAATTCATATTGGGGCTGCCCTTTTCGATCTCTTCCAGGCGATCGGCGAAGGTGTCGAGAATCAGCGGGTGGTCATTGAGGTAAGGCGCTTTCACCACTTTTACGTCGGGATATTCGGACTGATAGCTGTCCGCCCAGTCGTAAATTTTTTTCACCAGACGTCCGGTAAACAGGAAGTAGGGAAAAACGATGACCTGTTTGAAGCCCAGCCCGTGGGCGCGCTTCAACGCATCGGGAACCAGCGGCGTGGTGACGCCGCTGTAGCAGGTGATGGCCCAGCCGAAGCCCATGCCTTCCTCCAGCATGCGCGTGATTTTGCTGATATTGGAGTTGGCGTCTGGGTCGGAGGCGCCGCGTCCCACCACCACCAGCAGGGTGTCCTGACGGGAGTAACCCTCGCCAAACTCCGGCTCCGCCTCCTCAATGCGGTCGCGGGCGGCGCGCAGCATATTGGGGTTAACCCCCAGCTCGGCGCCGTAGTTGATGCTGACGCCTTCGAACTCTCTTTGCAGGGTGTTGAGCTCGCTGGGAATGTCGTTCTTGGCGTGGCCCGCCGCCATCAGCATGCCGGGAATGGCGCTGATGCGGGTGGCGCCCTGCTTCACCAGTTCATCCACGCCGTCGGCGATGACCGGGCGGGCGAACTCCAGAAAACCGGTGGCGCAAAGGCGGTCCGGAAAGCGTTCGCGAAAATGTTTGGTCAGCTGATGAAACTGCTCCACGGCTTCGTTATCGCGAGAACCGTGCCCGACGAATAAGATGGCGGGTTTATCGCTGTTAGACATGATCGTTTTCCTCTCGTGTGCTGTCGCGGGCGCAGGAAGGCCCGCTATCAGAGTGTTTGTTATAGGTTTGATCCAGTGGGCCAAGCGGGAGCGTCATGGCGGCGCAGTGCTCAATAAAGCGCTCCAGATCGTCAAATTCCCGTGTCGCCCTGGGTGTTGGCGGACGCCGCAGCATGAACACCGGCAAGCCGCGCTCTGCGGCGACTTGCAGTTTCGCCTCAGTGGCCGCGCCGCCGCTGTTTTTGCAGACCAGGGCGTCCACGCCGAAGGCGTCGAACAGATTTCTTTCTTCTTGCAGCGCGAACGGCCCGCGCGCCTGTATGAAATCAATATTGTTGCGTGACGCCAGCGTACCGGGCGCCGGCAACGCGGAGCGAATGAGCCAGCGCTGCTCCGCCGGCAGGCCCAGAGACTCCGCCTGCGCCAGCAATGGAAAGGCGCTGCGTCCCAGGGTGAAAAACGGTCGTCGATAATCTTCAAGTCGGTGCAACAGATCGTCGCCGCCGTCTGTTTCAATCCAGCGATCCTGTGGTCCCGGCCGCCAAGGCGGACGTTGAAAGCGCCAGCAGGGAATCTCGCGGAGCCGCGCCGCACGGACGGCGCTGGAAGAAATCGTCGCGGCGTAAGGGTGAGTCAGGTCCGCCACCGCCGTGATCTGATGGTCGCGGAGGTAGTTCGCCAGGCCGCTGACGCTGTCTTCGCCGAAACGCGCAAAGCCGCCGCTGATAATCGGGTAGGGGGCCTCGTGGCGCTCCAGTAGTCCCGCGAGGCTGTAAACCAGCGGAACGCCCTGAGCGTGCAGTCGGTCTGCGCAGAGTTTGGCGTCACGTACGCCGCCAAGTATCAGCAAAGTCATAAGTCTTCTCCCGCGTAGGCGCCCACCGGCAGGCCCTGACGATCAATCGCCACCACTTCCAACTGCATGCTGTTATGCATGGTGTAGGCGGCTTTTTCCCAGGCGCGACGGCAGATCAGATCGCCCAGGGGCAGGTCGCCGGCCAGACGCAACGCCTCGATACTGGTATTGGCGGCGCGCATGGCGGCTAAAACGTCCGGCGCGGCGCCCAGGGATTCGGCGGCGTCGGCGATGAAGCCCAGGTCTATTTCCGAGGCTTTGCTGTGCAGGTCCAGATGTCCGCAGGCGAGTTTGCTGATCTTGCCGAAGCCGCCCACGATGGTGAGCCGGCGCAGCGGTGAGCGGCGCAGATACTTCAACAGGGCCCCGGCGAAGTCGCCCATTTCGATCAACGCCATGTCCGACAGGCCGTACTGACGGCGCGCGTAGTCTTCGCTGGCGTTGCCGGTGCAGGCGGCGATGTGCTGGTAACCGTTGGCGCGGGCCACGTCCACGCCCTGATGGATGGAGGCGATATAGGCGGAGCAGGAAAACGGCCGCACAATGCCGGTGGTTCCCAGGATGGAAAGTCCGCCCACGATGCCCAGACGCGGGTTCATGGTTTTTTGCGCCAGGGCGGCGCCGTTCTCCACGCCGACCGCTACATCAAAGGCGCCGTTGTAGGCGCACTCGTCCGCCAGTTCCAGCAGATGTTCGCGAATCATGCGGCGCGGAGTCGGGTTGATAGCGGGTTCGCCCACCGCCAGAGACAAACCATCGCGGGTGACCGTGCCGACGCCGTCGGCGGCGGAAAAGCGCACTTCTCCTGCGCCGGTTCCCAGGCTGGCGATGACGAACACCCGCGCGCCATGGGTGACGTCAGGATCGTCGCCGGCGTCCTTAACGGTCACGGCGTAAGCGCTGTGCAGGTCGAGGCGGCGGCACTCGGCGATGGGCAGACGTACTTTCTTGCCTTTCGGCAAAGTGACTTCGCATTCGTCACAGGATTTTCCGGTCAGCAGCAGGCGGGCGGCGGCGAGAGCGCAGGCGGTGGCGCAGGTCCCGGTGGTCAGGCCTGTGCGCAACGGCTGCTGGCGTTCGGGGCTCTCCCGCCACATGCCTCAGGCTTCCGTAGCGCCCGGCCGGAACAGGTTGGCCACGGCGCTGGGATTGGAAGGGAAGAACAGGTGCAAATAGGTGGCGGTCAGGCCCTTGCTGCGCACGATGATCTCGCCGGGAGCGGGATGACGCTGACGGCGGCCATAGGCGATGGGCGGCCGGGTTCCATGGCTGCGGGAGTGATGATGGGCGTGAGCGCGCACGTCGCCTTCCGGCAGCGGCGCCGTCTGCATGCCCTGGCAACCGCGTTTGGCGCGCATCTCCCCCGCGCCGGGAATCAGTCCGGCCATGGCGAAAATTCGATCCTGCTGATCGGTGAGCGTTTCCTGCGCATACAGCATGCCGCCGCATTCCGCGAGCATCGGACGACCGTCCATATAAAAACGTTTCAACGCCGCTTTCATAGCCTGATTGGCGGACAGGCGCTCGGCATGGAGTTCCGGATAGCCGCCGGGCAGCCACAGCGCATCCGCAGGCGGCGGCTCGCTGTCCTCAAGGGGAGAGAAGAACAGAACCTCCGCGCCCATCTCCTGCAACAGACGCAGGTTGGCGGCGTAGATAAAACTGAACGCCGCATCGCGGGCGACGGCGATGCGCACTCCTGCGAGCATGGGTCTGACAGCGGGTCGCAGCGCGGGTTTGAACCTGGCGGCGGCGGGCAAATTGGCCAGCGGAGTGTGGGCGATGGCGGCGGCGGCCTGATCCAGGCGCTGCTCCAGCCCTTGCTGTTCATAAGGTTGCACCAGACCCAGATGCCGCTCCGGCAGGGCGATGGCGTCATCGCGAAATATTCCGGCCAACAAAGGAACCTGCGAGGGCAGGCTCTCAGCGATAAGCGACAGGTGACGCTCGCTGCCGAGGGCGTTGGCGATAATGCCCACGCACTGAAAATCGCGTCGGTAATTGGCGAGTCCATAGGCCACTGCGGCGGTGGTCTGCGCCATACCTTTGGCGTTGATCACGACGGCGACGGGGAGATTGAAGCGGGCGGCGAGATCCGCGCTGCTGGGCTCGCCGTCCAGCAAACCCATAGCGCCTTCGATCAGGATCAGGTCCGCTTCGCGGGCGGCGCGATAGAGCTGGTCGCGACAATATTCCTCACCCGCCATCCACAGGTCCAATGGTTCCACCGGCGCGCCGGAAGCGATCTGCAAAATCTGCGGATCGAGGTAGTCCGGACCGGTCTTGAAGACACGCACTTTGCGACCCTGGTTGCGATGATAACGCGCCAGGGCGGCGGTGACGGTGGTTTTACCCTGGCCGGAAGCCATGGCGGAAATAAACAGAGTGGGACAACGGGCCTGCATCAGTGCGCTTTCTCCATCAATCTTCACTCATAGCTAATATTCGATTCCTGCTTGCGCCTTCACGCCCAGACGGAACGCATGCTTTTCATCCTGCACCTGACTGATGGTGTCGGCGATGTCCTGCAACTCCGTCGCCATGGTGCGCCCGGTGATCATCACGTTTTGATGCTGTGGGCGGTTTTGAAGCGCCTTTACCAAGGGCTCCACCGGCAGATAGCCGTACTTGACCATGTAGCTCAATTCGTCGAACAGTAGAAAATCATAGCTGCCGTCCGTCAGCAGTTGCTCCGCCAAGGCCCAGGCCTGACGGGCGGCGGCGATGTCCTGCTCGCGATCCTGGGTTTCCCAGGTGAAGCCGTGGCCCATGACGTGAAAGTCCACACGGGGATGATCTTTGAAAAACAGAAATTCGCCGGTGGCGTCTCTGCCTTTGATAAATTGAATCACCGCGCAACGGTGGCCGTGACCGAGGGAGCGCGCCATGGTGCCGAAGGCGGAACTGCTTTTGCCTTTGCCATTGCCCTTGAGCAGGATAAGCACGCCGCGCTCTTCCTGGGCTTGCGCAATGCGCTCGTCAATGATGCGCTTCTTGTTGGCCATGCGACGGCGGTGTTTTTCGTTTTCGTCCAGCATCATTCGTATCTCCGAGGCGTTAGTGTTCCAGGGCGGCGCGCACAGCGGCCAGCGGGGCGTAGGCGGCTCCGAGGCGTTGCGCCAGTTGTCGGCAGCGATTGAGTTTGACGGCGGCCTGCTCGGTATCCACCACCCACAGGGGCGAATCCCAAGTCAGGTCGTCCAGCGGATCGCGGCTGCGCCCGTCAGTCAGCAGCAACGTACGGCAGGTCAGATGCGGGTTGGCGCGGGTCTGTCGCGCCAGTAGCTGACGCGCATGCAGCAGCGCCTGTCGCAGCGGCGTACCGCCGCCAGCGGGAAGTTCATTGAGCAGGGCGGTGATATCTTTGGGGGCGCGTCGGCAGGGGATGATCCACTCCGTGCGCTGCGCGCCAAACGCCAGTACGGCCAGTTTCTCCCGCGCCAGGTAGGCTTGCCGCGCCAGTCCCAGAATCACCCCTTTCGCCTGCGCCAGCGCGCGTTGGCTCAGAGTGGAGGCGGAGGTGTCCAGCAAGACGCAGTTCAGTGTGTCGCGACCCTGGCGACGGGGCTGATAACGTATTTCGCGCAACCCGTCGCCCCGGTTGTCGGGATGGACGAGCGTGGCGAACCAGTCCGGACGTGAGGACGGCGCCTGCCGGTTGAGTTGCGCGCGACCCGGGGCGGCGCCTTGTCGTTGTTCCGCGCCGCTGCGCTGTGTGTCGCGACGAGAGGACGGAGAACCTGGCGTTGGGATCTCGGGCAGTTGTGGCGTCACCGGCTTGTCCGCCGCCATCAGTTGCGGCGGCATGCCCCCCCAGTCACCGGAGGTTCCAGAGGACGAAGACGACGATCCCCCAGAGCCGCCTGTATTCCCGCCGCCTTGTGAGGGGGGCGAACCGCCAGAAGACGGCGGCGTATCCTGGTGATTGGCGCGATGGCTAAGCGCGAACGACCGGGTCGCCGCCACGTCTTCCACGCTGACCTCGTCGCGTCCGCTCCAGGCGGCATGGGCGATGGCGGCGCGGCGCCAGCAAATATCCGCGCGCACGCCTTCTACGCCAGCGGCGAGGCATTGGCTGGCGATATCCCGTTGTATATCTGAAGGGCAGAGAACCTGTGACAGGCGCCCGCGGGCGGCGGCGATGCGGGTTTGCAGATCTTGCTGAGCGTCGCGCCATTGCGCCAGATAGGCCTCGCGGTCCTGTTCGAAGGCCAGACGTCGCTCCACGATAGCCATGCGCTGTTCAACGTCGTAGGTTTCATCCAGAGTGACGGCGAGACCGAAACGGTCCTGTAACTGCGGTCGCAGTTCGCCTTCATCCGGGTTCATGGTGCCGATCAGAATAAACTGCGCCGGATGGCTGTGACTGAGGCCGTCCCGTTCGACAAAGTTCACGCCCGAGGCCGCCGTATCAAGCAGGGCGTCCACCAAGGGGTCGGGCAGCAGATTGACTTCATCGATATAAAGCACGCCGCCGTGAGCTTTGGCCAACAGGCCGGGATTAAACTGCACGCGTCGCTCGCCCATGGCCTGTTGCAGGTCAATGCTGCCGATCAGGCGTTCTTCAGACGCGCCCAGGGGCAGGGTGACGAACTTGTCCGCCGCCTCCGGCAATAAATCCGCCAGTCCCCGCGCCAGCGTCGACTTGGCGGAGCCGCGCGGACCGCTGATCAATACGCCCCCCAGATGAGGATTGATGGCGGCGAGCAATAACGCAGTTTTTAGCGGTTGCTGGCCGACAACCGCGGCGAATGGGTAGGCGGCGAGAGCTGGCGGGGCGGCGACGTCCATTGACTCAGCGCGCCTGCCGCGCGACGTCCTGGCTGCTCCAACGGCGCAGGAACCAGGCGCAGGCCAGTCCGACGATCACCCAGAACAGCGCGTTGGTCAGGGTGGCGGCGGTGATGAATTGATGATGCAGCATCTGTAGCGCCTGCAGAGCCTGTGGGTTGGCGGCGGCGAACTCCGGCGCATTGGCGTGCGGCGCGCCGACCAAATGCGGAATAATCAGCAGAGGCAGTCCGCCCAGCTTTTTCCATGCCGGTGCGAACGCCAGCAAGGCGAAACCGATCGCAGTAACCAGGGCGGTGGCGATCCACCACAACTGGCGATTTTCCAGTGCGGCGGCCTGCATGCCGGGAATCTCCGGCGGCAGTCCCAGGGCGGGAGCGACAAAGAAAACGCCATAGCCCGCCAGTCCCCATAATAATCCCGCGCCCCAGCCTGCGCCGCCTTTGCCGCTGAGTCTGGCGGCGGTCATACAGGCCAGCATGAGCGCACTGAAGCCGATTCCGGCGAGCACGTTGGCAAGCAGGGTGTACAGGGTGCGCTCCAGACCGTCCTCTGGCGCCCAGGCGTCTTCGCCATGGTGATGGCCGCCAGATTCCGCCGCGCCGTGATCGTGCTCATGGGAGTGATGGGCGCCCGTCGCCGCGTGCTGGTGCTCCGCCACGGCAACGGGCTCTGGCGCTTCATCGCCTTCGTAGGTTTCCGCCTCCAGAATAATGCTGGTGACCTGGGAGTGTTGTACGGCGCTCAACAGCCCGCCAGCCAACAGGCCAACCAGCAGCGACGCCAGGATAATACGCTGAATCAACATGTCTCTTCCTCATGCAATGCGGTGTGACGTCGCTATGCGCGCAAGCGCCGCACAAGAGGTGCGGCGTCAAGTTAGACAGGCGAACGTCTGGCCCTGGCAGGGCCTCAGAATTCAGTAACTGTTAGTGACAGGGGAAAGCAAACGCGTGCCGGGTGTCGTGAGCGGCGTTGTGAGCCGCATCCATGGACAGAAAGCCCACTGCGAACAGAATCAGTCCGCCGAAGCACATGGCGCCGATAAGTTGTAGCGCTGCGTTATTGGAAGCCAGCAATGGAAGAGAGAGATTTTTAGTTTGCATGATCTGCGCACCTACCCGTACGAACTGCAGTGGATAAAGCAAGGCCGGTCTCCGGGCTTACGAAAGGTCGAAGCATTTTCGACACAACATTTGCGCCTTCCCATGTCAAAACTGACGACACAGTGGCGTTGGCAAATTACTTTCGATTACCGTTGCGGGGGCAGCACTGGATTAGCATATTGCGCACCAGATTTCCCGATTATCTCGTGGTCGAGCACCTTGGTCAGCGGGATATGCTATTGGCTGAACCCAGGGGAAGTCAACAAGTTAGCGGGTTGCATTGAGCGCGGACCATGGTGAGAATAGGCCGCCTCATCATGAGCCTGGCGCATACTGACCAATGGATACATTGCTGATTCTTGTCCTCGCCCTGACTTTCGACGCCCTGTTGGGAGAACCGCGCCGGCTGCATCCTTTGGTTGGTTTCGGGCGTTACGCCGGTTGGGTGGAGGGAGCGATTCGCATCGCCGACTTCTCTTCCTCAGCAACCCGCGCGCTTGGCGCGGCGGCGGTGACTGCCGCGATTCTGCCCTGGGCGGCGCTCGCCTGGCTGGCGAACGCGTGGAGTGAGTCTTCCACCTGGGGACACATTATCTTTTCCGCCTTCGTGCTTTATCTCGCCATCGGTTGGCGCAGTCTGCTGGAGCATGTGCGTCAGGTCGCCGCGCCATTACGCAGGCATGACGCGGAGGCGGCGCGGCGCAGTCTATCCATGATCGTCAGTCGCGACACCGCCGAACTGGGGGAGGAGGAGATCGCCTCCGCCGCCACGGAATCCGCTCTTGAAAACGGCAACGACGCCATCTTCGCCGCCATCTTCTGGTTTCTGCTCGCCGGCGTTCCCGGCGTGGTGTTGTATCGCCTCAGCAATACCCTGGATGCAATGTGGGGCTATAAGAGCCCGCGTTATTTAAGTTTTGGCTGGGCGGCGGCGCGACTTGACGATGTGCTCAACTGGATTCCCGCCCGTCTGACCGCCTTCAGTTACGCCTGCTGCGGGGCCATGGACAGCGCCCTGCGATGCTGGCGCGCTCAGGGCGCGCAATGGAAAAGTCCCAATGCAGGGCCGGTCATGGCGGCGGGCGCGGGCGCGCTGCGGGTGCGGCTCGGCGGCGCGGCGACCTATCACGGCAGTCTGCAGCATCGGCCTTCACTGGGCTGCGGCGACGCCGCCACGGCGCAATCCATTGAGCGCGCCTGTGGACTGATCAATCGCTCTCTGGCGTTGTGGACGGCGACAGTGGCTTTGGGAGTGGGCGTGCTATGGCTGTGGGGAGCGGGTTGAATGAACGGGAGCGACTTTGATAACGGGGCCGGACACGTGGACCTTCAGGATGATGAGCCGGCTCCCGTCCATGGCGGCGATCTGGATAAATACAGCCGCCTGTATGGCGTTGCCGCCGCTGACTGGCTGGATTTATCCACCGGCGTCAGCCCTTTTCCATACCCGCTGACCAGCATTCCGGCAGAGGTGTTTCGACGTCTGCCTTATGCCGACCCGGCGTTGCAACAGGCCGCCAGCGTTTATTACGGGACGGATTCCCTGCTGGCGATTCCCGGCACGCAATGGGCGATTCAACATCTGCCCGCCTGCTGCGCCCCAGGTGTGGCGGCGCTGCCGGACGTCGGCTATCGCGAACATGAGCATCACTGGCGTCGTCAAGGCTTCAAAATTATTCATTACCCTGCAGGAGATCTGGCGGGAGCGGCGGCGCGTCTGGCGCAGACAGAAAACTTGCGCGCCCTGGTGGCGATTAATCCGAATAACCCCGCCGCCCGTAGGACGCCATTGGCGGCGCTACGTGAGTTGGCGCAGCGACTGCAGTCCACGGGCGCATTGATGGTGGTGGACGAAGCCTTCGCCGATGCGGAGACAGATTCCAGCCTGCTGGGCGAGACCCTGCCGGAAAACATTGTGGTGTTGCGCTCATTCGGCAAATTTTTCGGTTGGCCGGGAGTGCGATTGGGATTTGTGGCGGCGGCGCCTCACTGGCTGGCGGCATTGCAGCGCCGGCTTGGTCCCTGGGCGGTGAACAGCGCCGCGCAATATGTGGCGACTCGGGCGTTGCGCGATGAGGCTTGGATTACCGCTATGCGAGAAAAGCTCTCCTTGGTGAGCCGCGACCTGCAGGCGCTTATTCTGGCGCAGTCGGTATTCAAGAGGGCGCAGGATTGCCGGCGCACGCCGCTGTTTGTGTCCGTGTTGACGCCGACAGTGCAGGCTGAGCGGATTTTCGAACGTTGCGCGCAGCGGGGCGTGTTGATTCGCCTTTGGCGGGTGAATGCGGAGCTGGCGTATTTACGGTTTGGACTTTTTGATTTGGAGGACGCCGGTCTCGCAGGGAGACTGACCGCCGCCCTCGCTGACAGATAAGGCGACTCATGACGGACAGCGGCTATTCACCCGAAGAAAAACAGGCGGTGTATCGCGCGATTTACGAACGACGCGATATGCGTCATTTCCTGCCGGACCCGGTGGACGAAGCGACTTTGCAGCGTATTCTGCAAGCCGCCCATCACGCGCCCAGCGTGGGCTTCATGCAGCCCTGGCGTTTTATTCGCATCACCGAGCCCAGTCTGCGCCGGGATATCGCCGCCACGGTGGAGAAAGAGCGTCTGCTGACGGCGGAGGCGCTAGGCGAACGCGGCCAGGAGTTTATGCGCCTGAAAGTGGAGGGGGTGCGTGAGTGTCCGGTATTGCTGGTGGTGATGCTCACGGATCGCCGCGAAAAATATATTTTCGGTCGTCGCACCATGCCGGATATGGATCTGGCGTCCGCCAGCTGCGCGATCCAGAACCTCTGGCTGGCGGCCCGCTGTGAAGGGGTTGGCATGGGTTGGGTGTCGCTGTTCGATCCCGTTGAATTAGCCTCGTTACTGCAATGTCCGGAGGGCAGCGAGCCGATCGCCATTCTGTGTCTGGGGCATGTGGATAAATTTTATGACGCGCCGATGCTGCAACAGGAAAACTGGAGCCAGCGCAAGGATTTACAGGAGCTGGTCTGGTTCAACCAGTGGGGCGGCGCGGGCTGACGGAATTACAATAAATAACAATCTCTCATGACTGGAAGGCGTCTCCAACGTCGCTCCCCGGATCGCACTGAAATTGGATTGGCGTCGTCTCAGCAACATTATTGAGACGAGCTAAGCTCTGACGATCCATAACTAGAAAGGAGTGGGATCATGGGATTGGGATGTATAAGAAACGGCGGTACCGCGATGGTTTACCGCATGAGTTGGGACGGTAAATTCTCTGAAAGAGAAACCAATGTCGGCGGCCCCTGGCCGAACGGCGTGGTGAAGGTGTTTGTGCCCGAGGGGCTGGACAGGGAATATGTACAGACCGTGCGCGCGACTTTCCGCCGCTGGGAACACTGCGTTCTGGAATATTGGGGCACGCAGCTGATCAAATTCGTTGAAGTAGGCGCGGCGGGTAACGGCGTGGCCACCCTCAATTTCGCCAGCAACTCTGCGGATATTGGGTATTTTCCCGGCGCCAGCACCAAGCTGGGGGTTAATGGCAAAGCCAATATCAAATCGCTGCCCCATGAAGTAGGACATGCTTTGGGGTTGGCTCATGAGCACGAACGCGATGATGCGCCCGAGAGCGTGCTCCACACCTGGGGGGCCAACAAAATGGCGTTGGACGCCTACAAGCTGAACAAGCGCAACAGCACCCGCAAGTTTGAAACCTATAGCACCGACTTCGATCCCAAATCCATCATGATGTATGCGGATCAGGCGGTGGTGCTCCTGGATTCCGTCGACAATACCCGCTACGGCGGTTGCAAGATTGATCCCGGCCATGTGGTCAGCGGCGACTGGAACCCCAGTATGGGCGATCTGGAAGTGCTTGGCCGCATTTATCGGCACTATTCCACGATTTAGATTTCCCGTTGCGCAGCGCGGCGGCCAATGCCTTAACCATCAACCATCAACCATCAACCATCAACCAGCCGCCTTGGCTGCTGCTTCAGATCGTCCGGACTGACTCCCGCTCAATAATCCTGTGCGGGATGATCACGCTCTCGGCTTCCAGGGTTCCGGCGGCTGACATGTCCAACAACATTTCCGTCGCACGGCTGCCCATGGCGAACAGCGGCTGATGTAACGCAGTGAGCGGCGGCGTCGCCATTTCCGCGATGCGGGTGTCGTCGTAAGCGATGATCGACAGGTCATCCGGGGTGCGGAGGCCATGGCGGTGAGCGCAGGACAACGCGCCCATGGCCAATTCGTCGCTGGCGGCGAATACAGCGCTGAACTGGCCTGGTTTGTCCTGCAGTAATCTTTCCATGCACAGCGCGCCGCTGTGAAATCCGAAAGATTCAAATTCCGCCCGAAATCGAATCAGCGATTCATCGACGCTGAGGCCATGGTCTCGCAGCGCTTGAACATAGCCCTCAATGCGGGGTGCGCCGGCGATCAGATCGGCGCGGTCGCCGCTGATCATGGCGATGCGGCGGTGGCCTTTGTCGATGAGATGGCAGACGGCGCTGTAGGCGGCCTGCTTGTCATCCACTTTCACGTAGGGGAAGGGATAGGAGTAGGACAGGGTGGAAATCAGCACGACGGGCAGGTTCAGACTCAACAGCGCTTTGCTTTTCTCCGGCGTCATGTATTCGCTGACCGCGAGCACGCCGTCTACTTGCTTCTCTTTCAGCGTTCGCACGTATTCCTGAGAACGGTCGCCGGAATAATTGGTGTTGCAGACGATCACACTGTAACGCTGCTCTTTCGCCACGGATTCGATTCCTTTGAGGATCTCCGCCGCCAGCATGCCGGAAACGTCCGGTAACATGACCCCGATAGTATGGGTTTTTTTACTGACCAGACCCCGCGCCACTGCGTTGGGACGAAAGCCCATTTCGTCGATGGCGGATAACACTTTTTTGCGCGTGTCGTTGGAGTAACCGCCCAGGCCATTGATCACCCGGGACACGGTGGCGATAGAGACGCCTGTGCGTTTGGCGACGTCTTTGATAGTGGTTTTCATGGCTTTAAATTCGCCTTAAAACATCATGGATTGGGTTTGTTGACGTAAACGTTTACGTTGCCTAGCATCCGCTAAAAATCCCGTAATAAGTATGATTATTCATATTTATATAGAAAATCATGCTTTGTTTGAAACAATTTTAGTTAATCGTTTACGTTCAAGCAGATGAGGTGTAAGCCATGGCGGAGAGTAGTGCAATGCAGGGACAAATGCGGCCTTCGGATTGGAGCGACGGCGGCGTGATCTATCAGATTTATCCGCGCAGTTTTTGCGACTCCAACGGCGATGGCGTCGGGGATTTGAACGGCATTACGGAAAAGCTGGACTATATCGCCAGCCTGGGCGTGGACGCCGTGTGGATTTCGCCATTCTTCAAGTCCCCCATGAAGGACTTCGGCTATGACGTGGCGGACTACTGCGACGTCGACCCCATCTTCGGCACGCTGGCGGATTTTGATCGCATGCTGGCGGCGATGCATGACCGTGGCCTGAAGCTGCTGATCGATCTGGTTCCCTGCCATACTTCTGATGAACATCCCTGGTTTCAGCAAAGCCGCTCTGACCGCAGCAATCCCAAGGCGGACTGGTATGTGTGGCGCGACGCCAAGCCGGACGGCAGTCCTCCCAATAACTGGCGCGCCCACTTCGGCGGACCTTCCTGGACCTGGGACGGTCGCCGCGCCCAGTACTATCTGCATCACTTCCTGCCGGGCCAGCCCAACCTGAATTACCGCAATCCGGCGGTGACGGAAGCCATGCTGGCGCAAGCGGAATTCTGGTTCAAGCGGGGGGTGGACGGCCTGCGCATAGACGCTATCGCCACGTTGGCTTACGACCCTGAATTGAGGGATAACCCGGCGCGGGATCTGGATGATCCATTCAGGCAATCCGCTGCGGCGCGCGCCAACCCGTTTCATTTACAGCACCATCGGCACTCATTCAATCAACATGAGGAGGTGGTGGCGTTCCTGACTCGTCTGCGGGCCTTGGCGGATCGTTATGAAGGTCGTTTTCTGCTCGGCGAGGTAGGCGGTGACGGTATGGCGGTAAGCGCTGAATACACAGCGGGCGAAGACCGTCTGCAGTCCTGTTACAACTTTTCCCTGTTGGGCGCGCCCATCAGCGGCCGGGTGGTGAAGGACATTGTAACGGCGGTGCTGGCGGAGGTGGGGCCCGGCAAGCTGACTTTCGCTGTAGGCAACCACGATGTGATGCGGGTGACATCGCGCTGGGCGGCCGAGGCGTCGCCGGCGCAGCAACAGACTTTGGCGAAAACCGCGCTGACCTTGCTGATGACGCTGCCGGGCAAGGCCTGTGTGTATCAGGGCGAAGAGCTGGGCCTGACGCAGGCGGACCTGCCTTATGAACTATTGCAGGACCCGGAAGGCATTAATGGCTGGCCGCACGCCAAAGGCCGCGACGGCTGCCGCACACCGATGCCCTGGCGCGATGATGTCGCTGGCGGCGGCTTCAGCGTTGGGAAGAGCTGGTTGCCATTGCCTGAAGAACATCTTGCTGCGGCGGCGAATCGTCAGGAAGACGCGGCGGATTCGGTGCTGCGCTATACCCGACAGGCGCTGGCGCTGCGCAAAGGGCGGCCGGAGCTGCGTCGGGGACGTACGGAGCTGCTGAACGCTCCGGATGAGTTGTTTGTCATTTTGAGAAAAGAAGGCGATGGCCAGGTATTAGGAATATTTAACCTGTCGCCTAAGGCGCAGACGTTCGCCTTGCCTGGAAAACGCTGGAGTGAGCCATTACTCGCTTCTGAAGCGACTGTCGCCAATGGCGTCGTCACACTTCCCGCCTTCTCCTGCTGCCTGTTGGAGAATGTGAAATAGTCGGCGCTGAATCCGACATATAGGGTCGTACTGCTTGCGAGGATGAACATACCGCATCACCCGATTCCGCTTCAGAGAGTACATACAGGAGGGAAGCGGGTTGAATGCGGAGAATCAACGCATAAAGGAGGACCCATTATGAAAACCCCGCTGATAGGATTGACGCTCATACTGGAGGCCGGCGCTGTTCTGGCGCAGCCTCTCGCTACAGATATATACGGCCGCCCGCTGGGCGATGATCGCCTGACTCCGCCCATGCTGGCCCCTCGCTTCGCCACCGTCGAAGCCATGAAATTCACCGTCGAAGAAGACTCGGGATTCACGGTCGGCGCCGCCTACAAACCCGGCAAAACCTGGATTGACGCCGTCGGTTTTGGCGACGTGGACGGTGACGGCGACATGGAGTTGGTGGCGGTTTCTTCTTTTTACTTCGATGCAGAAAACGACTACAGCGTTTTCGTCTTTCATCCCACTGTCGCCGGTCTCGGTGAACCCTCCCGCATTGGCTATCAGGCCACCGGCGACCGGAACGGGCTGTCTATCGCCGATCTGGACGGCGACGGCGCAGAAGAGATTATTGTCGGTCATGGTCAGGGCCTGACTGCTCTTAATCATGACGGCGCGGGCGGTTTCCAGGCCTCTCTGGTCGGCTCTGCAGCGGCGGACACACTGGATGCGGTGGATATCAATCGCGATGGTATTCCGGATCTGATCGGGCTGCCCTGGTCCGCGCCGGCGACGCAGTATTTCGGCGCTGGCGACGGCTCCATCGCCTATCAAACCACCCTGGCCACCCATGTCAGCGGTTATAACGATCAGGCGCTGGGAGACTTCAACCACGATGGGGTGATGGATCTGGCGATTATTTCCGGGCAGGGTTCCGGGCCGGATTTTTCACTGCATTTGCATGATGGGGCCGGCGCCTTTACTGCCGCCATGCCTTTCTATCTGGATCTGAACGATAGCGCCAGTGGCGTCGCTTCCGGCGACTTCAATGGCGACGGCCGGGATGATCTGGTTATCGCCAGAGGGCGTAACTCGCCGACGTATCTGTGGGTTTATACGCAGAACTCAGCCGGAGCCATGGATACGGCTGTGAAATTGACCTCTTATGACATTCCAGAAACCCTGCGCGCAGCGGATCTGGACGGCAATGGATACGATGACATCCTGGTTTTACACGGAGGCTGGAACACCTTGGGCGTGTATCTGAATGGACCCGATGGTTTGGGCGAGGAAATCCGCGTGAGCATTCCCTATGCAAGCCACTACGATCCGGAAGGCCTGGCGGTGGCTGACACGGACGGCGACGGCTGTCCGGATATGATCGCCATCGCCGACTACAACCAGGGCGTGGTTCCGGTGACGTTCAAACTCTGTAAAACACCGCCGCAGCCGACTACCGGTTCGTTGGAAGGCAGTATTGGCTGGGAGCCGGTTTACCATGAAGTGACCGTTTCCGGCGGTAAGATTGACGCACAACTGCGCTTCTCCGGCAGACGTAACGATATGGACCTGTACTTGTACAGCCCCGATGGCGCGCTGGTGGCCAGCGCCGCCACCAACGAAGCGCCGGAAAAGCTGAGTTATGACACTGAAGGCGTCGCGGGAACCTACAAATTCAAGATTGTGTCGAGAAAGTCCCGTGTGGCCAACTTCAGCCTGGATTATGTCTATCTACCCTGAGAAGTAAGTCTGCAGGCCGAGCAAAAACCATGAAAAAGGCGGGGTGACCCGCCTTTGTTCGTGTTGCGCCCGGTTGACTGGTTCTAACTCTAAATCAGAGCGACAACCAGTATTTGTCGGGAATATTGCTGGTGGCGTCACTGAGAGATTTGTTCTCCTCAATGCGAAACACCTTGCGACCTTCCATTTTCTGTAACGAATCCTTCACCAGCGGATGATTGTTGAAGAACTCCTGGAAGGCGTCGTAGTGATCCGTGAAGGCGGTGTTCAGTACGTTAATCAGATCCTGACGCTTGGGCGACACGAAATACAGCATGGGGAGTTTGTAGACCACCAGGATTTTGTCGTCCACCAACATATTCTTGTCGCTGCAAACATAATCCGCGCCCAGATTACAGCGTGACGCCAGCTCGCCGTAGGGCTCGATGATGGAGCGGGGGAACAGGTCCGCCCTGCCGCCGTCAATCATTTTAAACAGGTTGTCGAAGGTTGAGTTGGTCTGCATTTTGGTGAAACCGCCGCCCACCAGAATGGGGATGTCGCCCCAGCCCTGGCCTTGCACCACGCTGAACTCTTTTAACTGATCGAAGGTCATGTCTTTGGACAGCTTGGCGCTGGTTTCCTTGTTGGTGATAAACACCCGGTGACCCAGCAGACCGCGTAAAATGGGGAAGCGGACCGGCGGCACGCGTTCTTCTATTTCCGCCGTGGCGCCCAGCCAGTCAATATCGTAAGAACCGTCCTTCAGCAGCATTTCCCGACGGGTCTGCGCGCTGGAAGGTTGGAAGGAGATGAATTTAGCGTCGGTTCCGGTTTGTGCGACAAGAAACTTGAGCAATTCAAGCGCGTATTGATCCAGCGTTGAGCCCTCTCTCAGGGCGACATGACGAATTTCCATCGTCTCTGCGCGGACGGAAACAGTGAAGACAGAGATCAATACAGCGATGAGGAAAGGTCTGATCATAACTGTGCCTCGGCATGGATATTAGATTTGTTTTGGATGTCGGTGAACATTCATAGAAAAGTGTAGCAGGCGCGCTGGCATTGGGCGTTAAACAGAGGGGGAAAGTGGTGAGTTTATATTTATGAACTGGCTATGCGAATGGGGCGCCCGTCGGTTTGGGCGATTGGAAATAGGGAGCAGGGCGGAGCTGACAGCGGGCGTCGCTACCGCTGATAGATAGCTGACGCCATTGATAAGGCCAGTTCAGAATCACGCATAGGCAAACATAGGCGTGTGCCTGAAAGTCTTGTCGTACTCTAATTCAGTCATCAACTTAGCTATATCTGATTCCTCTAAAATTTTTACTATGAGCAACCAGCCGTCTCCGTATGGATTGCCGGCGTCTATGGAAGGATGGTTATTGACGGCAACGATATAGCCGGAAACGGGTATGTAAAAAGGCAGGGCTTCGCCACTCTGGGTTTCAAGCGTCCCAATCTGTTCTCCGGTGACATACACCTTGTTGTAGTCCACATCACAGGACAGTTTTATAGCGCCTTTTAGACCTGATACAAACTCTGTTACGCCAACGATAGCAAAGCTGGCTAGAATGCGGACCCATTCGTGACATGAATAGTATTTTAGTGTGGATAGAGTCCCAGACATGATGTCTCCTGGTCGGTTACAGCATTTAGGGGTATTAAATTGGCAGGTGGGGGGAAAACCTGAGAGAAATGCCGGTAGCGATACCCGAGCGCAAGCGGTAGCAAGATGCCAGTGCAAGGTGCATCTCTTACCCTATGCCTTATTCATGGGAAAAGATATCTTTTGTGTGTTTGTTGATCATATTCTAATGCGGCATTACCTAAGCCTCGGCGAGGGATGAGCATATTTCCGTTGTTTTCTTGAGTCACTGTCTTCTCCTCCCGAGACGTAAGCTTCTGCATTGGGCAAGTCGGCTCTTTTGAACTAACTTTTCTGAAGTGGGGTGTCTCACGACGATCTGTTTTTCAGGAGGAAATCAGCGTGAAAAAACGTTTCCTATTGTGCCTTGTCTGCCTCTCTCAGGCGGCGATGGCGGGTAAGCGCGATGTGGATTCGCTGTTTGAATATCTCCGGATCGATCGCGATATTCCGTTGTATGAAATGCCGCGAGCGGTGCGTCAGCGAATAGAAAGCATTGCCGAGCAAGTAAGGACCAGTCGCGAGGATGGGCTGATCATGGAGCGCAGCAGTTATACAGACCTGAAAGCCTACGTCGAGGATTTGCTGAGCGATTTGGATGTGGGGTCCGGCGCAGTCTATGTTTGCCCGCCTCTGGAGATTTATGCGCAAGGTGATCGGCGCATGCCCGATGGCCGCATACGTCGCGATACAGTTGGACGCATCAGTGTGACCAGCGATTGCCGCTGGTTCGGCGGCGGCGACAATGGGCAGACCGGCTGGCTGGATATCGATAAGTTCTGGAATTGCTCCGGCAATGTGCAGTACGACTACGGACAGGCGTATATTGAAGCGGGGGCAAAGTCAGTCAAGGTCGCGGACACGGAGTATTATTCAGTTTACCCCCTGGAAGAAAGTCACGACGTGGTGGTGTACGGTCAGGTTTCACCCTCTCGCTGCATACGCTGTTGCCCTTGACGCGTCCCGCGCCTTTTACCATCGGAGCGCCTCTGCTCTGGTTGGACGCGCTGCGGCTGAATCTCAGGCGTCCCGCAACAGGCTGGCCGGTTTGATTTGCAGACGCCGCATTAAATAGCGCGCGCCCAAATTCAGCGTGATGGCGCTGACGCTGAATGCGGTGACAAAGCCCAGCCAGATGAGGTCTTCTGAGGGCAGTTTCAGGCGTAGATGCAACAGGGGCAGAGCGATGGCGGAGCCCAGCGCCACGGCGAAGAGAGACGTGATTAACGCCAGCAGGGCGTATTCCATATGCAGACCGCGCTTGATCACCGACATCCTGGCGCCGAGAGAGTGCAATACGGTAGCGTCGTAAACCTGGCGGGCGCGTCCGGCGGCCATGACGCTGGTCAGCACTAATAAGCTGGCGGCGAGACTGACGCCCGCCACTACCGCCAATCCGGCGCCAGCCTTGGCCAGCAGTTCCCGCGCCGTGGTCAGCAGGACGGCGGTGCGTACGGTGATGACATTGGGGGCGATCTGAGCGACATGGTTTTGCGCCGATAACGCGTCAGCGTCACTCATATAGGCGGCCCCCACATAGCGATGAATGAAAGACTCCAAAGCGCCGTCAGCAAGAATGCCTTCAAACCAGAATCGGGTTTGCAGACCCTTTTGGCTGTAGATGGCGGCGACTTCCGCCTCCAGCTCGCGGCCTTCAATCTGAAAACGAATGACGTCGCCCAGTTGCAGACCAAGTTGTCGCGCCTCCCGGTCCTCCATCGCCAGGTTGGGAAGTCCCGCCTCGCTCAGGGGCGCATCGTCCGGCCACCAGGCGCCTTCAACGACGGTAACGTTGTCGATGTTATCGACGGAGTAGCTGAGCTTGTATTCATCCTGCTGAGTGTCGCGCAACCGTTCCAGATCCTGGCTGAAACGTTCGTTCAACGGACTCCCGTTGATGCTGAGAATACGCGACCGCACCAGCGGGGCCATATCAAGACGGGCCTCGTGGGGGCCTTGTATGGCGGCGACCACCTCATCGTACTGATAGGGAAAAACGTCATACAGCACCAACGCGGGAGACTCTTCTGGAATAGTGGCGTGAATGGCCCGCACCAGCGCGGCTACCACCAGTGTAGACGCCACCAGCAACGTCAGCGCGGAGCCCAGTGATAGCAACGACGTCCGTAATGGCGCATTGGGGCGGTGCAGATTGGCGACTGCCAGCCGCAGGGTGAAACGCCCGCTGAGAACGGGATGACGATCCAGCGCCGAGGCGCTGCGTCGCAGCAAGCGCACCAGGATATCCAGCAATATCAACAGCAGCCCAACGACTAAAACGAAGCCGACGCCAAACAAGGGATCGGGCAGTGCGGTGAGCACCAGCGCGATAATCGCTCCGGCGCACAACAGGGTCGCTATTCGCCAGAGGGAGGAGGGGCTGTTAGTTTTGGCGTCGGTCCCTCGAAACAGGGCGGCCGGAGACGCGGCGAGGGCTCTCCCGATAGCGGGCAGGGCGAAGGCGTAGGCGGTAAGTAAACCAAAGGCGAAGGCCGCCAGACTGGGCGCGGCCAACACGCTGGCGGAGGCGGCGATGGGAATTTCCGTCGCTGCGGCTTCCGCGCCAAGCAGGGCCATTGCCCCGCCCAATGTGGCGCCGGCCAGACTGGCTCCGCCCGCCATGATGCCGGTCTGGAGCAGGTAAAGCGCCGCCAGTCTTCCGTTGCGCAAGCCCAGCGCGCGTAAGGTGGCGATGGTCTTCAGTTTGCCCTGCAGATAAGCCTGGATGCTGTTGAATACGCCTAAACCGCCGATGAACAAGGTGCTGAAGCCGATAATGAGCAAGCCGGAGGCGATCTGATCCAGACGTTCGGAGATGCGGCGACTGCGGTCTTCAAAGGTGCGCACCTCCCAGGGTTGCTCAGGAAAGGCCTGATAAAATTGCTCGCGCCAGATCAGCGAGGGCGTGCTGGTGCGAACCCGGTATTCATAATCCACCCGGCTGCCGGGCTGTATCAGGCCGCTTGCCTGCAGCGCGTCCTGGGACAGCAACACCGGCGCGCCCCGCCAATTGGCGTTCAGATTACGATCAGGCTGTTTCAGCGTCAGTGCGCGCACTTCCAGCGTCAGTGAGCCGACTTTGACCTTATCGCCGACGCGGAGGTTGAGTTTGTTCGCCAGACCGGGATCGATCGCCGCTCCCCAGTGTCCATTGGCGAAGGCGGTGACTTGCGCCAAGTCCGCAACCGGCTCCAGGGTCAAATCGCCATAAAGAGGGTAGTTGGCGTCCGTGCTTTGCAGCTCCACCCGCAGGAAAGACCCATCCGGTCCGCCCAGCATCGTGTCGAGTTCCGTCACCAGAGAGATGTCGCCTCTGGTGCGCATCCAGTCCAGTGTCGCCAGCGGCAGCGGCGCATTGCTGTCCACTTCCAGATCACCGCCCAGCAACATGCGGGTATCCGCCAGCAAGGCGGCGCTGATCATACGGTACAGTCCGCCTGACGCCGCCACCAGGGTGACGCCGAGCAGCAGGCAGGCGCAGAATACCCATAGCGACTGACCGCTGGCGCGCAGGTCTCGCCAGGCCAGTTCAAGCAGGAAGCGCATGAGGCTCCTCCACCAGTTTGCCTTCATGCAGGCGCAGCACCCGGCTGCAGCGTTTGGCGATGGCTTCGTCGTGAGTCACCATCAACAGCGTGGCGCCGGCTTCGCGATTGAGATCGAACAAGATGTCGCTGACCTTCTCGCCGGTGTGCAAATCAAGGTTGCCGGTAGGTTCATCCGCCAGCACCAGTTTCGGAGCGTGCACCAGAGCGCGGGCGATGGCGACGCGCTGCTGCTCGCCGCCGGACAACTGCGAGGGATAGTGACTTTCCCGTTGCGCCAGCCCGACTTTCCCCAGCATGTCCCGGGCCCGTTCGCGGGATTGCGGGTGTCCGGCGATATCCAGAGGCAGCGCTACGTTGGCGAGGGCGGTGAGGCTGGGAACCAAATGAAAAGACTGGAAAATGATGCCGAGTTTGTCGCGCCGCATATCCGCCAGACCATCCGCATCCAGCGCCGATAAGACCGCTCCGTCCAGGCGAATTTCACCTCGTTCCGGTTGCTCCAGGCCAGCCAACAGGATCAGCAGGGTTGTCTTCCCGGAGCCGGATGGTCCTATAATGGCTACTGTTTCACCGTCGGCGATGGCGAGGTCCACCCCGGAAAGCACGTTTAAACGGCTGCTCTCCAGCGCATAGGACATGGTCAGATCGTTCAGTTCAATCATCGGTTCACCGGTTGGGATATTGGGGCTGCGGGCTATTTCAGGCGCGCCAGAGGCGGTCCCAGAACAACATAGACCCTAGCGGTAATCACTGACTGACGGGGGCGCGGGCATCGAATAAAAAGCCAAGTCGGCGACTGCGCCCTTTATCTCTGCAGCCATGTTAGTAAAAATAGACCTTACACCTCTAGAGACCAAAATGTTCCTTCTACATACGAGAAACCATCATGGAAATAATTAAGACCCTGGGCGAGTTCATCATCGACCGGCAGAAAGACTACCCGGACGCCAGCGGCGAACTGACCTCGCTGTTTTCCTCCATCCGTCTGGCGGCGAAAATTCTGCACCGTGAAATCAACAAAGCGGGTCTGGCCGATATCACCGGCGCCGCGGGCGACGAAAACGTGCAGGGCGAGCAGCAGCAGAAGCTGGACGTGTACGCCAACGAGCGTTTCAAAAATGCGCTGGCGCAGCGCGGCGTGGTGTGCGGCATCGCGTCTGAGGAAGAGGAACAGTTTGTCCGCTTTGAAGAAACCAAGAACCTGGGCGGCAAATATGTGGTGTTGATCGATCCTCTGGACGGTTCCTCCAACATCGACGTCAACGTGTCCGTTGGCACCATTTTCTCGGTATATCGCAGAGTTTCTCCGGAAGGCGAGCATGTGACCGAAGAGGACTTCCTGCAGCCTGGGCACAAGCAGATCGCCGCGGGTTACATCATCTACGGCTCCTCCACCATGCTGGTGTACACCACCGGCAACGGCGTCAACGGCTTCACCTATGACCCGACCATTGGCGTATTCTGTCTGTCCCACCCGAATCTGCGCATTCCGGAAGACGGCACCATTTATTCCATTAACGAAGGCAACTACATTCACTTCCCTGAAGGGGTGAAGAAGTACATCAAGTTCTGCCAGGAAGAAGACGAGGCCACTCAGCGCCCCTACACTTCTCGTTATATCGGCTCGCTGGTGTCTGACTTCCATCGCAACCTGATCAAGGGCGGCATCTATCTGTACCCCACCTCCAGCCGCTATCCGGAAGGCAAGCTGCGTCTGCTGTACGAATGCAACCCCATGGCGTTCCTGATCGAACAGGCTGGCGGCAAGGCCATCGCCAATCCGGGTCAGCGCATTCTGGATATCGAACCGAAAAAACTGCACCAACGCTGCCCGCTGTTCGTCGGCTCGCCGAAGATGGTGGATAAGCTGGAGCAGTTCATCAGCGAACTGGGCTGATCACGACTACCGCTTCTTGTAAAACGGCCCCAGGCGGGCCGTTTTCTTTTGTGCGGGATTATAGGTACAGGCTGGCGTATCGCTGCGGCGCCGCCAGGGTTTTGAGCATATCTAAAAACACAGTCTTCAGATAGGAAGAGAGCATTCCGTCGCCATGATCGACGGCGTGAAGGGCTCGGGCGTAAGCCGTCAATTCCTGTTGCGTCGCATCGTCGAGTGCGGCGACCTTTTCGTACAGCTTGTCCGCAAGATAGTAAAGCCAGATATTCTCGACACTGTCGTCATCAACCGCGTCGAGTTGCGTTGGGTCGACTTTCTTGGCCCAGGTTTTCGCTTTCGCCGTCAGCCATTTCAACAGCGCGTTGAACTCTTTCTGGGCGTTTTTGGATAAGGTGGCGTACTGACGCCGCTCCTCGGCTTTGGCCAAGTCCAGAGAGGAAGGGGGGAGTTCTTCGAGGCGCGCGCCAGAGTGCTGGAGTAAGGCGACGATGGCTTGATGCCCGCGTTCGGCGGCTTCAGATATCGCGGTGGCGCCGTCTGCGTCCTGCAACTCGGACTGTGCGCCATGGGCTAGCAAAATTTCCACGATGCGGATATGTCCTTTAAAGCAGGCCGCCATTAACGGCGTGCGTCCGCTGCTTTCGGACTGGTTCACCCTGGCTCCGCGTTCCAGTAACAGCGCCGCCATCTCCTCACTGCCTGCGTGGGCGGCGAGCATCAGGGATGTCCAGCCGTCAAGACGGGCGGCGTTGACATCCGCTCCTTGCATCAGCAATCGCGCAGCCAGTTCCGGCAAATGATAGGCGGCGGTTTTCATCAAGGGACTGGTTCCATCATCCATGGTGAGGTTGACGTCCGCGCCAGCCTCCAGCAGACGCTCGACAATCTCAGGATGCCGCCATTCCACCGCCATAGCCAACGCGGTGGCGCCCTGCTTACCCTGGATGTTCACGTCCGCGCCCTGCGTCAGCAGATAGTCGACCATATCGGCGTCGCCAGCGGCGCAGGCGATAATCAACGGGGTGCTACGCTCCGTGGCGGCGAATGGACTGCGCGTATTCAGGTTGAGTTCCGGGTTCTCCTGAAACAGCTGGCGTAGGCCTTGCAGATCCTGCTTCACCGCTGCATGTATCACCGCTTTGACTATATCCACCAGATGACCCCACCTGTTATCTGCTTGATAGGGTCATCAAAGCGGAAAGCGGTCGCCAATGCAATACACCAAAGATCAGCGTTATTTGTATTCGCCTTTGCGGGATTCCTGCAGGTATTTGTCGTAACGGCCATCTGCAATCACCTTCTTCAAGCCGCGATTGAACGCGTCGAGAAGGTGTTGGGCATTAGGCGTTTTCTTGCTGATCAAAACCGAGTATTTGCGTGGCTCCAGGGTTTTGGG
This sequence comes from Hahella sp. KA22, assembly GCF_004135205.1. Lineage (NCBI taxonomy): Bacteria > Pseudomonadati > Pseudomonadota > Gammaproteobacteria > Oceanospirillales > Hahellaceae > Hahella > Hahella sp. KA22. The sequence continues at coordinate 6,935,230 of NZ_CP035490.1, read as the reverse complement.
GTGGGGGATCAACTTATCTCCAAAGCCGAAACGTGTGATGCTTTCTATGCCGACTTCAGTATCCTCCAGCACGATATCCAGGCGCCCGGCGGCGAGCTTTTTGTAGTTGCCTTCTTCATTGCCGATGCGGTCGATTTTGACTACGCCCTGAGTTTCCAGCTCTTCAATGCCATAGGCGTAGCCGATGATGCCGCCGATTTTATATTTGGCCAGATCTTCCGGCGCACTCCAGTCAATGGGATTGTCTTTGTTATAAAACAAAGAGGTGCCCAGCGTCGCCACGGTATCGGAATAATAAAAATCCTTGGCGCGCTCGTCGTTATAACCCCAAATCAACGTCCCTTCGAACTTGCCTTCTTTGGCGTCCTCATAACCGCGCTTCCAGGGGAGAAATACATAATCCACCTCGATGCCTTCCTCTGCAAATGCATCCTTGACGATCCGGGACATAAATCCGTGATGCTTCAAATTCTCAGACAGATAAGGCGCCCATTCACCGTTCGCCAAAGTAATCTTCTCCGCCTGAGCAAAGGAAGTGATTAGACACAAAACAACACTGACAATTAACGCTTTCATATCATTCTTGCCTAATTCAACGTGCAGTTAGAAAAAGGAAGCCAAAGCGGCCGCCAACCTTCAGCGCCTTAAACTTGGCGTTATTAGGAAAGTATAGACATTAACTGCGAAAGCAGGCGCAGCCACGTCTGAGGCTGAACAAATCCAGCTGCTGGCAAATGAAAGAAGTAGATGTCTGGCCATCAATATGCCTATGAGCAGAGCATTCCCCAGTATTTCAATAGATAAGCGGTTCGAAAAAAGTGTGAAGGGATAGCCAGACGAAAAACGCCATCCTCGTACAAGCATAGGGAGTAACCCCTACTTCCCTGTGCGATAAAAATAACACTTACGAACTTAACAAGGATCTATGGAATGTCAGTTCACAGAATAAATGGAATACCCGAATTTTTCGCATATATGAATACCTGGGCTGGTGCGGATGGCTGGTATGTCGTTGGCGGTTGTGCGGCCTGGATGCATATCGCCAGAGCGCCCAGAAACATGTCCGAAGGCGTGGATGAGTACCGGTCTATCTTCCCCAACGATATTGAAGTGGTGGTGGCGCCTTCAGCCAGGGAGAGGATTATCCAGTCATTGGAGGGCAAAGAATTGGTGGTCGCTGTGGGCAGCTTTGGCGATCTGGCGGTTGACCTGATCGGCGGCGCTCAGGACATGATGGCGGAAAAAGTGAGTGACTGCGTGCATATTGCAGGCGGGAACGTGCTCAATATCGATGACATCATCAGGGCATATGAAGGGTCAGGCAACCCCGCCAAACTGGCAAAACGTAAAAAGCGCATCGCTATGCTGAAATGCATCAAGAACCATCTTGAACTGAATCAAGACAATATCGATAGCCAGAAGCCGGCTAAAACGTTGTTTGAGGAAATGTTTGCGAGGACGAAGGGGTAAGTCGCTTTCCCAGAGAATCTCGCTCATGTTTATGGAGCTTGCGCGATAGCGAGCTCCATACTTCTACAGCATAGCTTTGAGTGGTAATAGACGGGTCGAGCATACTATTAATCCGGCGCCGATATAAGCATGATACAATGCCCGCATGATTATAGATGACGCTCGCTCATTACCTGCCGCCGCGCAGGAAGAAAAAAGAAAACAAGCCGTGCGACTGCGCAAGCAGGGATACAGCTATCACGAAATAGCCGATAAGGTCGGTGTCCATAACCTGACGGTGGGGAAATGGATCAGAGCTTATGAAGCGCAAGGGTTTAGCGGGATTAAGTCAAAGCCCCGCGGACGAGAGCCCGGTTCGGGACAGCGACTGACGCTAACCCAGGAGAACCGGATCAGGCTTTTGATTACCGATAACAGCCCGGATCAGCTCAAGCTGGAGTATGCGCTTTGGACCCGTAAGGCGGTGCAGCAGCTCATTGCGCAGGAGACGGGAGAACAGCTGGCGATCCGAACGGTCGGCAATTATCTGGCCGCCTGGGGTTTCACGCCACAGAAACCGGCGAAAAAAGCGTATGAGCAAAAAGGGACGAGCCAAGGCGGAAGGGGCTGAGATCTATTGGGGTGACGAGACAGGGCTGCGAAGCGACGCCCAGCATGGGCGGGGCTATGCGCCCCAAGGGAAAACGCCGGTGATTCGCCTGAACGCCAGGCGGGAGTCGGTCAATATGATCTCGGCGATCAGCAACCAGGTCAAAGTGAGGTTTCAAATCTATGATGGAACGATGGACGCGGAGCGATTGACAGGGTTCATGAAGCGGCTGATCAAAGACGCCAGACGCAAGGTTTTCCTGATACTGGACAATTTGAGAGTCCATCACGCCAAGGTGGTGAAAGCCTGGCTTGAGGAGAACCGGGACCATATTGAAGTATTCTATTTACCCGCCTATTCCCCGGAATTGAACCCGGACGAATACCTGAATTGTGACTTAAAAGCGGGAGTTCACAGTGGTAAGCCAGCGCGAAAGAAAGGGGACCTCAAAAAGAAAATCCGATCACATACGTGTATGTTGCAAAAGAAACCTGCGAGGGTGAAAAAATACTTTAATAGCCGTCATTGTGGAACTATTTCCGACCCAATCTACAATCAGCTATGATTGAAATGCCGCAGCGACCCAATCGAGTCTATAACCCCGTATGATATTCTAATAAAGTTAGGTCATATTATAGCATTGACTCACTCACCATCCAGACGACAGCCTGTTGAATCAGCGCGGTATTATCTTTGATGCCGAGTTTACGCTTTATGTGCTCTTTATAGGTATCGATGGTTTTGATGCTGAGATTAAGTTTGTGGGCAATTTCTTTGGTTGAAGAGCCTTTGCCAACCATCGTGAAAACTTCCAGTTCTCGTTCAGAAAGAATGCACTCAGGCCTTGAGTCTCCGTTTTCTGCGTTCGCCAGATGACGCTTAGCGATAATATTGGAGAGCTTGGGGCTCATATAAAACCCGCTGTTTAAAAGCTCTCTAATGGCGTTGATAAGACTTCTTGGGGTTTCCTCTTTACAGATATAACCGTTGGCGCCGGCCCTTAAACTTCTTTCGCCGAAGAAACTCTCACTGTGCATCGACGCAACCAGAATCTTTACGGAATGAGAGATCAGCCTCAGCCTTTTGATTAACTCCAGGCCGTTACCGTCGACCAAATTCAGATCTACGATAACAACATCCGGTTCGTATGCTTTAAATAGCTCTAGTGCGCTGTTAATTTCACTGGCTTCGGCGCATACGCTCATATCACCTTCTTTATTGATCAGGCTGGTCAACCCGTCGCGAAATATGGGGTGGTCGTCGACAATCAGCACTTTAGGGGACATTAGTTTATTCTTGCTCAGGTGACTTAATTTCGTTCTATTGGCTTTCCACAACCACTTTAAAGGAAATGTTTAGTGGCAATAACTGAGCTACGTCAATAATGTGCACTCGACGTGAGAACCTTTTCCCTTATTACTTAACACTTCCACGTCGGCCCCGATGACATGAGCGCGGTACTTCATGTTTTCAAGGCCTTTGCCGGACAAGCTGAAGGGTAATCGGGCGGACCTGGAAGTGGACTCCATGCCTGAACCGTCATCTATAACGGAAAGTTTGATAAATTCAGAAGTCTGTTTGATTTTTACTTGGATGAGCTCCGCTTTGGCGTGCTTTATCGCGTTATGCAGCGCTTCCTGGGCAATGCGATAAAGCTGGGTCGCTACGCGAGAGTCCTTGATGGCGACATCATTTGGGCATTCAAGCGTGATCTTTGCGTGACTGTATATCTGGCTGGAATCCACCAACCACTGAAGCGCCTCTTTAAAGTCATTATCATCCATCCGCAGTGGGGACAAATCATTCACAATGGTGTGAATTTCACGCCCTGTCGTTTCCAGTTTTGCGCTCATATCCGCCAATGCTTGAGCGAGGGGCGGAGCGATTTTCTCCAGTTCAGTAGATAGAGAGATGGCTTTTAAAGCGATGCCCACTACGGTTTGTCCTATAGTGTCATGAAGCTCTCGACCGATTCTATTGCGTTCCTCTTCCGTTCGCTGCAACAGAACTTTTTCAAGCTCAACCCGCTCACTCATATCCCGAATGATGCAGGTAAACGCATTTTCTTTATCAATTCTGTTGCTGCTCAGGCTGATAGGAAACAGGTAGCCGCCTTTGCGTCTCGCCGATATGTCCATGACGCATCCAGTGGGGCGGTTATCTATCTGGTGTAGTAATTGGTTGATGTTTCTAAGTAGAGTTTCCGTCTGTTGCGTGGGTATAACCAGAGAGATATTGCCGCCGATGAGTTCATCAGAGGAAAAACCGAACATTTCTGCCGAAGCCGGGTTGACGCTTTCAATCTCGCCCTGATTGTTAATGGTGATAATAGCGTCGGTGGCGGTGTTCAGAATTGTGTTCAGGCGGTTAAAACTCATCTGGATCTGGCGCATTCTTTCTGCTACTAGCGTCTCCAGTTCTTCATTGAGCCTTTTCAACGCCTCCTCAGCCAGTTTTTGGCTGGTGATATCGACCATGACCATAAGGCAGCGGTCTTTGTCAGCGCTAGTGACGCTTTCTACGCGCGTCACGGTTTGAGTGGGTCGCCCTTTTAGCGTTAATTCCGTTGCTTGCTTGAGTCCGGTGGAAAAAACCGCTTGGCGATGCAAATAGTAGGCATCCTGTGAGGCGGGTGAGATAAAGGCGGCGAGGGCGGCTCCAGGCAACTCGTTGCGACGGGCGTCGAACAATTCCGACGCTTTGAAGTTGGCGTCCAGAATTTTCCCTGTCTGATCAATCGTCACATAAGCGATTGGAGCCATGTCATAAAGCTGGAGGTATTGATCTCGGGCATTGGAAAGTTGCAATTGCGTATGCCGCAGCTCTTCGTTTTGAGTTTCCAGCTCAATTTGATGCACCTGGAGTTCATGCACCAGACGCTGCAATGTTGACTCGTCGCCCGGTTCATCGTCGGGCGCAAAAGACTTGGGCGTTTCTGAATGAAATAAGTGCACTGCGTAGTTTTTCAGGCTTTTATTAATTGACCTGAGCGGCGATTTGAGTTTCATAGCTAATTTGTCTCCCTGACATCTTGCCCATTCCTTAATAAATTTGTTTATATGCCATTACCTACATGGCAATGATATTGCCATGTAGGTAATCAGGCGCGTTCATGCGCCTGCGCGGCGGCGAGCCGCGGGATTAATAGTTAGGTCTGATGGTAATTAAGATGTCTCCCGATTCAGGATGTATTCGGCGGCCAGCCAGGCCCAAGACGGTTGAGACGACATCCTCCGAGTTAAGCGAAACTTCCAGATTATTGAAAGGGACGCTGGCCTCTTTCAATTGTTCCAGGGCGGACTTAAGCTCGGCGTGATCCCGGAATGCCTGGACGACGTCATAAATGGACATATGTTCAACACTTGCCCTATCCAGGTTGAAAAGTTCATAAAAGGCGCTGTTCGCAAAGCGAATTGTCAGGTTAGCATCAAGCGCCAGTATGGGGTCCGGCAGCGCATTAACCGCCGCCGTGAGGTAGCTTAATTGCGTCTCGGTTTGTTTTAGGCTACTGATGCCTAAAAAGGTGCAGACCAAACCATTGATGGCGTTGCCTGTAGTGCGATACGGCGCCATTCTCATCGAATACCATTCACCGGAGCTGGTGGCGAACTCGATTTCTATTGGCTCCAGCGTTTTCAATACTTGTCGGCCGTTTACGAGAAGGGTCCGGTAATCGAGATTATTCAACGCCAGTTCACTGATAGGGCGCCCGACATCCCCCTCTCTCAACGTCACTATTTTATTTGCCTGCTCGGTGAAGCGATTAATGCAAAGGTTATCGTCCAGGAAAATAGTGGCGATATCGGTGCTGTTCAATAAGTTTTGCATATCGTCATTGGCTTGTGACAAGGATTCCAGTTTGGACTGAAACTCGTTGTTGACGGTAGAAAGTTCCTCATTGAGAGACTGCATTTCTTCTTTCGATGTTTCCAGCTCCTCATTTGCGCTTTGCAGTTCTTCGTTAACGCTTTGCAATTCTTCATTGGAGGTCTCCAGTTGCTCAACCAGATTCTGGTAAAACAACTGCATCATGCCCAGCTCTTTGCGAAGCCAGACGACCTCGTTGTCTTTCTCAACGCTTTCGGCGATATCTCTATTGGCTGGAATGCCCCAGTCACTCTTGTCTGAAACGATGTCGCCTGGAACGGGGATCGTCTCATTGAGGGGACCGAGCATGACCAGCAGAAGTCCATGTAACGCCGCAGGCTCTTGAATGCGTTCTACGGACAGTTTTACCGACGAAGGTGGCTGAGTGATATTGGCGATACGGTGCACCACGGGACACTCTTCAGCAGCAGCCTGATGCATGGCGGAAACCAGTTCCATACGCAGTCCCGGGCGAGCCATTTCGAGTATGTTGTTGCGGGGGCGTCCCTCATTTGGTTCCAGGTAGGCGCCAGCTTTCCCGTGTATATAACAAATGTCCCCGAGATAATTAATGATGACGCAAACCGGAGCGAACCGGTTAACCAGCATTCTCAAAACCGCACTGGAAAATGAGGGCGTCTCCTGAGCGTAACGCTGGCCAATGCCCAGCCTGTCTACCGTAATATTGCTATTTGGCTCCAACCTTAACCCCATATTCGGCAGGTAGTTGATATCTGGAGAAAGTTTGTGTCTGTATATCTTATGCTTCTTATCCACCGCCTCGAATAACAGAGAAGAGTCGCCGATGGATTCGGATGGCCCCAGCACTAATAAACCTTCCGGAAGCAATGCGTAGTGCATTAATGAAAACAGCTTTCTTTGCATTTCCGAGCGCATGTAAATAAGGAGATTACGGCAGGAAATCAGGTCAATTTTGGTAAAAGGAGGGTCTTTAATAATATTATGAACCGCGAACACCATCATATCGCGGATGGGTTTATTCACCTTGTAGCAATCGCCTTCCAGAGAAAAGTATTTCTGCAATCTTTCGTGGGATATTTCACTTTGGACGTCTTTGTCGTATACCCCTTTGCGTGCGATATTGATAGCGCTGGCGTCAAGATCTGTAGCGAAGATCTGGATACGGGGCGGGAACTCCATCTTCTCCAGTATCTCCGTGATAATAAAGGCCACTGTATAAGCTTCCTCGCCGGTCGAACAGCCGGGCACCCACACACGGAACAAGCCTCCTTCCGACCTTTTGATCAACAACTCCTCCAATGCGCCTTTGGAAAGACTGCTCCAGACGTCGGCGTCGCGGAAAAAGCTGGTCACCCGGATGAGGAACTCTTTAAAAAGCTGGTCCAGTTCCTGAGGCTCCGATTTCAGATAGTTCACATAGCCGTGGGCGGTATGCAGCCGATGACGGTTCATTCGCCGTTCAATACGCCGGTACAGGGTATTGGTTTTGTAAAGGGAAAAGTCGTGTCCTGTGCGCGCCAGCAACAACGCGAAAATCTGCGCCATGACTTCATCTGGAAATTGCGTCGTCAGTTCTTTGTTGGAGACCAACGATTTGCCGATAGCGGTCATGTATTCTTCCAGTACGCCTGGCATGTCTTCTGGAGACAGCACATAGTCCGTCAACCCCGTTGCAATCGCACTGGCCGGCATGCCGGCGAATTCGGCGACGCCCGGATCTTCGGCGATAATCAGTCCCCCTTTTTCCTTGATGCTTCGTAGCCCCAGCGTACCATCGCTTCCGGTGCCCGACAGAATGACGCCAATGGCGTTGTCGCCATATTCTCTGGCGATTGAGTGGAAGAAATAATCGACGGGATGATGCTTTTCGACATTTTTTTCTTCATCGAAAGGCGTAATCACAAACACGCCGTTTTCCACACCCAGCATGCCATTGGAAGGGTTGATGTAGATATGATCCGGCTTCAGCGACTGTCCATTTTGGGCGACATTTATGGGTAATTCCGTCTGGTTGCTCAGGAGCTCCGGTAAGATGCTGACATGACCGGCTTTTTGGTGCGTAATGATGATAAATACAATTCCGGTCCTCGCCGGCATGCCGCTGAACAAACGTTTAAGCGCTTCCAGCCCCCCGGCGGAGGCGCCCACTGCCGCCGCATAAAAAGTCGGTGTTGAATTAGTATCCACACCTGTGGGAGCTGATACGTCTCTATTAAAAGTCATAATCGTTTATTAATTGCTCGCTTCTGCTCAGATATACTTCATAACGCCAATCAAGGTGCGGCCTATAGGGGCATTGTGTGCCGATAAGAACCATAAGTCGATATAATTAGCTGCAACTGTAATAGATTTCCGATTCCAGCAAAGCCGGTCGTTAAATGCAGTAAAATGCTCTGAAAAATGCGCTTTTACCGTGCATAAGACAGATGGGAAGAATGAGTGTTTTATGTTTCAGCACCCGGCTGGACAGAGTGTCACATAAGAGGTCGGCGCGGCGAAGCCTAATGTTTGACCTGGGGCCGCCAAATGCAAGGAGTAAGCACAGATTAACCACGTATATTTATTTAACGAGAGGGGGCGTATTTCTATATATGGATGAAATCAGTACGCTGTTTTTGGCGTTGTTCTTCACCTTATAAAGCATTTCGTCAGCAACTTGAATATATTCTTTCATGGAAACGCCATTGGCTTCGAATACCGCGACGCCAATGCTAATCGTTACTTGCTTTTCCTTGAAAACATCGGACTCTACGGCTCGTCTTATCCGTTCCGCCACTTCAATGGCGACATTGGAGTCCGCATCAGGTAACAGCGCCAAAAATTCATCGCCGCCGTATCGACCGACAATGTCCATTCCCCGCATGCTTTGACCGATAATATGGGCGATTTGAACCAAGACTTCGTCGCCGCCAATATGCCCGAATTCGCTGTTGATCTCGCTAAAGTCATCCACATCCATCATCAGCAGCGCGAAGCACCCGTTTTTTCGCCTGACGCCTTCGATGGTTTTCTCCATCATTTTCATCGCAGCATTACGATTGAACAGTCCGGTTAAACCATCAAGAAGAGACATTTCCATGCATCGAATCAAGACATCTTCAGCCACCAGAATATAGTCAGCGCCATTATTTTTGGGGGATTTATTGGAAAGGTAATCGAGCGCAGCGACAAAAAAGCCAGGATCGCGATCGAGCGCGCAGGTCAGTTCAATTTTATGATGCAGAATGCCATTCCAAAGCTTAATCGAGTCCGTTTCCGAGTAGTGACGCCCCGTGAGATGTTTCATGAGATATTGATGCGCCGAGTACTCAGATCCAACTGTGTGGCGATACAGATTACGCCACTCTTCCCGAGAAATGGCGTCGTTGCCTGTAAGTCCGCGAATCAGGCGCATTGCAACCGCAGTATCCGAAGGGGCTCCAAAGATATTGGCCGATAATTTATTCATTGCTTCCTTCCTGTTCGTGCATCCGTCGCGCGCTCCGTGCAATGAGAACATTATAGTATGGCGTTCCGCCGTATCAGATCAGGGCGCTGGCGGGAATGGCATCGGGGTAGCCCCCATACCTGTACCTGTATAAGCGCCTAACCCAACGGTAAAACGCCGTTATTGGTTGCGAGGAATCTGGCGTAATCGTTCGCGGACAGGGGCCGGCTGAATTGAAAGCCTTGTCCTTCATCACAGAGGTAGCTGCGTAGAATATTAAGTTGTTCAAGCGTTTCCACACCCTCGGCAATGACTTTCTGACCAAGATTTTTCCCCATGCCAATGACCGCGCTGACAATGGTGGCGTCATCTTTTTCCGTTGTCAGATCGCGTACGAAAGACTGATCTATTTTTAGCGTGTCAATTGGCAATCGCTGGAGATAACTCAGGCTTGAATAACCGGTCCCGAAGTCGTCGATGGAGAGGAGTACGCCAATGGATTTTAGCTCGTCTAACACATTAATGGATGACTTTATGTCATGCATGAGGATGCTTTCGGTCAACTCCAGCTTCAGCAATCCGGCGGGCAGCTGGTACTGCGCCAGTATGTCATTGATGCTATCCAGAAAGCCTTTGTTTCTGAACTCCAGCGCCGAGATATTCACTGAAATCGGCGTCGAGCGGCATCCCGAGTCCCGCCAGGCCTTCATCTGACGACATGCTTCGTTCAACACCCAGCGTCCAATTGAAATGATGAGTCCGCACTCCTCTGCGATCGGTATAAACTGAGCCGGTGGAATGAGCCCGCCGCCAGGGTCGCGCCAGCGGATCAGCGCTTCTGCGCCAGTAATTTCTCCGGAAATCAGTTCTACCTGGGGCTGATAGTGCAAGATAAACTCGCCCTCTTTTAAGGCCTGGCGGAGCTTGCTCTCCAGAAGCAGTCGCTTGCTTGCGCGAGCATTCATGTCGGCTCTGAAGAACTGGTAGCTATTACGACCGCTTTTTTTGGCGTGATACATGGCGATGTCCGCATTCTGCATGATGAACGCCATCTCGCTTCCATCATCTGGGTAAACGCTGATGCCGATACTCAGACTAACGTGGAGTTTATGATCGTTGATTAAATGAGGGGCGCAGAACGCCGCTGTCAACTTCTCGGCGACATGGGCGGCGTCTTCCGGTTTGTCCAGTTCGCTTAGCAGTATGACAAACTCGTCGCCGCCATGACGGCTGACTGTGTCTGTCGCACGTACGCAGGCCACCAGTCTCTCAGCAACAGAGCGAAGCAGCTGGTCGCCCACGCCATGCCCCAGAGAATCATTGACCAGTTTGAAAAAGTCCAGGTCAATAAACAGTATGGCTATCTGCTTGGCGTTGCGTTTGGCCTGATTGACGGCGGAGGAAAAGCGCTCCTCCAGTAACGCGCGGTTGGGCAGCCCGGTAAGGGCGTCATGCTGCGCCATATGCGACATTTCCTTGGCCATTGTCCGTTCCGCCGAAACGTCATGAAACACGATAACCGCCCCGGATACTATGTCATCGCCATCGTGAATTGGTGCGATAGAGTCATCAATAAAGAGCTCTACGCCATCACGTCGAACCAGGATGCAATCCTCCGCCATCCGTAATATGCAATTGTTCTCAATAACCTGCCGTATGGGATCGGCTGCATTCGACTGAGGCTGGTCGTTGATTAATGTGAGCACCATGGAGGAGGGCTGGCCCAGAGCGTCTTTGTATGACCAGCCTGTCAGGCTCTCCGCCATCTTATTCAGGTAAATCACATTACCTTGCAGGTCTGTCGCCAGCACAGCGTCCCCTATGGAGTTTAAGATCTGTTGGGCGCGCTTTTCCCCTTTGGCCAGTAAGTTTTCTGCGGCCAGACGAGCAACCAGTAACATTAACGCTCGCGGCAGCCAGTAGGCGTCAACGTGATTCTTGGCGAAAAAGTCAATCCTTTGACGCACTTCAGGCTTCACCAGGGTTTCCGCCGCCTGCTGCTCCTTTGGCGTCGCACACATGATCAAGATAGGAATTCGGGGCGCTATCCCCTGTAGTTGCGCCAGCGCTTTAACGCCTCGGTGAATTAATAAAGACGCGTCCAGCAATATGACATCCGTATTTGAATATTTGTGTTTGAGTGAAGCAGGGGGCGCATGGGTCCAGATGATGTGAAAAGGATATTTGCTGTCGGCATGCAAAATATCCAGAATTCTCCGCGCATCGGCGGCGCATTTTTCTATTAAGAGTACGGTAATGGGTTTGTTGGGAGGATAAGAAGAGTCATTTTCGTCTCCCCGTAACAGAGCGCTGGCCAGTGCGCCGGCGTCGCTTTTAGAGTCGACGCCGGCGGGCTTTTTGGGGGTAGACGCTACAGTCGCTGTCTCTGCCTGCGCCACCAGTAAAAAGTGGGGCTTGGCATGCGATCCAAGTTTGATCGAAGAGTCCTTTGATAAGGTGGACGATTTGGTGGCCTGATGTAGCTTATCCATAATGCGATTCTTTCAGTGGCCCTGTTGGCGCATCATCCATCCAACAAGGCTTCCGTTTTGTTTAAAAGATGTGCGTTATGTTCAGTCTAACTATCGAGGCGATCGATATCGGTACGGTGGCTAACATAGTCGGATTTATCTCCGTGCAGGCGCGTCCCTGCGCCAGAATAGCGCGATGCCAATATCATTTGCGCTGACAAGCGCGCCTGTTTCTCAATCAGGCCACGACGATCTCTCCGTATCTTGGTAAGCCAACATTCTGAAATAACTGTCGGAAAATAGGCCTGATGCTGCCCGCATGAAGGGGACTTTCTCCAATACGCCCCCACCGATTGACGCTCCTGAATACCGCCCCCGTCGATAATGCAGCGATGTCCAACCAGCTCTTATAAGCCTGAATAGGGCACAAATGGCGTGGTTCTATGGTCTTATAGTATTTCAGGCGCTTACGTCCGGTTCCTTTATAGCGGGATATAAACACGGAGATGTGTTCCTTGGAGTTTAAATTAACGTCTTCGACACAAAGTCGGCTAAGTTCTTCATCTTGCAGCCCAAACCAGAAGCTGAGTAGAACAAGCGCTTTATCACGGGTTTGCCGTAGCATACGACGGCGGTCGCCATGCACTTTGGCTTCCATGGCGGTTCTATCCAGCCATTGCGCAAGCTGCGACAACTGCTCGATCTGGATCAGACTCACCTGTCTGTTTCGGTGGGGATGTAACTTCTTTATCCCCTCCAAGGCTTTTTTCACCGTAGACGCCTGTGTTGGATCGGCAAAGCCGTTCCTTTGATGCCATTGAGCGATGTCCGTTAGACTTTTCTTTAGCGTTGCAAGGCTCAGCGTTTCAGCGTTATCGAGCAGATATTTTACGACAGCGCTTGTTGTCATTGGCGTTTGTTTTCTTTCATCCTTGGTTAAAACGCAGCTTGCTTTAGGGCGGCTGGATGGCGTGTTAATTGAGTTGGAGATGGGGTAATAAGATAAATATATCATGGCTATATGACGTGTATGCGTTGTTGAAAGGTTTAGAGGGATGAATAATGGTGAACGCCCACAATATTCAGGCGCTTGTGGGCGTCATATGAAAGCCTTAACAGCCTGTTTTGCCTGGAACATATGGCATTAGTTATTTTCAATAATGAATAGAGCGTTTTTGGAGTTAGGAACTTGATGCTTGAGAAAGACCAATATTCAGGTCAAAACTTGGCTCCAGTCTATATTTCTGGATTGTTTCTATGATTCGCTCCGGGCGTCCCCAGTCAACCCAGTCAAGATTGGTCATGCGTACAGATAAACAGTCAGAGACTGCGCATCTCAAAAAGCTTCGATACATGTCGCTCTTGGAAAGATGATAATAGGCGTGAGAAATAGCTGTTGTTATGTAATCGCTACCTTCTTTATATCTACTAAAGTGGCTGATTACTTTATGAATATGTTCGCAGCGTTCATATAACCCGGTTAGATATTTTGAGCATAATCGCCATAATGTTTTCGCTTTACAGGCAATGATGGATGTATTCCAAAGCGCATTGCGCCGGTATAGTCGATGCACCAGCGAGGATGTTGGACGAGTGTGAATGGCGAGCACTTGAGACAGCTCATGTATTTCACCTTCCATGAGCGGGTCATGATCAGACCGACTGGATGTTTCAAGCCAGCCATAATCCGGGTTGCCCCAGGTGGCTTCCGCGCCAAATAGAATCACCTTGTCCTCGTACCGCTCAGTTAAATCCAGTGTGCGTCTGGCGAGCAAAGAGAAGGCGTTTTCCTGGTGAATGTAATGATCGGAGGGAAGAACGATAATTGACGCGTTCTCATCCTGCGCCAGAATATGGGCCAGCGAAACCATGATGGAAGGCGCGGTGCCGCAGTTTACCGGCTGATACAAAATGCTTCCAGGTGAGTTCCCTTCAAGGTATTCATCAAAGTATTTTTTCTGGCTGACCAAAGTAGTGGTGATAATGTTTTTCCTGAAAACGAGTCGCTCCGCTCTTTCCCATGCCTGGTCCAACAATGTCTTATTTCCGTTGAAGCAGCAGAATTGCTCTGGCCGCTCATGCCCAAACCAGTGAAGGGTATTTTGCTTCATGAATTTGCCGTCGCCGCCGGCTAAAACAATTGCCCAATGATTGTCTCTTTTGGGATGAGTTTTCGTGACGATAGAATCATTTACGATGTTATCCGGATTATAAATACGCATATCCAGTCTCCTTTTAAATTTTTATTCTATAATGCTGGTTAAGGCCCCCTCTTTTTTGACGCATCCTATTACTAAATCAATAAAATCGGTATCAGGATATTGGACATGATGCTATGGGGCATTCCCCTATAACTTATTGAAAATAGTTAATGCGTATATAATATTTGCAAATTGTGTTTTTGTTGCCTAAGACTATTAATTATACAGGATGTTAATAGGGCGGCTCGCAATGAACTTCCGGCTGAGGACTCTTTTATCTATAACGCTTGCCGGTGTGGTTATCGCTACAATAGGAGTTGTGAACTGTATTGTTGACTATAAATCTTCGCAAAGCCTCCGTCGGGAGCTATACCATAAAATTACCAGAGTCTCCTATCAAATGGCGGATAGACTGGATGGGGGCATGTATGAGCGGTTGCGGGACTTGATCAATGTTTCAGCTTTGCCAACAGTGCGTAATTTATACGGGGCTAGATATACTGAACAAATTAATATTCTGGAAACACTGAAGAGGACCTATGAGCCTTATATTTGGTTAGGGTTGACGGATAGAAACGGTATAGTGCTGTGCGCCACAGGAAAGCTGTTGGAGGGGGCGGACGTTTCAGATAAAACCTGGTGGAAGGAAGGTGTACGCGGCCCTTTTGCGAGCGATATCGATGATATTGAAAGCATTGGATTAAACGATATAAGTCAGGCTCACTTGCTCTCGCATCGCTATATCAGTCTGGCGGCGCCAATTCGGGATGCGGAAGGCGCTTCCATTGGTGTAATGGGCGCCTTCATTAGCTGGGGATGGGTTAACTCACTTGCCGAGAGTGTGCTGCAGCACCATAGCCAACAGTTGGAGCTGCTGGTGTTGGCCAGTGACGGCGCAGTGTTATTGGGGCCTCCCGCGCTCATGAACACAAGGCTGATGCTGCCTGAGTCACTGAAAGCCGAAAAAAATGCGTTAGTGGACTTGCCGGACGGAAAACAATACCTGATGGGCTACAGTGAAACCAAAGGATTTCTGGGTGATCCTGGTAAACGCTGGGTGGTGATCGCCAGACAGGAATCCGTTGCGGCGTTGAGACCGATACATAACCTCAGCGAAGCAATTTGGCGCTGGGGAATCGTGGTGTCTGTTTTCTTCGCAATCGTCGGCTGGTTTATCTCGGAATTAATTTCAAGGCCATTGAAAAAACTGGCGATTTTCGCCAATGCTCTCAGGCTCGGTAGTGCGGAATCGGCTTATGGCGTGACCATCCCCGGTCCCAAGGAAATTCAACTGGTGGCCGCCGCAATAGAGGATATGGTGGAACGAATAAGAAGCAGGGAAACGGCGCTTGAAAGGCAGTTCGGTGAAATTGACTTGCTTTATGAAGGCTCGCCAATTGGCATCGCCATGGTTAATCAAGACCTGAGTTGCGTGCGAATGAACAGCAAGCTGGCGGAATGGTGCGGTCTTATAAAAAAAGAAGTTATAGGACGCAAACTCAGTGAGTTTAAGTCAGACCTGATGGCGAGCTATGAAGATACGTTAAAACAGACCATCGCCAGCGATGCGCCGGCTTTTAATGTCGAAGCGTCGCTACGCAAGGCCTGTGACAAGAGCGTCATGCGCAGTTTTGTCGCGACCTGTTTGCCCTTGCGAAGCAGGGGCGGTCACGCCTCCGTGGGCGCAGCGCTGCTTATTTCCGAAATGACGGCGCAAAGAGAAGCGGAATATCTCGCCACTCATGACATGCTAACCGGTCTGGCGAACAGGCGCTTTTTGACCGCATTCCTATTCCAGGAACTCGCGCTGGCGCATCGCAACAGTAAAAAGGTGGCGCTGTTATATCTGGATCTGGATCAGTTCAAAAAAGTCAATGACACCCACGGACACAAGGTTGGCGACGCTCTGCTGAAGGAAGTCGCCCTCCGATTAAAAAGCGTTGTGCGCGAATCCGACATGGTGGCCCGTATCGGTGGCGATGAATTCGCCGTAATCGCTCTCGACCATAATAATCGCAACGATTCTGCGCGTTTGGCCAAGACTATCATCGTCACTTTATCCAAGCCGTATGCTTTTGAAAATATGTTGGTGAGGACGTCGCCCAGTATCGGAATAGCCGTGTATCCAGACAACGCCAATGAGGCGCCCGACCTGATTTGTTGTGCGGACGAGGCGATGTATGAGGCGAAAAAAAATGGGCCGGGGCAGTACCGATACTATGCAAGCCGATATCAACGGCAAAGTGGGTGACGCGGATGGCGACCGTCAGGCCGCCTGTCTGGAAAGATTATTGTTGTAGGACGCGCCGGTTTCCAGCGACCCTTAGCTGTCCAACAGATGTTTGGCGGCAAACGTCAGGCCTTTTGAGTTGACTCTTTTTACGCCATACACATTTTTCGCGATTTCAATAGCTAGCGCTTTTTCCGCTCCGCTTCCAAGGTCGCCGCTCAGCGTCACGACGTGATGGTGGGTTAACACACTGATTTTCGAGCCTGATACACTGTTGCAATACAGCAGTACCGCTTTTACTTTGGCGGTGATCCATATGTCGGACAGGTAATGGCCAAGCTCATCCGAGTATCTCTTGATACTGGCGTCCCCATCTGGTTGCCTGGCTTTTCCGGGGTTAATAATCAGGGCGTTATCGACGCCGATGACGCCCTGAGTGTGAATAGCCACCGCTTTGGCGAATTTTTTGGCGGCTTTGTCGCCAGCGGTTCCTGTCAACGTCACTTTGCCGGCGATAGTGCTTACCTCCGCGGCAATGCTGTCAGCGTAGCGACAGGACAACAATTTTGACTTTACCGCCGCGCT
The DNA here is from genome assembly GCF_004135205.1 of Hahella sp. KA22. NCBI lineage: Bacteria > Pseudomonadati > Pseudomonadota > Gammaproteobacteria > Oceanospirillales > Hahellaceae > Hahella > Hahella sp. KA22. Next base: position 6,918,408 of record NZ_CP035490.1, on the reverse strand, counting down.
GATTGTGACATCATCAATAATATCCCCATAGCTGCGGTCTTCCATGTGAGGGGTGAGGACCGCGTCCTCGACGACGACAATCTGGTCCTCTACGGTATGGATCCCCTTCACCCCCAGAGCAATTTGCTTCGCCAGATCTTTATTGACCTCTTCATCCACCTTGCCGCTCAAAAGAGCGCAACCTTCGTGAACGGAAACTTTCAGATCAAGCGCGCGTAAGTAGGGACTTAAGGCGAAAGTTGTCCAGATTTGAGTTTCCAAACGTGTCTCATTGATGCGATCAGAAATTGCGCTCACGCTTTTTGTCTTCATCTCTGGAGCGCGCTGCTCAGCTAACTTGTTCATATGGCCTCCTGCGTATACGGCACTGCAATGAATGATGCGGTGCGTAAGACGGAACTATAAAAGTAGAAAACACATCCCGTCGGTACGGCAGCCCACGTAAGCCAGCAGGGCGTTTTCGCGGCCTTCTGTATGCCTCCGTACAGACTGAAGGGCGATATAAAATCAACAATGCAGGTAGGCGCTAAGCGGACTCTTTGCGCTATGTCGTAGCTTGTCAGTACCCAGTACGCACCAGGCAGTATCCGTACTGAAAGTCCGAACCTTTATTATTCATTATGCGTACACAGGAGAGTCGCTATGTTATTACTATTACTACTATGCATCTTGATTGGAATTGTTCTCGGCTTCGGCGCAGGCAAGGTAGCGCGCAGCTCCAATCAGGGGATTTTGATTGATATGGGAACCGGCGCAATCGGCGCCGCTATCGGAGGAGGGGCTTATTCCACTTTTTCGATCGCCGGAGCCGCCTTGTATACCACCTATAGCCTTCTAGCTGCAGCGACCGGAGCAGTTATTTTGCTGCTGGTTTGTCATGGTGTTTACTACGCTATCGCCCATAGCTCAGACCACACAACCCCACCAAAAACGCACTGATCGAAGAAAGCGGATGAACCATCCGCTTTTGTATGCATTCTGGCGGGCGGCGTAGACGTTTCAATGCGTCGCACCGTCAGACTTATCAGCCCTGGTTAAATCTGCGAGGAAGTCGATACCGTCACTGGGCTTGGGATTCATGCCTTTCAGGTATTTTAATAGGTCGCTGTCAGTAGAAAGCACCAGTGTGGAGTTTTCCGCCATAATCGATCGGTAAGCCTGCATGGTGCGGGTAAATTCATAGAAATCCACAGCATCCTTGCTTTGATTGTAAGCACGGGAGTAGATATCGGTGGCTTTGGCGTCAGCAAGGCCTCGAATTTCTTCAACCTGACGATAGGCCTCCGACTGAATCTTATTGAGGTCACGCTCCCGATTGCCGCGGATGCGGGCTGCCTCGCCATTGCCTTCGGAGAGAAAGCGCTCCGCGATCTGGCGTCGTTCGCTGATCATACGATCATAAATTTTGGGACGGACACTTTCGTTGTAATTGATGCGTTTAAAGCGAATGTCCAATAGCTCAATACCAAACACGCGAACTTTTTCCGCGCCCGCCTGAAAGATTTCCGCTTCGACAAGCTGCCGCCCTTTTTGTATCGGAGCCAAGGCGCCCATGTTCAGCTCCTGGCTCGATCCGGTGAGCAGTGTATCGCGCAGTGGCGAGCGATTCTTGGTGGTGCGGATAATTTCGATAAGCTCATGCTTGGCGACGGCGTTACGCGTTTCACTTCCCAGTATGTCGTCGAGACGGGATTGGGCGCTGCGCTCATCCCGCAGTCGCAGAAAATACTGCAGGGGGTCGATAATCCGCCAGCGGGCGTAAAGGTCTACAGAGATATAGAGCTTATCTTTGGTGGGCATGTCGGACGGGCTTCCGTCCCATTCCAGCACCCGCTTATCGATAGGATTGACCTCCTGAATAAAAGGCGCTTTGATTTTCAGTCCCGCGTCAGTAATCGGCGCTCCCACTGGTTTGCCGAATTGTGTGATGATCACTTGCTCAATTTCACTCACCGTGTATAACGAATTGAACAGAGCGCTTCCCCCAACCGCCAACAGCGCCAGGGTGGCGAAATAGGATTTACCTTTCATGGCTGGATACCAATGCCGGATTGTTGAGATTCAGAAGGGGAAGAATGCCGCTACTACCCCCATCGACTATGATCTTGCTGCGGACACCCGGCATCACTTCTTGCAGTGTTTCCAAGTAAATACGTCGCCGGGTGACTTCAGGCGCTTTGCTGTACTCTTTGAATAAGGCGTTGAAGCGGGCGATATCGCCTTCAGCCTCATTAATACGTTTAAGTCTGTAGCCGTCGGCTTCACGAATGCGCTGATCTTTTTGACCTTGCGCCAGGGGGATAACTCTGTTGTATTCCCGACGGGCTTCGTTGATCAGTTTCTCTTTTTCCTGTTGCGCCTGGTTTACCTCATTGAAGGATTGCTGAACTGGCTCCGGCGGATTGATATTTTTCAGTTGGACCTGGTCGATACTAAGGCCCATGACGTATTGAGTCGCAAGCTCTTGCATCTTGATAAGGGCCTGGCTTTCTATCTCCTGGCGGCCAATGGTAATCACTTCGTCCACGGTGCGATCACCCACCACTTCGCGCATGACGGACTCAGAAACATAACGCAGAGTTTCGCTGGGTTCTCGAACCTCAAACAAAAACTTCACAGGATCGGAAATCCGATACTGAACCACCCATTCGACCAGGGCGGCGTTCAGATCGCCAGTGACCATCTGAGTCTCTCGCATAGCGTCCCGCAGATGGGGGCTCTGGTATGGATCGGTGGCGCCCGGAGTTATAAATCCGAACTCCTGCTTTAACTGTCGTTTCACGGGCACAATGGTGGCGGTATCAACTTGAAATGGAATTTTAAAGTGCAATCCGGGAGGGACTTCTTTGAGGTATTTGCCAAAGCGCTGGACAATGGCGACGGAGTCGCTGGGAACGGTGTAATAAGCTGTCCAGCCGCTAACTGTCGCCAGCAGCAGGAATATGGGCAAGAGATAACCGCCCAGTCCGCCCTTTGGCATCATGTCGCCGATGAGGCGTGTGGTCTGATGGAAGTGCTTTTCCACCTCTCTACTGAGTCCCTTGGGCTGCGCCCACGGATCTGGCTCATCGTTTTGGTATGGCCTGGTCATGAGTATACGCCTTCATCAGTTTGGCAAGACTGTTAGCGCAAGACTAAATAAAAAATGGCCTCGGAGTCAGTGCGTTACCGTACATAGCCATTAAGACGGGTCGGGTGAGATGTGTAGATCAGGGAGGGGAATTACGACCGCTGAAATCAATGCTGAAGCTGCACACCGGGGCGTAAGTTTTGCCCCCGTGTGCTTGAGAACAGACGTCAGGCGAGTCTTTGGCGATCTATCAGATGATCGTATCGCCCTCGATGACGCGGACCTTATAACGAGACTGCAACCAGCCTAACTGATTCACCGTCCTTCTTTCCATTAACTGGCCTCGATCCAGCAACCATAATGGAGCTTGCTCCACAATGAGTCAGCGTTGCTTGTCCGCATCTTTAGCGGGCTTGCTTCCCTGAGGGTTCACCGGTTGCTGAGGACGTTGCGGCTGCGCTTTGGGCTGCTGCGGGTGATCCTTTTTCGGTTGATTTGGTTGGGGGTTCATATTGTTACCTATACGGACATAGTCCTGTGTGCTGGTAGGGCGCCACGTCAAAACCTGATGTCTGGGTGGCGGCTTGAGCGCTATTAACGACTGGCTCTAGCCCCATACTGGCGGATTATTGCCTGCGCATCGGTTTGCTAGCGAACATTTGGACGTCATTAAATGAAGAAAATAGGCGGCGTCGCTTTGATGGCGAACCAGGAGCAGGCTTGCGGGTAAGCATCAGGGGGACTTCACTTCCTGAAAGGACACCATGTGCTGCAAGTGTTCATCCCAAAGGCTCGCTTTAAAGCACTCGGCAATGTCTTTTGGAGCAAGTGAGGTGGTTACTGGCGATTGGAGTTCCGGAATGGCCGCCATGGCCTCAGGAAGGCGGTAGAAAGGAATCCTGACGTTGAGATGATGAATGTGATGGTAGCCAATGTTGCCGGTGAACCACTGCATAACTTTATTGAGCTTCATATAACTTGAGGATTCCATCGCCGCCCGATAAAAAGACCATGCTTCGGGTGAAATAATATGCATGCGTTTGAAACTGTGCTGGGCGAAGAAAAGATAGGAGCCCAGCGCACAGGCGACCGTCATGGGGAGTATGACCACGAAAAAAGCGGCATTGAAACTGGCGAACCAACACAGAGCTGCAATCAGACCGGTGTGGACTGATATCGACAGCAGCGAGTCCCAATGCTGCATGGGGTAACGAAGTAATGGCAGCAAACAGATACTGAAAGCAAATACAGTGAGGTAGCCCGCCAGTATTGACAATGGGTGGCGCTCGATACGGTATTTAAGTCGCTCCAGCTTCGAGGCGGCTCGCCACATTTCCGTCGTCATAAGCGGAAATGCCCCTGCGCTGGTCGCATTAATCATGCCCACATGGCCGTGATGATAGTTGTGGCTTTTTTTCCAGGAACGAGTGGGGGTAAGGGCGAACGCCGCGTAGACGTGAAACATAAGCCAGGCCAGACGGGAATTCTGTAGTATGGCGCCATGCATATAATCGTGATAGGTGATGAAGGTCCTGACCATCAGCAATGCTCCCAGCAGCGACAAGATCCCTTGCAACGGCCACCAGGGCGCCAGACCTGCGCAGGTCAACACAACGAACAACAAGATAAAGGTCGTACTGACATGCTTCCAACTCGTCGAAGGGACTTCCCGAGCGAAGGGTTGTGTGGCGATAAGCAGATCCTTTCCCACCCGAATGTCTGCGCTGTGTTCTGGTAGCACTGAGCCATCTTGGGGCAATTCTGACTGCACTGGAAAAGACATATCGCTCTCCTGTGTGCTTCCTGGTTTGGTTAACCCAGTGACTGCGCGTTGAACTGGCTTGCTCCGGGCGCGTTTCAGAGAGAGGCGGTGTGACTGTCGTTCAACGCTATGCAGATGGCTAAAATAATACTCATATCAACGTGCCGGTGATTAAGTCAGGCAACGCCTAAATCAACCGCATTATTGGGAAGGCTATGCGTGAGTAAGCGATCGGTCTCTTTTTTTACCACGGCATAGCATTCACAGCATTGTTTCTCAAGCTCCGCTCGGTTGAGGACGGTGATATGACCGCGGTGGTATTCAATAATGCCTTGCTTTTGCAGCTTGCCGGCGGCCTCTGTCACCCCTTCGCGACGCACCCCCAGCATATTTGCGATGAGTTCCTGAGTCATGGTCAACTTGTTGTCTGAGAGACGGTCCAGGGACAGCAGCAACCAGCGGCATAGCTGCTGATCTATTGAATGATGCCGGTTACAGACGGCGGTTTGCGCCATCTGCGTAATGAGCGCCTGCGTATAGCGCAGCATCAGTTGCAATAGTTCGCTGTGGCGATTGAACTCTTCCATGATCCTTGGTCCCGGCATGCGATAGGCGGAACCGGCGCTTTGTACGATCGCACGGCTGGGCGTGCTTTCGCCGCCCATGAAAACGGCGATGCCGATAAGCCCTTCATTGCCCACTACGGAAATCTCCGCCGACGCGCCGTTCTCCATGACGTAGAGCAGCGAGACGATGGAGTCGGTTGGAAAATAGATGTGACGCATGGCGGCGCCGGATTCATAGAGCACTGCGCCGAGCGGCAGGTCAATCAACTCAAGATGGGGGCGAAGTCGGTTAAGGATGTGGGTGGGGAGGGCGGCTAAGAGGTGGTTCTGTTGTAATCTGGGAAACATATACTCATCCATTTTCATCCATTGGCGTCGATCGAATATAGGGGGCGGCGAATACTGATTCTTATATTGTACATTTCGTTGCTTATTATTGTGCGGGAGACTTTGAAGCTATGGTCTGGATCATTGCGAAAGCTTTTTCATTAACAGTGGCCTTCATGCTAAGCCATTAATGATCTATGGATAATCAGGCGAACTCTGAAAATCTCATCGGGCGCCGCCCCATAGAGACAGACCCTGTTTGCTTTTTGTCAAAGCTGAAACGCCTCCAGGGCTTATTTCCGCGCTGGCAAAGACAGCGCAAGAGGAGGGGAGCTTCAGACCCCTCCTTACTGACTTGAAATCAAAGCGCTAAATCAGGCGACGATTAAGACTTACACTTATCTAAAAAGCCTTTAACCTGCTCATCCGCTTCGTCGCGGGTAAGCGCGTAGCGTTCCTGCACCAGTCCCGCCAATTTCTGCGCATTCCCTTCCGACTTCAATATCTCATCTTCAGTCAACTTGCCCCAGGCGACTTTTGCGGCCCCGACATGTTGATTCCACTTTCCCTTAATAGCGTCAATGCTGGCGGATTGTGTCTGTTGTTGCGGCGTCATCTGTTTCGCCTGCTGGGGGTGTTGTTGCGACCCTTGCGCATTTTTTTGAGATTGACCCTGGGGGGATGATTGTCCCGCTTGCGGAGATGTTTTCTTGTCATCATCCCTGGCGGCGCCTTTACTTGTATTTTGATCGCTTGGCTTGTTCATATTAATCTCCATTTATTCCGACGACTTGCCGGTGTGACAGCCATAATAGAGATTGCTCCAACCTGTAGTCGGTGCGTTAGCGCACCAAAAGCCTTTATTCCAATACGCTGAATTCTCCGCCGTCAGAGTCTGATAGCAGCTACAGGCGGCGGCTTCAAGTCTGTGGCGATCCAGTATGGATATTTCACCGCGTGTATAACGAATCAACTCATTGCATTGCAACGCTTTGGCGGCGATGCTGATGCTGCTTCTACGCACGCCCAGCATCATCGCCAGAAACTCATGGGTAAGGTGAAAATGGTTTTCCTGTGTATGGTCAAGTGCGATCAGGAGCCAGCGAGCCAAACGGGCTTCTACTTTATGGAAGTGAACGCAGGCGGCTTCCTGAGACAACTGTACGATCAGCATGTAAAGGTAATGGTTCAGCGTGCGTCTCAGGCAGGGAGTGTCCTGTAATAGTCTGCGAAACTTGCTGGCGCGCAAGCGCAATCCGATGCCGGCGCGACATACAATGGCCTGAGTCGGCGCAGTGGCGATCCCTAACGCCAGTGTCGCGCCAAACATGCCTTCGTTACCCACCAAACCTATGATCAAAGACTTTTGCTCTTTTACTTTGGCCATCAGGGAAATCAAGCCGGTAAAGGGAAAATATACGTAACGGTAATTCTGGCCAGGGTCGCAAAGTTCGGAGCCTAACGTGAACTTCATAAGTTCACCCTGTTCGATAATTTTATTGCGCTCCCTGCCAGGAAGATGCTGTAGCAAGTGATTGTGGGCGACGCCTGTTGTGGTGGACATGGGAGGATCCTCAGTTTATGAGCAAGGGCCACAGAGGAGAATGGATAGGCTCCGGCAGCCTTGTCATCAGTCTGAAGATAAGCGGCGCGTGTTGTCTGTACGGTGCGGAACAGAATCTAATTTTGTTTTACGCCAGCGCAACGCACACTTTTTGCTCAATAGGAAATACGGCTGGGCCAAACTGGTTATAGATCGCCACATCGGCTGCGTCCCTGCCATAGCCAATCGCCACATAGCCGCCTCGTTTAGACATCTGAGTTGCGTCGAAGGTATACCAGCGTCCGGCAACGAAGGCTTCAAACCAGGCGTGTAACTCCATAGGGCGCAAGGCGTGTAAATACCCCACCACCATGCGGGCGGGAATGCTCAGGCTGCGGCAAAGGGCGACGCCCAGGTGAGCAAGGTCTCTGCATACGCCAATCTGTTTTTGATTCACTTCAATCGCTGACAGCGGCGTTAAGCTGCTTCCTGGTTGAAATTTAATGGTTCTACGTAGCCAGCTTTCAATTTCCGCCACCTGATCGTAGCCGGGGTCCTGATTCAAGGTAATTTCACGCGCCATGTCATTAAAACAGTCAGACTCGCAGTATCGGCTGGGCAACAAGTACTTCAGGACATTGTCGGGCAGGCGTTGGACGTCGATAAAGGCGCCTCCGGGCTCCTCGTCAACATGATCGGAAGTCATGATTCTGGCGGAAGTATGGATTTTAAACGTCCCAGGCGGCGCCACCAGTCTCTGACAAAGATTGCCGTAGTCGTCTGTAAATTCGAAAACGGGAACGCTTGGGAAGAGTAAGTATTCTTCGGAGGCGATCCACTGTTGCGCGCCGCTTCGTGGGCGCAACATTAAGATAAATGGCGTGGGAACTGCGATGTCGAATAGGAGTTCACAGCTTGTTTTTAACCACATTGGCGAGGTCTCCGGGAAGGAGGCTTAAGTGATGTCCGTTACCCGGACATTCACCTCCATTGATGAACCAGGAACGCCAAAAAAGTCGCCCGCGATAGGAGGGATCGATTCTGGCAATCTGGCGACAGCGACAGCGATGTGCTCAGCTCCGACAATCGTTCCCCGGGTGGGGTCAAAGCCTTTCCAGCCGGCGCCGGGAATGAACACCTCCGCCCAGGCGTGCGTGGAGCCCACTTGCATCGACATGCCGTTGACATAGATGTAACCGCTGACGAATCTGGCGGCGAAGCCCAGCCGTCGGGCGGAGGCCATAAAAAGGTTGGCGGAATCCCGACAGGATCCTGAGCCAAGATAGAGGGTGCGTTCCGCGCTCTGAACGCCTTCCTCCTCGCGTTTTCGGTAGGCGATAGTCTGGAAAATGTGGTGGTTTAATCGCAGTAGCAGACTGATGGTCTGAACTGTTTCGCCATGCCGCCACAGCTTGTTGATCCAGTCGGACAGCCCAACGTTATCAGCGCCGCACGCGTCATCGATGTAGGGGGCGAGCACCGCTCTGTCTTCATCCAAATAGTGAAATGGATAGTCGACGGCGTAGTCCGCCACCAGGAAATCAAGGGGAGCGAGATCGTATTTCTGTATGAGGACTTCGCTGTATATTCTCAACCGTTTCACTTTGTCGATAAAACTGGCGACGGAAACGGAATTTCCCTCCACGTCACGATGCCAGCGCAGGGTCGCAGGAGGGGATATATCCAGCCTGGAGGACTCAATCCGCAATTCATGACCCTCTCTGGGGCGCAGCCGCAGTGTATGCGGGTACAACTGTACCAAGCCGGAGAAGGAATAGGTTGTCTCATGCCCGATCTTGTATCGCTTCATACCGAAATACGCCATCCTGTGTGGTGAGGTGAGATCGTCAGAATCGGGCGCCAGCCGTCGTTGCGGACGAGGGGCGGTGAAACCGCAGTATATTAATCCGGCAGGCAAATAGCATCCTTCTATTTGCCTGCAACGACAGGGCCTGCACATGTCAGGCCCTGTCTCACATACAGGTCAGTGCGGTAGCGCACCGACTACCGTCATTCTCGAGTATATGCTCGTCTTTCCAATGTGAAACAGGTAACAGGAGGTGCAGACATGGACAAAAATAAAGTTGAGGCCGAAGACGCTTCGCCAACGGCGGCCGCAAACTCAGAAAGCTCGACAAAAGAGGCTAACAGCTTCATTAAAGACAGCTGGATAACCATGAAGGTTAAATCCTCGTTGTTTCTCGACAAAAAGTCGCCCGGACTCAGCGTCGGAGTGTGCACTAAAGACAGTGTGGTGACGTTAACCGGCCACTTGCACAGCGCCGGTGAACAAATAGCAGCAGTGAAAGCCGCCAAGAGCGTGCGCGGGGTAAAAAAGGTAGAGACGAAAGGCCTGACCTTTGATCCCGATGTCGTCATGAGACATTAGATGCCGAATACCTGGGCAAGAAAACTCTGCTCCTCCCACCCTGTTCAAGGAACGCTTTCCAGAACGCAGGCGGTTACCTCTCAGCACTGAACTCTGGCGGCGTTCTGTAGGAACCTGCGCTTTTTTGTCTGTGACTAAACAAGATGCTGACGGCAAACCAAACCTGACGCCGACATAAGAAGCATGCTTATCGAATAGCGATTATGTACGAGGCGCAAGGCAGTCGCCCCCACCCTTAAAATGGAGACTCTGACATGAAAAGAGTAACTGCATTTCTTTCTGTGACCACATTAACCATAGGACTGGCGAGCTGCGCAAGCCGTACACTGCTCAGCGACCAAGCCGCATACCAACAATATCCCGTTCTACCTGAACTAAACGCACAGTTGACGCAAGGGCGAACTGACGATTTGAACGTATTGTCTCCGCAGCGTTTTAGTATGGCGTCCAAGTCTTATCAGGACGCTCTTGATCGGGGAAAAGCAGGCGATTCCAAAGCGGACAGTATCGCCAGGCAGGGACTGGCGGCGCTGGGCTCAGCCAGGGAAAACGCGCAACTTGCGGCCTATCATCTGGATGAGGTGTTTGCCGCACGCAAGAAAGCCTTAACGGCTAATGCAGATAAAGTGACCCCGGACATCTTTCGCCAGGCTGAAAGCGGCATGGTCAAGCTCACTGGGCTGATCGAAAAAGGTAATCTGGAAGAAGCCAAAGCTGGGCGCGCAGATATAGCCAGGCTGTACTCGAAAGCGGAGTTGGCCGCTTTGAAAGGCAATATCGTGGATCAGGCCCGTGACGCCATCACCGCCGCCAAGCGCAGAGATGTTGATAACCTGGCGCCTAAGACCATGGCGTTGGCGCAAGAAGAATATCAACTTGCCCTAAAGACTCTGGATGCGGATAGAACGGATACGGAAAGAGCGCAGGTTCACGCGCAAAAGGCGCTTTGGAACACGCTGCGGGCTGAGCATATCGCAGATATGATCACTCACTTCGAAGAATCGGATTTCAATGAGGAAGACAAAGTGATTTGGTATCAACAACAGGTAGCCAACATCGTCGCACCCGTGGTGAGCGACGCCTCATTTGATCTGTCTAATAAAGAGTTGGTAAAAGATTTAAATGCGCAATTAGCGGGTATTTTAAGTAAAAATGCTTCATCAGAGGTTGCATTGGAGAGAGCTAATGATAGAGCGCAGACCATGGCCTCAGAAAAAAAGGATATCCTCACTGAGCAAAAGAAAGCGGCGCAACGGGATCAGGCGATTAAGGAAAAGTTCATCGCTATTCAGTCGCTTTTCAGTCAAAAAGAGGCGGAAGTGTATAGGCAGTTGGATAACGTGTTAATACGGGCATACGGCTTTAATTTCCCTTCCGGTGAGAGCGAGATTCAAGGTGAAAACTATATCCTGGTGAATAAAATCATCGAAGCGATTCGTGAATTTCCGGGAGCCGCCATTGTGGTGACGGGCCATACAGATGACCGGGGTAGTACGGATATGAATCAGCTGTTGTCTGGTCAGCGTGCGGAAGTCGTTGCGCGTATTCTGGCTGAAATCGGACGCATACCCGCCCAGAAAATCTCGGCGCAGGGATATGGTGAGCAGCAGCCTGTCGCCAGTAATGAGACCGCTCAGGGCAGGGCCAGCAATCGTCGGGTGGAAGTGCTGATTGTGAATCCCGAGGACCTTGGGCAATAGCCTGGCGCGCGCTTGTTGTCTGGGCGCGCCATCGCCAGCTTGATGGTTGCGACGTCAGCGACGTCCGGCGTCCGCATCCATATCAGGTTGTTTACGTGATGGAACACTGCCGAACACCAGATCCCAGAATACACTGGTTACGCCGAAAAACACCGACTTGCCATCAGATTGGTGGTGCATTGCATGTAAATGTTTGCGACGTCTCAGCCAAGGCCCGTTCGCACGCCAGTGGTGGATGGCGTGATGGGTGACAGAGTAGGCGAGGTAACCGGTTACAATGCCGAACGTTAAAGCGCAGGCTCCCCACCGATCACTGATGATCCAGGCGGGAAGAAAGATCAGCACGAAGATCAGAGAGGCGCTCAATATGGTGGGCGCGCAGATCAGCGCCCTTGGGCGACGATGATGTTCAGCATGCCAGGTGCGAAACAGCGGCATGCCATGGAGGACAAAACGATGCAGCAGGTACTCAATGAGCGTCCATCCCATCAGGCCAACAAATATAAGCATCGCCAGCTCGGGGCGTTGCGGTCGTGGGCTTACTGATGTCAGTGCGATTCCCAGTGCAACGAAGGTAAGGAAATAGAGAACAAAGTCGGCGGCGTAGGCAGTTTTGCTGTGTTCCAATCTAAGTATATTCATAGGAGACCTCAACGCAGTGAGCACAATTGAAACAGCTTCACCTAAAGGGCGATGTCTATCAGACGTTCAGCCGTTCTGTGGCCGCTATTTCATATTGGTGGAGATGGATGTCAGATTAACCAGACCCTGACCTGTCGTCTGTACGGTGGCGTACATCTCTTCAAGACCGCTTAATGAAATGGCGAGGCGGGTGAAATAAGTCTGACGACCTGCGGGCTGGCCATTGTGCAGGTCAGTTAACATCTACATGAAACATCACGGCGCGAAAAAGGGGAGTATCTCTTTGGCAGTGCGCGCATTAAAACAGTGAGGACGCCTCTTATGCTGGTAACTTTTAAAACAGACGCCTATTCCAATGTGAATTTATTCGGGAATATTGCACAAACCTTCCTCAAGATAATGGGACATAGCGGGACCGTACCAGGATCACTTTCAGCCGCCGAAGTACCGGCGGCGCTAGATCGGCTTTCCAGGGCGATAGCAAGCGAGCAGTTCTCACAACCATCCGCGGAGGCCGCAAATGATGACGATGATGAGCCGACAGTGAGTTTGAGAAACCGGGCTCTGCCGCTCATTGAACTGCTAAAGGCGGCCGAAGACGACAACGCCGCCATCATGTGGGAATAATCGCGCCGAAGTGGATTAAGTCTATCGGTTGGGGCTCTGTGCCTCCGCGCAGGCGCATCCATGCGCCTGATGATTAATATGCCAATATCATTGCCATGTTAATAATAAAGTAGCGCTTGAGCCCCGGCTGGAGACAATGGCTCATATTCGATCACTTCAGTTTCATCGCCGCGTTGACAGATTTAACCCCGTCCACATTCCCCGAAACTTTGATGGCCTTGTCGATATCCGCCTGGGAGTTAACAAAACCGCTGAGTTGGACTATGCCTTTGTAGGTTTCAACATTGATTTCCGAGCTCTTCAACGAAGGCTCATTGAAGACCGCCATAATTACCTTCGCGGTCAACACGCTGTCGTCGATATATTCGCCAGTGCTTTCCTGGTTTGAGGTTGTAGAACAACCCACCCAAAAGGCCAACGTCATAGCCAGTAAATAGATGGTAAAGCGTTTTTTAGATGTCATGTTCAGAAGCTCCCGATAAGTAGGGCTGACGTTGTTTAATGTCAGCGGCTAAAAAGATGGTTCATTACGCTCAGACTCAACCTGGCGCTGGGAGTGTTCCTGTCTGCGGCTGTTTGGCCACGACAATATTGCGCCCTACAACCGCTCATTGCGATTCTCCCAGCGCCATCATTTCCCCATAGATGCTACGCCAATGCGCGCGCCTGTCTGTGCGCCGACGAACACAGCTATGAGCACGGTTTTCGAGCGAACTGACGCCTGTACGTTATCGTACCGACAAGGGCGCAGGATGCGTCCATGATGAAAGCTGAAACTAAAACCGGTGACTGGATGTATACAGTCGCTGAGATACGAATTATTCAGGAGGTTTTATGCCAGCCCCACTGTCGCTCATTCAAATGGACGCCTTAATCGCGATGCAGTTGAAAAACGGTGAACACTGGAAAGAGGCGCTATTGAAAGTTTGGGATGAACACGGCGATGACCATAACCCAGTCCTGCGCCACCTACGCGATACGCTGGGAGTAAAAGGACTTCAGCAAATCCATTTCTGATGACGCTATCAGCAGGTTTGAGTAAGCTCAAATCCCGAGGGATACATTTTTTTCTTGATGCCGAATATATATTCGGCTAAAGTGACTCTTATGAAACCTAAAGATGAGAGAAAACTTGAAGCCGTGATTACCGCCACCTGCCGCTTGGCGACAGAACGCGGACTCTTCGGCTTGACCCTGGCTCAGATTGCCAAAGAAGCTGGCATTGGCACCAGTACGCTTTATGTTTATTTCCCAGACAAAGAAACGTTGTTCAATGAAGTCTATCGTCAGGCCAAGAGAGAGGCTCTGGACTTCTACTCCACTGGCATTGACCAAACCCTGCCGCTAAAAAGCAAAGTGCGCAATGTATGGAATAAGATACTCGATCACCGCCTGCAACGCTTTGATAAGGTGACCTTTATGGAACAGTTTGTCGGTTCATCCTTCATGAGCGATGAAAGCCGCGCCTTTGTCGAACGACATGGTGAAGGACTGATACAGATTGTTGTAGAAGGGCAGAAAGAGGAAATCCTAAAACCGATTCCGATTCTTTTTATTAGCTCGCTATTTTTCGGGTCGATCCGCGAAACTGCGCGCCTTATTCGCGCCAGTTCGATCACTGATACCGAAGAAGCCCGTGAGATTGCCTTCCAGCTCTGCTGGGATGGCATACGATCCTAGGTATTTTTTTAACTTATAACCGAATATATATTCGACAAAGAGGAAATATTATGATGACTGAAACTAACCCTGTTGTTCTGATCACCGGCGCCTCAAGCGGAATCGGGCATGCGTCCGCTGTTTTGTTCGCTGAACGGGGCTGGAATGTTGTTGCGACCATGCGTAAACCGGCAGATGGCGGAGAGCTGACTCAAAATCCAAACATTAAAGTGCTTTCGCTTGATGTCACCGACCCTGCCTCGGTGGAGGCCGCTGTGGCCGAAACCCTCAATCAATTCGGACGTATTGATGCGCTCATCAATAATGCCGGTTACGGATTATTCGGACCATTTGAAACCGCCAGTGATGAACAAATCCGCCGCCAGTTCGCGACCAATGTCGATGGCATTTTCACAGTCACGCGGGCGGTTTTGCCGACAATGCGAAATCAGGGGAGTGGCGCCATTATCAATGTTGCTTCGCTAGGCGGGATTATCCCTCTTCCTTTTTTCTCTCTTTATAACGCGACTAAATTCGCCGTGGTTGGATTTACCGAAGCTTTGTCCTATGAGCTCGCTGCATTTGGTATCCGCGCCAAGACCATTGCGCCAGGTGGCGTGGCCACCGATTTTGCCGGTCGCTCCATGGCGCGAACTTTCGGTGACGGAGAGAACCCCTATAGCGCCAATCTTACTAAAGCGCTAACAGCAATGAGTGAGCGTCGCGGTAACTATTCCACACCTGAGACAATTGCCGAGGTTATATACACGGCAGCGACTGATGAGACAGGCAAAGTCATGTATCTCGCAGGACCCGACGCAGAACAGGGGTTTGAATTGCATCGAAGCCTTCCGGAAGAGAAGAGATTAGGGATGATTCGCCAACACGCAGGCTTGTGACGGACACGACCTGACATGACAGAGGAGGATATACGATGAAAGTGGGTATTATCGGCGCTACGGGAATGCTGGGGCATCATACGGGGGCGGCATTGTTGTCGAGAGGTCATGAAATTGTCGTCATTCATCGCAGAGGTTCCGATCTCAGTAAAATCAAAGATCTGCGGTTTGAATCAAGAATTGGTGATCTTCAAAATGCTGAAACTTCTACACGGATCGCTCGTTTCATCTCGACGGGAAAACTCGACAACAGTATTTTTGTTCATAGCGGTCTTATGTGTTGATTGACTTGTTTGGCGACAACAAATCAACCAGATACGCCGCTTCTTTTCAAACTTGCCGAACACCAGATTCAGTTATAACTCGCAGGCGAAGTGAAGCTTTTGCTGGAAAGCAATGACGAAACAGAGGTAACGATTCACGTCACGTCACGTCACGTCACGGATAGGGGAGCGGGAATACCTGCTGGTAAAATTGAAAGTATTTTTGATGAGTTCTACCAGCTCAATAATCCGGAGCGGGATCGTACTAAAGGACTTGGTCTAGGACTCTCTATCGTGAAGCGGCTGACGCAATTAATTGGATCTGAAATAAGCGTGGACTCTCAGTTGAAACAGGGGGCTACGTTTACATTCAGTTTGCCATTGGGTGACCCGAACTTGGTGAAGCAAGAAACTTGCATCGATTATTTCCCCAATCAGAATTTATCCGGCAAGCAGATTCTGCTCATTGATAACGAGGCGGATATCAGACATGCGATGACCAAAGCGCTATCAGCCTGGGGGTGCGATGTATCAAGCTGCCAATCCAAGATGGAGGCGCTTGAACTGTGCAAGGGAGTTATTCCTGACCTGATTATCGCGGACCTTCGACTACGGGAAAATCTTACTGGAATTGACGCCATCAACAGCATTCGAGCCTTACTGAATGGTGAAATTCCAGGACTTCTGATCACCGCCCCGGAGCATCTCAGCGAGGCTGCGCAGAGCGGATATAAGTTACTGCATAAACCATTAAAACCCGCCGAACTGCGCCTGAACCTTTTGCATATATTCAGGGCGACTCCGGCCAGCTCAAAACAAGCTGTTTAGAAAATGGAACCTCCTGGGGCCGCTCAAAACAGACAATCACCCCATATAGCTTCTGAGAAAATTATTGGAAGCTTAGCAGAGGCATTTTACGCTGATCCGACGATGGTCTATTTGTTTCCTGACCATGAGAAGCGAATGTCGCGACTGCAAACCCTTATTTCCGTGATCACGAAGGTCATCATTCAACAGCGAACCATGTACGCGGATCATACTCATCAGAGCGTTTGTCTATGGCAACAGCCCCGCGTTAGCTGGCAAAGTATTTTCTATCAGGAATTACTTTGCGCGACCTTACTCTATCGTTTAGCGCCCGCGGCTAAGCGAATCGTCCAGCTCCACTTCGTACAGCAAAAAAATCGCCCCAAGTATGCGCACTGGTACCTTTTTATGGTTGGCGCTAAACCCGCCGTGCAAGGAAGGGGGCTTGCGACGGGATTGATACAGCCGGTTTTGCAGCATTGCGATCAACAGGGCATATCGGCATATCTTGAGTGCTCAAAAGAGACGATCAGCTTTTATCTCCGGTTTGGCTTTCGGGTGTTTAAGGAAGCAAAAATAAAAAATGAACTCACTTTGTACAGCATGTTGCGAGCGCCAGGGCAGACGCAAGAGCGCATCTGAGATAAGAAATGCGGTGATGGAGTCAGTACAGACGTTTAATAAAAGAGGAGGAGAAAATGGCGCGCCCGAGAGGATTCGAACCTCTGACCTTTGCCTCCGGAGGGCAACGCTCTATCCAGCTGAGCTACGGGCGCTTTAGGGCAGGTTGTAATGTGGAGTCCCTTCGAGACTCAACAAAACAGGGTGCATATGATAGGTAGATTGTCGTTTTCTGTCTATGTCTGAATCGCGTTTGACGCGATTTTTCTTGATTTCTCTTCTTTTATTCCGATCCATGGCGAAGATTCTGGCCATGCGTTGTTATGGCCGTTGGATCTGGTTGTAGATCACCCCCTTCTTTTATTTATGCGTATTTATGCACCACTTTGATAATGGTCAGACGCTTGAGTGGCGCGAATAAGGGCGTCAACAACGATGCCCGTGACTTATCAGGCTGATGGTTCTTACGTTAAATCAGCAGTTTAGGGCGTGGCATATTTTATGCTGAACGATTATAGAAGCCTGTCATTGATGCTGTGGATCGGCGCGCTGAGGGATGGGTGCTTTTTACTGAGCTTAAAACACTACCGTAATAGTAGGAGTGGACAATGCAATCAGGTCTGGTTAGTACTTGGCAAGACGCAACGGCCTCTTTCATCTTTGCCGATAGCCCCGACGCCTCCATCCTCGCAGCTTTGGCGTTAGGAGCGATGGTATATGCGGCGCTGCGTGTCGCCTCCACAAGGCTCGCGCAGAAAAAAGTCTATATCAAACGCCGGGACGATTGAAGCGATCAGGCAGGGCGGGCTTGTTTTCCCCTGCCTTTTTTTAGCCTGCGCCAGTCAACCGTCGCGTTGACCCACGCCCAGCAACAAGGAGTCTAGGGATGGTTGATTTTCAGATGACCCGCGCCGCCGCGCACTTAGGTTTGCAGGTGGTCGCTGTGGCGTTAGAGGATGTGAAAACAGGGACTACACGCCTTATCTGCATGCGCTAAGAAAAGTGAAATTGGCGCAGGCGCTGGCGATGTATCGGGGTTGTGATCTGGACTCTGACCCCCATATTGGCGGCTATCGTCGGTTAAAGGAGTCGGTGGCGCGATCCTGGAAACGCTTCCCGGTCTCTGTGGAAAACCTGATCGGAACCCTGCGGCGCAATGGCGATATTCCGTTAATCAGCCCTGTGGTGGATATCTACAACCTGATGTCTTTGGAGCGAAGAATTTCCATTGGCGCTCATGATATCGACAGGCTGGATGGCGACGTGCGCCTGGATATCACCCGGGGTATAGAGATGTTCGCTCCCTTGGGGAGTGAGGATCAGGCGCGAACGCCAGTAGGGGAGTTTGCCTACCTGGACGCTGCTGACCGGGTGCTGTGCAGGATGGATTGCCGACAATCCAGGGAGACTTGTCTACAGCCGTCGAGCCGTAGGATGTTATTGATTTTTCAGGGGCATGCCGACATGGCCGCGGAGAGTGTACGCGCCGCCGCCAACAGCTGTATCGACCTTATCCTGACCTACTGCGGCGGCGACTGCACGCAACGCTTCGAATGCCTGCATGAATGAGGTTTATGGAGTATTTCCTCGGCGGAAATATATTCCTTTTGGCGCAGTGCAACGGCCCGATATCCACTTTACAATCGACTTATATTCATTGCAGTCCATATTTACAGACACATACTGGAGTAACGCATTCATGGATCTTAGCTGTTTCAAAGCCTATGACATCAGAGGCCGCGTGCCTGACCAGCTGAATAACGATATCGCGGAACGGATTGGCCGCGCCTATGTTGAGGTGACCGGAGCTAAGAAAGTAGTGGTTGGCTATGACATCCGCCTGTCCAGCCCCGCGATGGCTGAAGCCCTGAGCAAGGGGTTGATGGCGGCCGGCGCCGATGTTTACGACATCGGGCTGTGCGGTACAGAGCAGGTGTACTTCGCGACTTTCTATCACAAAATGGACGGCGGCATCATGGTTACCGCCAGCCACAACCCTCAGGATTACAATGGCATGAAGCTGGTTGGCGTGGACTCCCGCCCAATCAGCTCTGATACCGGCCTGCTGGATATCAAAGGCAAAGTGCCGGGCGAATTCAAAGACGCCGAGAAGCCAGGTTCCTATCACAAACTAGACACCCTGGAAGCCTATATCCAGCATCTGCTGACCTATGTCGACGCTTCCGCGTTGAAGCCAATGAAGGTCGTGGTCAACGCGGGCAACGGCGGTGCGGGCTTGGTGATTGACGAGCTGGAAAAACACCTGCCGTTCACTTTCGTCAAAGTGCATCACGAGCCAGACGGCCACTTCCCGCATGGGGTGCCTAACCCTCTGTTGATGGAAAACCGCGACAGCACCCGCTCTGCGCTGCTGGAATCCGGCGCTGATTTTGGCGTGGCCTGGGACGGCGACTATGACCGCTGCTTCCTGTTTGATGAAACCGGACGCTTCATTGAAGGTTACTACATCGTAGGCCTACTGGCGGAACAATTGCTGAGCAAGCATCCTGGCGCTGGCATCATCCACGATCCGCGTCTGGTGTGGAATACCATCGACGTGGTCGAAGCGGCGGGCGGTAAGGCTATTCAGAGCAAAACCGGCCATGCTTTCATCAAGCAACGCATGCGTGATGAAGACGCTGTGTACGGCGGCGAGATGAGCGCGCACCACTATTTCCGTGATTTCGCTTACTGTGACTCTGGAATGATTCCCTGGTTGATGGTGGCGGACCTGATCAGCGCTACCGGCAAGTCGCTGTCCAGCCTGATTGATGATCGCATGAAAAAGTATCCGGCCAGTGGCGAAATCAACCGTACCCTGGAAGATGCGGGCAAAGTGTTGAAAGCAATCGAAGATGAATACGCGCCTGAGGCGAAATCCGTGAACTTCGTGGATGGCCTGAGCGTGGAATTCGATGACTGGCGTTTTAACCTGCGTATGTCCAACACCGAGCCTCTGGTGCGCTTGAATGTGGAATCTCGTGGGGATCAGGCGTTGATGGAAGCGAAGACTGCGGAATTGCTGGCGAAAATCGACAGTATCTGATTCGGCTGAGCTAGCGGTAAAAAGTCAGATACAGAAAAGGCCGGCGTTCTTCGGAGCGCCGGCCTTTTATTTTATGCGTGACCCGTCCTGAATAGATCAGGGAGCGCGTTTCCAGGAAATATCCACCAGCTTGCCGGCTTCAAAGCGCAGGATGAACAGCGTCTTGTTCGGCTGCAGATAAATCCAGCGCTCAATTTTAAACTCCCGGGTTTTATCGTCCGTCAGCCCATAACCGATCAGACTGATGTCGTCCGGCTGGCCGCATTTGGCCTGAACTTCGTAATCCAGATCTGACTCCGAAACCAGATCTTTGCCGCATCGCAACGCCCAGCTGGAAGCGGACACAGAACAAAGTAATAGTGCTAGGAAGAGGCGCTTAACGCCTGATGAGAGGACCATGCTTGAACCACCGCCATAAACCAGATGATATATAAAGAGGCTATCAGCAGATATATGAACACTCGCTGAACAGGCTTCCCGCCAGATGCTTGCTCTTCCGTCTGACCGATGCTCTCCACCCAGCGGATATAAAGATTGCCGCAAAAACCTGAAATCACCAGAAAGCTGGAAATAATAGGTATCAGCCAAAGTCCGGGGGAGACCACTTCGCCTTGTTTCGCCATTTGGGCGAACAGATACATAGAGCCGATCAACGCGGCGAGGGCGACGAATTCTGTGATGATGAGGTGGCGTCTATAAGGAGCGAGGCGCATCAGCGTTACCATGACGTTGCTGGATTGGAGTCTGCGCTGAGGATAATAAGCGCGGCCCCTCCGCTTTTGGCGTCGGGGTAGGCTCGAGCCTTGTGAGCGCGAACAAGTGCGCCCGGTTAAGCGCGTCGGGCATTATAGCGGGGCCGTCATGGCGAATCCACTTTTCGTCCCGAGTCGTAAAATGTAATCAGAAAAGCGCGTCGGGGCGGGCGATAGGCGCGTTTTCAGGCTTTCGCCCGGGAACTGTCATGGATCAAAATGCGCGCCGCAGGCCCCTTGATAACCCGGAGCCTCTGCTTTATTTCTGCGGCGATGCCGTTATAATGCGCCATTAATAATTTTAAGCTGCTGATGAGGATGGGTCGTGAAGACAACCGTGAAAGCGATTACCGCAATGTTGGCGATGGTGTTTGCGGGCACTGTGTGGTCATTAACTCCAGCTGAAGAGAAGATTGCAGAACGCATCAAACCTGTCGGAGAAGTGTGCGTTGAAGGTCAGGAATGTAAAGCCGCTCAGTCCGCTGTAGCTGCCGCTGCGCCGTCCGGCCCACGTGAACCGGCTGATATCTACGGCGGTAAATGTTTCGCCTGTCACGACACTGGCGTCGCCGGCGCGCCTAAGAAAGGCGACGTGGCGGCATGGGCTCCACGTATTGAGCAGGGCATCGATACCCTGGTGAACCATGCGATCAACGGCATCAGAAGCATGCCTCCACGCGGCACCTGTAATGACTGTACTGACGATGAGATTAAAGCCACGGTTGAGTTTATTGTGAGCCAAAGCCAGTAAGCGCTCCTCCGTAGCAAAAGAAACCGCCGCAAGGCGGTTTTTTTTCGCCTGTTGTTTCCTCTTTTTATTCGCCCGTCTTTATTTTCATGGGCGTTCTGCGTGAGACTCCATTCGTATCAATAGGTTAAATGTTCGTCTTTGGGCGGATAAAATTCTATTGAATGCAAAATGAATACAAAATGTATTCAAAAAGGATTTTTTATGTAAATATGATCCTTCGATAGCAATTCAGGTCTCCCTGAACCAACAAGAGGTGCAAACCCAATGAGAATAAGAAGACTCTGTTTATCCTTTCTGCTTTCGTTGTCCGCATCCACTGGCTTCGCCGCCACTAAGTGGGACATGCCTACCCCCTACGCGGACGGGACTCATCACACGCAGAACATTCGTGAATTTGCGGCGGATATTGAAAAAGCCACTGGCGGCGACCTGAAAATCGTGGTCCACTCCGGCGCTTCCCTGTTTAAACATCCTGAAATTTTCCGCGCCGTGCGCACTGGACAGGCTCCCATAGGCGAAGTCTTCATGGGGCTGCTGGGCAATGACGATCCCATCTATAAAGTCGATAACATTCCATTTCTGGTGACCAGCTTCGACGGCGCCAAGAAACTCTATGACGCGAGTCGCCCACATATTGAAAAGAAACTGGAGAAGCAGGGACTTAAGCTGCTTTTCAGCGTACCCTGGCCGCCCCAGGGCATTTACACCAAAGATAAACTGGGCGCTATCGATGACCTGAAAGGTCTGAAAATGCGCGCATACAGCCCATCCACTTCGCGCTTGTCCGTGCTTTTGGGCGCGACGCCCACCACCGTACAGACTCCGGAAATTCCACAGGCGTTCAGCACCGGCATTATCGACGCCATGGTGACCTCTCCTACGACTGGCGTTTCCAGTCAGGCCTGGGATTTTTCCCGTTATTACATGGATAGCCGCGCCTGGATTCCCAAGAACATGGTGTTCGTGAATCTGCGTTCCTTCAAACGTCTGAGCAAGGAACAACAGGATGCAGTGCTGCAAGCGGCCAAAGTGGCGGAAGAGCGCGGCTGGAAAATGGCGGAGCAGGAAACCACTGAGAAAACGGCTGACCTGGCCAAGCATGGCATGAATGTGACTGAACCCACGCAGGCGTTTATCAGTGAGTTCAGCAAAGTCGGTCAGACCATGGCGAAGGAATGGCAGGACGAAGTCGGCGCTGAAGGCGTTGAAATCGTGAAAGGACTCAATGGCGGCTAACATTTTTAGCGCCTGTTCTTTGGGCGGGCTCGTCTGAGTCCGCCACACCCAATAAAAATAAAACCCATAAACGCTGTGGATGATGAAAATGCTGAGATATACGCTCGACTGCCTGTATAAGTCCGGCCTCGTCCTGGCGTCCGTCAGTATGGTGCTGATCTGTCTGTTGATGACGATGCAGATAGTGGGACGCTGGTTTGGTCTGATTGTTCCTTCCGTTGAAGATTTCGTTGGTTACTTCCTGGCCTCGGCCACCTTTTTCGCCCTGGCGTACAGTTTTCGCCACAACAGCCATATCCGCGTGACTTTTCTCACCCGGCAGGTAAAGGGCGTCGCGCAACGTTACGTGGAGCTTTTTAACCTGACCGCGTTGCTGATTCTGGTCGGCTTCATCACCTATGCGGTCGGCGCCTTTGTGTTGGAAACCTATGAATTCAACGACGTCAGCTCGGGCTACATCGCGGTTCCTTTATGGATGCCGCAAAGCGTGATGTTGGCGGGGCTGGCTTTGTTTTTTATCGCTGTGCTGGACGACTGGATCACCGCCCTGCTTAAACGTAAACCCAGCTACGTAGCGGCTCAGGAAGCCGGCGAAGCGGCGGCGGAGTAAGTGTTGATGGATACCTTGCAATTAACGCTTGTGCTGATGGGGGTGTTATTCACCTTCCTGGCGTTTGGCTTCTGGGTTGGCGCAACCCTGTTCACGGTGGCTTTTGTCGCCATGCTGTTTAACGACAACGCGCAGATTGGCGCCATCATGGCGAACACCACCTGGGGCGCTTCTTCCAATTGGACATTGTCCGCCCTGCCTCTCTTTGTCTGGATGGGGGAAATACTGTTCCGAACCCGGCTGTCGGAGGATCTGTTCGAAGGCCTTGCGCCCTGGCTGCGGCGTCTGCCTGGCGGACTGTTGCATGTGAATATTCTGGGATGCGGCATTTTCGCTGCGGTGTCCGGTTCCTCTGCCGCCACCACCGCCACGGTCGGAAAGATGAGTCTGCCGGAACTGAAAAAGCGCGGTTATGACGAGACCATGGCCATCGGCACGCTGGCCGGCTCTGGCACTTTGGGACTGTTGATTCCGCCCTCGATTATTTTGATCGTGTATGGCGTCGCGGCGGAAGTGTCCATTGACCGCCTGTTCATGGCGGGAGCGATTCCCGGCCTGATGCTCATCTGCCTGTTTATGGGCTATACGGCGATCTGGTCTTTGTTGAACCGAGATAAAGTACCGGCGGCGGAAGGCGGAACCGATTTGAAAACCAAGCTGACCGCCTTGAAGCGATTGCTGCCGGTCACCTTGCTGATCGGCTTCGTCATCGGCTCTATCTACGCGGGCGTCGCCACCGCCACGGAAGCGGCTACTCTCGGCGTGCTTGGGTCGTTGGCGTTGACGGCCCTGACCGGGTCGCTGAGTTGGGATATGTTCAAACGCAGCCTGATTGGAGCGGTGTGCACCTCCTGCATGATCACCTTTATTCTCGCAGGCGCTTCTTTTCTTACTGTCGCTATGGCGTTCACCGGCATTCCACGTGAGCTGGCTGAATTCATCGGCGGCCTGCAATTGTCGCCGGCGTTGCTGATCGTCGCGCTGACATTCTTCTTCATTCTGCTCGGCTGCTTTCTCGATGGAATTTCCGTCGTGGTGCTGACGACGTCGGTCATTCTGCCATTGGCGGAAAAGGCCGGATTCGATTTGGTCTGGTTCGGCATCTATTTGGTGCTGGTGGTGGAAATGTCGCAGATCACGCCGCCGGTCGGCTTCAATCTGTTTGTTATCCAATCCCTGACCGGCAGGGATATTTTCAGAGTGGCCCGCTATGCGACGCCGTTTTTCCTGATCCTGGTGGCGGCGGTGGCGCTGCTCAGCAAGTATCCGGAAATTGCGTTGTGGCTGCCGCAGACGCTGAGCAGTCGCGGCTGAGCGGGTTTAGAGATTTTTTGAGGTGACAGACATAATGACAACACAGAATACAAACACGGCGGGTACGGGTAAATGGCGTTTCTGGGTGGACCGGGGCGGCACGTTTACAGACATTGTGGCGCGGAATCCGGCGGGAGAATTGATCACTCATAAACTGCTTTCCGAGAACCCGGCGCAATACCCTGACGCGGTGCTGGAGGGCGTGCGCGTACTCATGGGCGTGCCCCGTGGCGCGCGAGTGCCTGAGCAGGATATCGAAGAAATCAAAATGGGCACCACGGTGGCCACCAATGCGTTACTGGAGCACAAAGGCGAACCAGCCTTGCTGGTGGTGAGCAAAGGCTTCGCCGACGTTCTGCGCATTGGCTATCAAACGCGTCCGGACCTGTTCGCTCTGGATATTCGTTTGCCGGACATGATCTACGCCGAAGTGGCGGAAGTGAATGAACGCATCAATGCGCAAGGCGAAGTGCTGACTCCGCTTGATGTGGCGGGCGCGGAAAAATCGTTGCGCGCGGCATACGAACGTGGCCTGCGCTCCTGCGCTATTGTGTTCATGCACAGTTACGCGTTCCGCGAGCATGAAAGCACAGTCGCGCAGCTGGCCCGGGATATCGGTTTTACCCAGGTGTCGGTGAGCAGTGAGTTGAGTCCACTGATGAAAATCGTCAGTCGGGGCGACACCACGGTGGTGGATGCGTATCTGTCGCCGATTCTTAAACGCTATGTTAATCAGGTGTCTGGACAACTGGGCTCTATGGCCAGCGAGCCGGGACGCTTGATGTTCATGCAGTCCAACGGCGGATTGACCGACGCCCGCGTATTCAATGGCAAAGACGCTATCTTGTCCGGTCCCGCCGGCGGCGTGGTGGGCATGGTGAAAACCGCTGAAGCGGCGGGCTTCGACCAGTTGATCGGTTTCGATATGGGCGGTACGTCCACGGATGTGTGCCATTACCGCGGCGAATATGAGCGCAGCTTCGAAACGGAAGTGGCCGGTTTCCGCCTGCAAACACCGATGATGTCGATTCATACGGTGGCGGCGGGCGGCGGCTCGGTGCTGAAATTTGACGGCTCGCGTTATCGCGTAGGACCGGAATCCGCCGGCGCTTATCCTGGGCCAGCCTGTTATCGCAATGGCGGTCCTCTGACGGTGACCGACTGCAACGTCATGCTTGGCAAACTGCAGGCGGATTATTTCCCGAAAGTGTTTGGTCCTGAAGCCAATCAGTCGCTGGACGCAGAATGCGTACGGGAAAAATTTGCGGCGCTGGCCCAGCAGATTCAGGAACAGACCGGCGATACGCGTACGCCGGAGCAGGTGGCAGAAGGCTTCCTGGCGATTGCGGTGGATAACATGGCGCACGCCATCAAGCATATTTCCACTCAGCGCGGCTATGATGTGCAGGACTACACCCTCTGCTGCTTTGGCGGCGCCGGCGGGCAGCATGCTTGTCTGGTGGCGGACGCCTTAGGAATGAAGCGGGTATTTCTGCATCCCTACGCCGGCGTTTTATCCGCCTTCGGCATGGGACTGGCGGATGTGCGGGAAATAGCGGAAACCACGGTGGAGAAGCCCCTGTCGGACGCGTTGATTGCTGAGTTGACGCCCCTGGTCGAGCGCATGACCCAGGACGCCGCCGCCAGGCTAACGGAACAACGAGTGCCGGCGGCGCGCATTGAGTCCTCCGCGCGGCTGCATATTAAGTATCAAGGTTCCGACACCTCCATTCTGGTGGCGCTGGACGCAGTGGATGCCGTACGTCAGGCGTTTTCTATTGAGCATGAGAAGCGCTTCGGGTTTGTCGTCGCCGATAAAACGCTCATGGTGGAGGCGGTGCAAGTAGAAGTCTCCGGGCGCGGCGATGCGCAAGTGGCGGCGACTGCGCCCTGTCAGGGCGGTGAGTTGACCCCGGATAAAGTCCTGCCGCTGACGACGGGCGGCGAGCAGTATCAGGCTCCTTTTTATGTGCGTGAGAATATTCCCCAGGGACGCGCCATTGATGGCCCTGCGGTGATTGTGGAGAAAATCGGCGCGATCGTAGTGGAGCCAGGCTGGCGTGCGCAGCTGACGGATCGCAATGACGTAGTGTTGGAGCGCGTCGCCGCGCGTCCGCAGCGCCATTCGATAGGCACTGACGCCGACCCGGTGATGCTGGAGATCTTCAATAACCTGTACATGTTCATCGCAGAACAAATGGGGCTGGTGCTGCAAAACACCGCGGTGTCGGTAAACATCAAAGAGCGACTGGATTTCTCCTGCGCGATTTTTGACTCAGAAGGCGAACTGGTAGCCAATGCGCCGCACATGCCGGTGCATCTGGGTTCTATGAGCCACAGCATCAAGACAGTAATGGCGCGCAATGCCGGAACCATGCGTCCCGGCGACGTGTTCATGCTGAATGATCCTTATAACGGCGGCACTCACTTGCCGGATATCACCGTCATCAAGCCTGTGTTCGACAGCGCTGGGGAAAACATCTGTTTCTACGTAGCGTCACGGGGACATCATGCGGATGTGGGCGGCGTGGCTCCGGGCTCCATGCCGTCGGATTCCAGTCATATAGATGAAGAAGGCATTCTGCTGGATAACGTCAAACTGGTGGATGCAGGCGTCTTCCAGGAGAAAGTGACTCGGGACCTGTTCCTGTCCGGTCCTCATCCCGCGCGCAATATCGAGTTCACGATTGCGGATCTGCGCGCCCAGGTGGCGGCGTGTGAGGCGGGAGTGCAGGCGCTGCAGAAAGTGGTGTCCCAGTATGGCCTGGAAGTGGTTCAGGCTTACATGAAGCACGTGCAGGAAAATGCGGAAGAGTGCGTGCGCCGGGTCATTGATGTGTTGTCAGATGGCGAATTCGAATACGCCATGGACGACGGTCATAAGGTGCAAGTGAAAATCCAGGTGGACCGCGACCAGCGCGCGGCGACGGTGGATTTCACCGGCTCCAGTCCGCAGCACCCGCGTAATTACAATGCGCCGCTGGCGGTGGTGCATGCGGCGGTGCTGTATGTGTTCCGCTGTCTGGTCAATGACCAGATTCCGCTCAACGGAGGCTGCCTGCGGCCATTGCAGATTGTTGTTCCGGAAGGCTCCATGCTGAATCCTTGTTATCCCGCGGCAGTCGTAGCGGGCAATGTTGAGGTCTCCCAGCTGGTGGTGGATGCATTGTTTGGCGCGTTGGGCGTGAAAGGCGCTGCCCAGGGCACGATGAACAACCTGACTTGGGGCGATGAAGAGTTCCAGTATTACGAGACTATCTGCGGCGGCGACGGCGCGACGGCCAGCGCTGATGGCGCAGGGCCGGTGCATACGCACATGACCAACTCGCGTCTGACTGACCCGGAAGTGCTTGAGTGGCGTTTCCCGGTATTGCTGGAGGAGTTCAAGGTGCGGCGCGGATCTGGCGGCGATGGCCAGCATCGCGGCGGTGACGGTGTATGTCGCAGCTTGCGATTCCTCAAGCCCATGCAGGTGAGCATTCTTTCCAATCGACGGGAAGTGGCGCCCTATGGCGCATCCGGCGGCAAGCCCGGACAAGTGGGCGTGAACCGGGTGATTCGTCGCAGTGGCGATGTCCAGTCTCTGGGAGCCCAGGTCAGCCTGCAACTGGAAGCGGGAGATCGCCTGCAGATTGAAACCCCCGGAGGCGGTGGTTTCGGCGAGTCGCAAAAGGACTAGACAACGCCTGACGGAGCGGCTTTCGGCGGTGGGATTAGACTTTGCCCTGCGCCGAAAGTATGCTCTGGCCCACATTGGCGCGACCAAGAAGGAAACAACACACACCATGACAAAATCAAGAATCGTCTCCTCCAGCCACCTGCTCAATGAGCGCAGCGTTGAGCTCAGCGAGTTTGAGTACGCATTGATAATGGCTGAAAACACATTCCAACGCTGGTTGGTGCACTGCATGTCCGCGGCAGGCAATAAAGAGCTCAGCACCATCGATATCCTGGTGCTGCATAACGTGTATCACCGCGAGCGTCCCAAGCGCATCGCCGACATCTGTTTCATTCTGCATATCGACGACACTCACACTGTGTCTTACTCCCTGCGCAAGCTGGCGAAAATGGGTCTGGTGACCAGTGAGAAAGTCGGCAAGGAAACCTTTTACTCCGCCACGGAAAGCGGCGCGGAACTCTGCCTAAAGTACCGGGAAGTGCGTAATGACTGTCTGGTGGACACGCTGCTCACCACCGGCATCAGCAATGAAGAAATCGGCGAAGTCGCACGAGTATTGCGCACCCTGACCGGCGTCTACGATCAGGCCGCCAGAGCCGCCGCCTCGCTATAACGCCAGGGGTGAATCGCGAACTGCGACAAAGCGGTCGTTTTCATCCTGGGTCTTTGGGTATGATGCCGGACTGGCAGTTACAATCGGAGAAGGATGATTCAGATGAAGTGCGTCGCCATCAGCGATACCCATGGCATGTATGACAAAATCGACATTCCTGACGGGGATGTGCTGATTCATGCAGGAGATATATTCGGGCAGGGCAAATTAAGAGAAGTCTCGGCGTTTAACGCCTTTCTCGGCGCTTTGCCTCATCGGGTGAAAATCGTCATTGCAGGTAATCATGACTGGTGTTTCGCGCGGGAAGAAGAAGCCTGCCGCGCCCTGTTGACCAATGCAGTGTATTTGCAGGACGAGGCGGTCACCATCGATGGCGTCAAGTTTTACGGCTCTCCCTGGCAACCCTTTTTCCACAACTGGGCGTTTAACTTGCAGCGGGGGCGGGAACTGAAAGCCAAGTGGGATCTGATAGACGCAGACACGGATGTGTTGATTACCCACGGCCCGGCCTTCGGCGTTCATGATCAGACCGTCGGCGGCCTGAGCGTGGGCTGCGAGGAACTGGCCCACGCCATCACGCGCATTCGCCCCCGCTTCCACGTGTGCGGACACATCCATGAAAGCTATGGCGTTGTTGAAAAAGGCGGCTGTACCTATATCAACGCCAGCATCGCCAACCACCGCTTTCAACCGGAAAACGCGCCGGTGGTCTTCGAGGTTTGATGTCAGTTACTTCTTGGCGCTATGCGAGGCCGGATTTTGGCCTTCAGCTCTTGATATATAGGAATATTTACACCTTCTTTTACTTCAAGAGTTACGGCGATCCCGTAAGGAATCTTTTCATCAAGGGAATTAGTCGCATCAGCTTTACACAATACTTGGAGGCGAATGTTCTCGCCATCGTGATATTCTTTCGTAACTTCCTCACCTTCTAAAACTTCATGTTGTACAGTGCCTCGTTGTACTTGGTTATGGTCCGTATCTTGACGCGATACTGCTAAAGGAACTCCTGACCAGTTTGTCCTTCCGGGGGATAGCTCTAACTTGGCTTCCCTCAAGTTACGGTGATTAGTATTAATCGGCGAAAACCAAGCAAGAGTCACGATCAGCCTTCTCCAGTCCTTTCTGTTCGCCATAGAAGGGGGAAGTGGGAAACTATATTCATGTATCTCTTTCTCTCCTATTTCGCCGCAACCAATTACAGTGCCTCTTTGCTCCGTGCAAGAGAGAACTCGTAAAATATCTACTGTGCCATAACCAATGTAGCGAGAAATAATTTCTTTAATTTTCCTGGAATTTGACTTTGTTTTATAAGCTTTTAAAAGTGATGACTTAGATACCTTGTCATGGCAGGCACCATGAACTAATAAAGCTTTTATTAAGACAGATATAAGATCTTCCTTAATTTGATTGTCATAATCGCTTTTCAAGCTTTGAATCACCTCATATAAAAGAGTGCCTCCTCGAGTAGCTAAGGCTGTTGAATTACTTGTGCCACAGGTATAGAGATATCTTGATGTCTCACCAATAGTGCTGCTATCCCAGGCTACCTTTTGTCCTGGTGCTTTTTGAGTAGGGGGAATTGATAGCTTTCCATGATACGAGCTCATATATAATTGCCTACCGCCCGGAAATAACACATCTGGTTTGATAGATCGTCTAAACCCGTGGCCTAATCTCGAAGCTGGGCTAACTATAATTGTGTCTGGGAAAAGGTCTATCCGCCCAGAAGGCTCATACTCACCAGAGTAGTCAAAATGTAGAGCTCCAACAGTAAGAGCATTTATCGATTCTGCTGGTGATAGTAAGCGTCTCTCTGAAAGCTGTGTTTCTATTGCTTTAAGCGTGGCTAGTTGCTTTTTTTCTGTTGTAAGCTTATTGAAGCTTTCGATGTCAATTGGAATATCACCAACAAAATTTCCAGCGCTAATACAAAATAAAATCCGATATTTCCAAGCCAGCCAGTCAAATAGTCTTGCCAACGGACTTGGTGTGTGTGTAAACGGTCGTGAAAGGTCCCCAATAGAAAAGTTTATAATTTTTATGTCCGGAGATATAGGAGGTTCATTGTTGATCCCCTCTATCATTCTACGTACCGCAATATGGATTTTATCTTCGATAAATATATCTTCAGGAACGTACTCGCTTCTCCTGTCAGGGGTGGGTTGCATTATTGGGTGTAAAAGAACTTTTCGCTGTAGCTGTTCTGAAGAAGGCTGATCTAGTTCACCATAGATAACCAACGATGCGATGGAGGTGCCATGCTTTCTTTCTCCTGGTTGATAGAGTGCCTGTAAGTTATCAGGGTCATCAAGGAGTAAGTTTTCTGATAGGGCCTCATGCTTGAGGTTAGGTACACCATCTATAATGGCTGAAATAGGAGGTAAGTTGCACTTTGATTTAGATATGCTCCCATGTATGCCCTCGGCACTTTCAACAGAGGCAAGCTGTTGTCCTGTAGGGCGAAAGTACATTATTCCTGCAAAAATAAATAACTCTATATCCACCTGTTTGTCTGGGCTGTTTGTTTCTTCTAGTAGTTTTTTTATCTGATTGGCTGGAACTTCTGCTTTTAGAGCGTGAAAGTAAATTTCAGGGATATCTATAGGTGGAGCTATTAGGCCTCCGCCAATTTTTTTTAAAAGAGAAGAAATAATTCTTTCGTTTAAACGTCTGCGATCTTGATTTTTCCTATAAAACAACTCTATTTGGAAACTAACTTTTTGCTCAGGAAATATTATGTCGAGATATTGCTCCCATCTTTCCAGCATGCCTGTTTCACTTAAGGTTTCCTCTATACCCCATCTACGTAGATTGATTATGCGGCTAAAAACGTCCCGCCATTTTGTTTGGCCTATTGGTAAGGTGCCTCTTGATTGCCAAGTTGTCCATAACGATAAGAGACGGTTTAGAGCTGCTTCATTTACTAATGACAAAAATAAACGACGCGGAACCATCCTAGCGGTCTTCTTCTTATTCTTGTCGAGAATATAGAAGTCTTCGTCTGGCTCTATATCGTCAAGGTCCCATTCACCTAACCACTCAAGACCGGCCGCTTCAATAGCCTGCTTAAAATCTTCTATTTTTCCTGCAATTTCAATTACTAACACTGCCTCTGGCTCAAGGCCTGAGACAACGTTACTCATCGATGCCTTGTAAAGGCTGAAATCGTTCCGGATCTGTGTAAATTGAGAGGTAAGTCTTTGGACTTGTTTTTGGTGAGGAGGAAAGGACGGCTGGGTTATTGGGAACCCGTTACCTTTTGGAGGCTTAATATTCTTAGCCTTTGGAAAAACAAGTAACGGGAGATTGCCTGCCATATTCTATCTTCCTTGTTTTGCTTCGACTACGTAGTTGTAGGGGCCAACCTTTTTTTCCATTGTTCGAGCCAGACATTTGTAATGCTCTTTGCATTACCTACTTTATTTTCTAGCACAGCACGCCTGACTATGCCAAGGCAAAACTCTTCCACATCCGAAAAATTTGAGCCTAGTAGACTCTTGGCTAATGTCGATGGTGCGTAGCCAAGGTTTACATTAGTCCTATCACAAATTGAGCCAATAAACTGAGCTAACTGGTCCCGAGTTGGAGTTGGGAGTTCTATGCGTAGTTGAAACCGTCTCCAAACAGCACGGTCGAGTAACTCTGGATGATTGCTGGCTGCAATTACAACAACATAATCTGGTAATGCGTCCATTTGTAGAAGCAATGAGCTGACTACTCTCTTAATCTCGCCTGTTTCATGTGTATCACCTCTCTCTTTTCCCAAAGTTTCAAACTCATCAAAAAAAAGTACACATCGTTGTGTTCGGACATAGTCTAGAACTTGTTTTAAGCGATTTGATGTCTCCCCTAGATAACTTCCGACTAGTGTCTCATACCGCACAACAAAAAGCGGGTACATTAGCTCACATGCAACAGCCTCAGCTAACGTTGTCTTGCCGTTGCCGGGAGGGCCGGCCAGTAGGATACGGTTTCTAGCAGACAAATTATGAGCATGTAATAACTCGGCTCTATGCTGCTCTTCAATGAGCTCTTTGAGCTGAGTATATATATTATTAGGTAAAACTATGCTTGAGAGTTCTCTTTCAGGAGGAAGCTCATAAACTAGGTCCTTTGGGAAGCCATTTGCAGTATTTGAACGCATTGCTGGTGTACGTGAGCTGTGAAATACATCTGGTTGTAGGGACTTTGAGAGCCTATCAGCGAGCAAGCGGTGTCCTTTTGAGCGCTCCTCTTTTATTAACTCTTCCGCTGTCTTGCGAAAGCCTATTTGATCATTGTTAGTAGCTGTTTTGAGAAGTCTCACTAAAAGATCAGCCTGCGCCATGAGCTTCTCCAAGTCTGTTGATGAGTGAATTCATCTTATTTGACCAATAGCGGCGTTCGTATGTGAAAATTTGGAGCTTGTACAAAATTCGACCTCTCATACTCCAGTAAAAATTTTATGCTTATGAAGCGACCGTTTTCGGCACAGTTAAGTCATAGAATAACCATGCATAGAAAGTCTTACGATAAACATGTCATCGTTGGCAAAACTTTCTTCTGAGGGGAGGCCCATCTCCACCTCATTTTATTGAATTTATTGGTGTTTGTATGGCACCACTTGTCAATCCCCCAGATCCCGCAATAGCGCATCCAGGGTAGCGCGGCCGCGCGCCTGATTGCGCTCTTCGTTGCGCTGGCCCAGGCCTTCCCATACTAGGTCTTCCTGGGGCATTTCGTCGAGGAAGCGACTGGGGATAGTCTCTATTTTTTCGCCGAACTGCTTGCGCTCGGAGCAGAAGGTCAGACACAACGTGCGTTGAGCGCGGGTGATGCCCACATACATCAGGCGGCGCTCTTCCTCGATCTGGTTGGTCTCGATACTGTTGCGGTGAGGCAGGATGTCCTCCTCCAGTCCCATGATGAAAACATGAGGGAACTCCAGACCTTTGGAGGCGTGCAGAGTCAGCAGGTGGACCTTATCTTCGTCCTCTTCTTCTTTCTGCTGATCCATGATATCCCGCAACAGCAGTTTGCCAATGGCGTCTTTCAGCGTCATCTGCTCGTCCGCCGCGGCGTCGTACTCCAGCATGCGCGCCACCTGATCCAGCAGAATCCACACGTTGGCCATGCGTCGCTCCGCCTGTTGCGGCGAGGTGCTGTTCTGCAGCAGCCATTCTTCATAATCGATGCGGGTGAAAAGCTGCTTCAGCACAGGGACGGCGTCGTGTTCCTCTTCGCACTTCTGCCCAGTGTGCAGGATGATCTCCGAGAACTCGCGCAGGTGATCCAGTGTCTTGCCGGTCAGCACGCTTTCCAAGCCAAACTCGGAGATGGCGGAAAACAGACTGATCTTGCGGGATTCCGCATAAGCAGACAGTTTTTCCAGGGTCACTGGGCCAATTTCCCGCCGCGGTACGTTGACCACCCGCAGGAAAGCGGCGTCGTCATCCGGGTTGGCCAGCAGACGCAGATAAGACATGGCGTCCTTGATTTCGTTGCGGGAGAAAAAGGACGTGCCGCCGCTGATGCGATAGGGAATCTGGTATGCCTGCAGCTTGAGTTCCAGCAGGCGGGACTGGTGATTGCCCCGGTACAGCACAGAGAAGTCCTTGTACTGAGCCCGCTTTTTCAGGCGCATATCAATGATTTCTGAGGCGATGCGCTCCGCTTCCGCTTCTTCGTTACGCACCCGGATGATGCGGATTTCGTCCCCCATGCCCAACTGACTCCACAGGGCTTTTTCGTAAACGTGGGGATTATTGGCGATGAGGACGTTGGCGGCTTTCAAGATACGCGCGGTAGAGCGGTAGTTCTGTTCCAGTTTGACCAGTTTCAGAGTAGGAAAGTCCTTCTGCAGGCGCGCCAGGTTTTCCGGCCGGGCGCCGCGC
Organism: Hahella sp. KA22; assembly: GCF_004135205.1. NCBI lineage: Bacteria > Pseudomonadati > Pseudomonadota > Gammaproteobacteria > Oceanospirillales > Hahellaceae > Hahella > Hahella sp. KA22. Next base: position 6,883,656 of record NZ_CP035490.1, on the reverse strand, counting down.
CAGGCGTAAATGGACTGGTCGTCGTCGCCTACCACCGTGAAGGCCTGCCGCCCCGCCACCAGTTGCTGCACCAGCTCGTATTGGCTGAGGTTGGTGTCCTGATATTCGTCCACCAGCAGATAGCGGATGCGCAGGCGCCACGCGGCCAATATTTCCGGGTGGTTGCGGAACAGCATCACTGGCATCAGGATGAGGTCGTCGAAGTCCACCGCATTGTAGGCGCGCAGATAATGGTCGTAACGTTCGTACAGGCGCGCGGCGGTGAGATCTTCGGCGGTGATCGCCTGCTTGATCGCCTGCGCCGGCGTCAACATGTCGTTTTTCCAGTTGGAGAAGTGCGCCTGCAACTGGTCCACATCCTCTTCCGCCTCCTCGAACTCTTTGAACAGCAAGTCTTTGATAATGGCCTTACAGTCCTGCTGATCGAAAATGGAGAAGCCGGGCTTCAGTCCCACGGCTTTATGTTCCAGGCGAATAATGTTCATTCCCAGGTTGTGGAAGGTTGAGACCGTCAACCCTCTGGCGGCGGGCCCCGAGACCAGCGCGCTGACCCGCTCTTTCATTTCCCGCGCGGCTTTGTTGGTGAATGTCACCGCTGCAATATGCTTGGCTTTAACGCCGCATTCTTCAATCAGATAGGCGATTTTTCGTGTAATTACGCTGGTTTTACCGCTGCCAGCGCCGGCGAGCACCAGTAGGGGGCCGTCGATGTATTTAACGGCTTCACGTTGACGGGGATTGAGTTGCGACACGGTTTGCTCATGGCTGGAAAAAACTGGGCGGCATTTTATCAGACATTCACCGCTCGGTTGATAACGAATGCTTATAACGGGGAAGCGCGCCCGCACAATAATTTCCGAGGCTGACAGGAAAAATTAACGAAAATGGTCTAAATGTTAAGTGTTGTCTCTGAAATTCTAACAATCTATATAAGCTGCAATAACGCCATGGCTAAATTGCCGTAGAAGATGGCGTTAGATGCAAACGTTAACCGCCGCCATGAATAGGTTCTGTCACCACACTGCGTAAAATTGCGGTCGAGGGGATTTATTGCATGAGCGAGCATGTCGGACAATCTCTTATGAATCCGGATCAATCTGGCGTTCGGGCTGTCTCCTGCACTGAAGACAATGTGGATGTGCTGGCGGTGGTGAAGTCGCATTGCGACTTTCTCTGGCTGCAACACCTGACCGCCGCTGAGTCGGATATTCAACTGCACTGGTGCAACAGCATCCCCATGGCCATGGATATATTGCGTAAACGCAAGTTTGATATGGTGCTGTGGGAGGAAAACCAGTTTGACGGCGACAAGGACAGTTTTCTGCGCATTCTTTCCCACCATGCCGACGCCCCGGTGGTGGCGTTGGGCCCCTTCGCCGAGGAGCGGCACGCCCGAGGCCTGATTCTCGCAGGCGCTGCGGATTACCTGTGCAAGTCCTCCCTGAATGCGCCCTTGCTGGTGCGGGCCCTGCGCAGGGCCTGGTATCGCGAGCTGTTCCGTCTGGATTTTGAGATGCGGGAGCAACTGGACAGTCTGACCGGCATCCTGGACCGCGCCCGGTTTTATGATCGCCTGCATCAGGCGATTCTGCGCGCGGAACGGGTCAAGCATCGGGTGGGCCTGATCTTCGTGAATGTGGATGAGTTTCGTACGGTGAATCAGTCCCTGGGGTATCGGGCGGGGGACATTCTGATCAAGATGATGGCGGCGCGCCTGCGGCAGGTGTTGCGGCGCTCGGATTGTCTGGCCAGGGTAGGAGGCGACGAGTTCGCCGTGATCCTTGAGGATGGTCAGGAAAGTTTCAGCCTGATCAATGTAGCCAAGAAAATGGCCAACGTGTTCGAGCAGGCCTTTGTGGTGAATCAGCACCCGGTGAATTTGACCGCTTCCATGGGTATGGCGGTATTCCCGGAGTCCGGCGACAGCGCCGACTTGCTGTTGCGTCGCGCCAATCAGGCGATGTTCGACGCCAAGAAAGAACATGGCGTCAGCTACCGCTTCTTTAATGACCGCATGAACCGGGAACTGGATATGCGTCTGGAGCTGGAAACTGAATTCCGTCAGGCGCTGCGGGGCGATAAGCTGGATCTCTATTATCAGCCCAAGATCGATGTGCGCAGTGGCGAAGTGGTGGGCATGGAAGCGCTGGTGCGTTGGCCTCACCCGCGCCTGGGTGTATTGACCCCGGCGGCCTTTATCGCCGCCGCGGAGCGCAGCAGTCTGATTATTCCCATGGGGTACTGGGTGCTGGAGCGCGCCTGCCGGGATCTCAACATGTTGCAGACCATGGGGTACGACGATCTGGTGTGTGCGGTGAACCTGTCATTTCGCCAGTTCTTCGACCGGCGTTTATCGGAAACAGTCTTTCGCATCATCTATAACGCCAATATCGACACTACCAAGTTCGAGTTTGAGCTGACTGAGTCCGCCATGATGTTTGATCGGGATTACACGCTCAAATGCCTGAAAGAATTGACTCATCTGGGCTTACACTTCGCGCTGGATGACTTCGGAACGGGATATTCCTCGTTTACCAACTTGCGCAACCTGCCTATTTCCACCGTGAAGATAGATAAGTCCTTTATCGAAAACGTCTGCACGATCGCCGAAGACGCCACCCTCGTCAGTGGCATGATCTCGCTGGCGCATAGCCTCTCCATGACCGTTGTCGCTGAAGGCGTAGAGAAGCCTGAGCAGTTGGAATTTCTGCGCCAGCACAATTGCGATCAGGCTCAAGGCTATTGGTTCGCGCGACCACTGCCTTTCCATGAATTCTGCGATTTTATGCAAGTGGCTGGCGACCTGCGCCGCCTGCGCAAGCAGTAATGAGTAAAGGCTGGTCTGTCCAAACCGCATTCCCCCTGTCTGTTTTGGCTCTTCTTGTTTGAGGCCTGATCTATATAATGGGACGCCCGGAATATAAGACCGTCGGCCCTTTCCCCTGTGTCGAAGGCGTCGCCCAAGGCCTGTTGTCACCGCAACGGCCATTGATTGATAAGGAATTTCTTGAGTAAAAGGACGGGGCTGCGCAAGACTTCGACACCGACAGACAATGGGGGAGTGAGCTGGCGAAATTCAGCAGATATTATGCAAAGAACTGAGTAAACAGGTTTTTAATGGAAAAGATTTATCGCGTTATCGCCCAAGAACTCAACGCCAAAACCGAGCAGGTTGCGGCGGCCGTCACGCTGCTAGATGAAGGGGCCACCGTTCCATTTATCTCCCGCTATCGTAAGGAAGTTACTGGTGGTCTTGATGACACCCAGATGCGTCATCTGGAAGATCGCTTACGCTACCTGCGTGAAATGGAAGATCGGCGGCAGACCATCCTGAGCAGCATTGAGGAACAGGGCAAACTCTCCGACGAGTTGCGCGCGCAAATCATCGATGCGGACACCAAGAACCGCCTGGAGGATTTGTATCTCCCATATAAACCGAAGCGCCGCACCAAGGCGCAGATCGCCAAGGAGGCAGGATTGGAGCCTCTGGCGGAGCAGTTGCTGGCTGATCCTTCTCTGGTTCCTGAAACTCTGGCGGAAGGCTTTATCGATGCGGACAAAGGCGTCGCCGACGTTAAAGCCGCGTTGGAAGGCGCACGTTACATCCTGATGGAGCGCTTTGCGGAAGACGCCGAATTGATCGGTCGCCTGCGTGAACACCTTTGGGGGCAGGGCGTACTGAAAGTGGCCGTCGTAGAGGGCAAAGAACAGGACGGCGCTAAATTCCGCGATTACTTTGAACACCAGGAGCCGCTGAAAGGCGTTCCCTCCCATCGCGCGCTGGCGGTGTTCCGGGGCCGCAATGAAGGCGTTCTGAGCTTTCAGATCGTGCTGCCGGACGAGCCTGAATCGCGACTGGAGCCGCACCCCTGTGAAAACATCGTCGCCGCCCACTGGCGCATCAGTGACAAAGGCCGCGCCGCCGCCGGCTGGTTAAAAGACGTGGTGCGCTGGACTTGGCGCGTCAAGCTGCTGACGCAGCTGGAGACAGACCTGATGGGCAGAATTCGCGAGCGTGCGGAAGAAGAGGCCATCAACGTATTCGGCAGTAACCTCAAGGATCTGCTGCTGGCGGCGCCGGCGGGCGCCAAGGCCACCATGGGGTTGGACCCCGGTCTGCGAACAGGCGTTAAAGTGGCGGTGATCGACGCCACCGGTAAGTTTGTTGATCACGCGACCATATATCCTCATGCGCCGAAAAATCAGTGGTCGCAATCCATCGCGCAACTGGCGGCCCTGTGCGCCAAGCACAAAGTGGAACTGGTCAGTATCGGCAATGGCACGGCTTCCAGAGAAACCGACAAGCTGGTTGCTGACTTGATCAAGCAGTTCCCGCAACTGAAGCTGACCAAAATTATGGTCAATGAGTCCGGCGCTTCGATTTATTCCGCCTCCGAATACGCCGCGAAAGAATTCCCCGATTTGGACGTTACCATCCGTGGCGCGGTGTCGATCGCGCGCCGCTTGCAGGACCCGCTGGCCGAACTGGTGAAAATCGATCCAAAATCCATTGGCGTGGGCCAATATCAGCATGACGTCAGCCAGACGCAGCTGGCGCGGACGCTGGATGCGGTGGTGGAGGACTGTGTTAACGCGGTGGGCGTGGACGTGAATACCGCTTCTGCGCCGCTGTTGGCGCGAGTGGCGGGTCTGAATCAGACCCTGGCGGGCAATATTGTGGCCTATCGCGACGCCAAGGGCGCGTTTCTGAATCGCCAGCAACTGCTGAAAGTGCCCCGTTTGGGAGACAAGACCTACGAGCAGGCAGCCGGTTTTCTGCGCATCATGAACGGCGACAACCCGCTGGACGCCTCGGCGGTGCACCCGGAAGCCTATGTGGTGGTAAATAAAATCGCAGAAAAAAACGCCCGGGACTTGCGATCCCTGGTTGGCGACACCACATTCTTACGCAGCCTGAAAGCGAATGACTATGTGGATGAACATTTTGGCGTTCCCACTGTCAAAGATATTCTGGCCGAGCTGGATAAGCCGGGGCGCGATCCGCGCCCTGAATTCAAGTTCGCGCAATACCAGGAAGGCGTTGAAGACATTAAGGACCTTAAGCCCGGTATGGTGCTGGAAGGCGCTGTCACCAACGTGACCAATTTCGGCGCTTTTGTGGATATCGGCGTGCATCAGGATGGCCTGGTGCATATCTCCGCACTGTCGCACAAGTTTATCAAAGACCCCAGGGAAGTGGTCAAAGCGGGCGACATAGTGAAGGTGAAGGTGATTGAAGTGGACGCGGCGCGTAAGCGTATCGCTTTAACCATGCGTCTGGACGACGAAGTGCAAAGCGGCGCCAACGCAGGCGCTCGCGACGCCGGAAGGCAGCCTCAAAAACAAAAGAGGAATGCCGGTAACGAAACCGCTGCCGGAGGCATGGGCTCGTTTGGCGCCTTGTTGTTGAAAGCGCAGAAGCAGCAACCAGGAAAGAAAGGCTAGTATTTTAATATAACTGCCGTGATTCCAGGGACGGTCGCATCTGCGGAGATTTTTGCGCGCTCTCTGCGGATTCCGCCGGGAGCGGCGCGGCGGCGAAGGCGGGGAGAGTGTTCTCTCCTCCAATATTAGTTCCTGGAGCAAGGAATCGTGCATGAGTGAGAAGTTAGCGGCGCGACTGGAAAAGTTGAGACGTCGTCACCCCCAAGCGCTGGCGGATATCTATCGCGGTATAGAAAAGGAAGGTCTGCGCGTCGACAGCAAGGGTTTCATCGCCCAGTCCGACCATCCGCAGGCGTTGGGCTCCGCGTTGACCCACCCGAGTATCACCACGGATTATTCCGAAGCGTTGCTGGAGTTGATCACTCCAGTGACCCGCGAGGTGGATGAACTGCTGACCTCTCTGCAGGAAATACATCAGTTCGTACATGCTAATCTGCCTGAAGGCGAATCCTTGTGGGCGGGCAGTATGCCCAGCCTTCTGGATGGGGATGAAAGCATCCGTATTGCGGAATACGGCGAATCCAATCTGGGCAAGATCAAGCACGTCTACCGACGTGGACTGGCCTATCGCTACGGCCGCATTATGCAGAGCATCGCCGGCGTGCATTTCAATTTCTCTCTGGGAGATGATTTCTGGCGCGCTTACCAAGAGGTGTTAGCGCAAAGCGCACCGCTGCAGGAGTTCAAATCAGAGAGCTATTTCTCATTGATTCGCAATTTCCGCCGCTGGTCCTGGCTGTTAATGTACCTGTTCGGAGCCTCTCCGGCGTTGGACCGCAGTTTCCTGAGCGGCCGCGATCATAAGCTCGATCAATTCGGAACGGATACCTTGGGTTTGCCTCATGCGACCTCTTTGCGGATGAGCGATCTGGGGTATCAGAATAATGCGCAGTCGTCGCTGAAGATCTGTTTTAATCACCTCAACACTTACGTCAAAACCCTGTATGACGCCACCCACACGCCGTTCCCCCGTTACGAGGCGATTGGCTTGCAGCGGGATGGCGAATACATTCAGCTTAACGCCAACCTGTTACAGATCGAGAACGAGTATTACAACACTATCCGGCCCAAGCGCGTGGCTCAGAGCGGTGAGAAACCGATTCAAGCGCTCAAGCGTCGCGGGATCGAATATATAGAAGTGCGCTGTCTTGATCTGGACCCGTTCTCGCCTATCGGCGTGAGCGAGTCGCAAATCCGCTTCCTGGACGCTTTCCTGTTAACCTGTCTGCTATCTGACAGCGCCAAGATCGTGGATGAAGAGTGCTCGATCATTGAAGAAAACTTCCTGACCACGGTTTCCCGTGGGCGCGACACGGACGTTGAACTGGTGCGTTTGCAGCAGAATGATTACATTCAGGGCGGCCTCCAGGAATGGGCGTTGCGTATTCTGGAGCAGGTTGAGTTATGCGCCAGAGAGCTGGACGCCATCAAAGGCGGCGATAGCTACGCCGCGGCCATACGGGACGCCAGGGCGAAAGTGAATGACCCCAGCCTGACGCCATCTGCGCGTACTTATGCGGCGGTATCCAACGGTCAGAGCTACGTTGACTGGACCTTGGCGATGTCGCAGGCGCATCATCAGACATTGACTGCAAATCCGTTGACTCCAGAGCGTATGCAGCACTATGTTCGCGCTGGCGAGCAATCCTGGGCTGATGAAAGAGCGCTGCGGGAAGCGGACAATCTGCCTTTCGACGCCTATTTGAAACAGTATCTGACGTACGTCTAACTATCTCTGATCTGCTTTAAGCATGCCGGGATCGTGAAGGTCCCGGCTTGATTGATCTCTCCATGCCCCGTGCTTCCTGCTTACCCTCGCTGACATTGTCCGACCAGATATCGCGTCAACCAGCGCACAATTCCGCGCCATTCACCTTGTTCTACTCCTTTTGGCGTGCTACTTTTTGCCTGCTGTAACATAAGTTTACAATTTGCTACACTTTTTAGGCATCAGAAGCTTTTTGTTATTGGTGTGTTGGATTATTGTTGTAATGCGACTAGGCCTATTGGTCTAATCCTGGGTCGCGAAGTAGCCAATGAATAAGCTCGCAGCCTGCTGTGGGGATAACTCGATGAGTCATCCACAACGCTTGCGGCGATATAACGATAAAAGCAAATCTGAACCATCAACTTAATTTGGCATGCGAATTGGGAGGCCGGTATGGCCGCAGATCTATCTCTGAATTGGAATCTGGAAACGCTTAACAAGGCTTATCAGCAAGGATACATGGCGGGCGTCCTGGGTATGGAGCGGGTGAAATGTCCGTACCGTGGCGAAGTCGTTATCGCAGCCTGGGAAGCGGGCTGGGAGGACGGCGCCCAAGCCGGCGATAAGAAAGGGAAGGCGAGAACGGCCTGAACCTGTCGATCCGAAGGGTTGCGCCGACGTTGCTAGTGATGGCGACGTCGGAGTCCGGTGTTGAAGCGAATCAGCGTTGCACTACGAAGTTGGTGAACAGCAGATCCTCCGCCATTTTGCCTCCGGACTCTTCCTGCAGGAAATCTTGCAGCGCCTGTAACGCTTCGGCTCGCAACTGTTCCCGGCCATCATTCGAGCCCATCACCTTTTCCGTTTGACGACTGAACATCAACACCAGCAGGTTGCGTAGCGCTGGCATATGGTGTTCCACCGCCGTTGCCGCTGTGCGAGTGTTAACCCGTACGGACACGTCTATTTTCGCGAACTTGAGTTTACTGCTGGGACCGTCGTAATTAAGCACGAACGACGGCTTCAGATCGATATATTGCACCAGGTCATCCTGACCTTCCGCGTACGCGCCGGACGCCGTCGCCAGGGCGATGATCGCCAGCAGAGCAAGCAGACGGAAATCGCGCAGAAACGCGTGCTTAAATACCATGGAAGGCGTCCTCTTGATTAAACTTTGGTTATTTCGAGCCTAGACAAGGCCTTGGAGAGCGTCAAATGGTTTTCGCGTCTTGCAAGCAAAGTTTATTCTCAGCAAAATCGAAAGCCGTTTTGACAAGCTACCCTACCGGGAGAACAGGAGATCTCATGCCCGCATGGCTCACTAACCGAACGATTTACTTCCTGTGTTTTCTGGCGATCGCCGGATTAATGGGATTCGCTTTTTACCTGCAGTACGTGGAAGATCTCGAGCCTTGTCCATTGTGTATGGCGCAGCGCATCGCGTTCGTGCTGGCGGGATTGGTGTTTCTGGCGGCCGCGCTGCATAACCCCAAAAATATGGGAGCCACGGTTTACACGCTGCTGGGCTGGGTGACGACGCTGGGCGGCGCGGCGTTGGCGACGCGTCAGTTATGGTTGCAGAGCCTGCCGGCGGATCAGGTGCCTGCTTGCGGGCCCGGTTTAGAGTATATGTTACAGGCTTTTCCGTTCTCGGAAGTATTGACGATGATGCTGACTGGCACTGGCGAATGCGCTGAGGTGCAGTGGACGTTTTTGGGCTTGAGCATTCCAGGTTGGACGCTGATCGCCTTCATCGGATTTACCGCTGCCTGGGGCTTTACCTGGGTGCGCAGAGCGCGCTGATCGCGGTTTGGTAAAACATTGAAAAAGGAATTCGGTACGCTTGTTTAGCAAACGAGTGATCGCGTATAGTTGGAAGCCACTATTAAAAATACTTATAACACTAACGGCTAGCACAGATAGATAGAGATAAGGGTGAGGTCATGCTGGAAAATTGCCAAAACGCCAAAGAGCGATGGGGTGGCGTCAGTGAAATAATCGACCGCTGGCTTAAGGAAAGGCAAGACCTGATCGTGCGTTACTGCGATCTGGTCGGCAAGAGCAAGTTTGACGATGTGGAATCGGCGGTTAAAAACTTTAAGACGTTCTGTCAGGTGCTGTTGGATTATGTTTCCGCAGGCCACTTTGAGGTGTACGAGCAATTAATCGAAGAAGCCCGCGAGTTTAACGACGGCGGTATGGAGCTGGTGAAGGAGCTGTTTCCAAAGATTCAGTCCACCACTGAAGCGGCGCTGGACTATAACGACCGGTTTGATAAAACGCCGGAAGAATTGTCGGAGTTGAATGCGCTGTTGCCTGAGCTATCCAAACTGGGCGAACGCCTCGAAGAGCGCTTCGAACTGGAAGATATGCTGATCGAAAAGCTGCATAACGCGCACGCTGATCAAGTCGCCTGATCCGCGCCAAGTCATGAAAGCCGGTCGCCACAGGCGGTCGGCTTGTTCTAACCTGTTAATTTTCCACAAATAATTTTGCCTATCTCATAAGGTTGTCTAAACTTCCTTAATCAACCTTGAATTCAGTCTCAACCATCTGACTCAGTATGCGCGCCCCTAGGACTTACCTGTGGAAATCCCTGTCGCTGATTTTATCAGTCTGTTTGCTGCTTTCCGGCTGTGGCGGCAAAGGGCCTGAAAGTTCATTGAAGGTGGCGCAACAAGGGCTGCTCAGCGCGGGGCTCTCGGCTGACGCAGGCTATGCGTTGATCGGTTCGGTTCAGCATGGCGGCAGTTTGTGGGTGCTGGGCAAGAATGAACGGCTCTACAACTGGAATCATAAATCGGGAGAGTTCAGCACCATCCGTGCGGTGGCGATGGCGGACGACGCCAAGCTGGCCATTACTGCTGTGGATGCGGATCTGGTGGTTTGGAATGTGTCGGATGGTCACTCGCTCAACTTCTGGCGGGCGCCGGATAAAGTCTCCAACATCGCCATTGGCCCGAACGATAAATACGCGTTACTTGGCATGCGCAGTAACCAGGCGGTGTATTTTGACCTGCAAAAAGGCCAGTCCCGCTATGAGTTTCCTCACAAAGCGGAAGTGACGTCGGTGGATATTTCCGGTGATAACCGCTGGGCGATAACAGGGTCGGATGACCAGAGCGCGCGTTTGTGGCGATTGGACACGGGCGCATTGGTGCATACCTTTTCTCACTCCAACCAAGTAAAGACCGTCGCGCTTTCCAACGACGGCGCTTTGGCGTTCTCCGCGGCGCAGAGAGAGGACGCCGTTATCTGGGACGCCATCAGCGGCGACGCCAAAGCCAAGCTGTCCTATCGCTATGAGAACTTCACCAGCGCTCGATTTTCTGCGGACGGGCGTCGCTTGTTGCTAGGAACCTTCCGTGGAGATATCTACCTCGTAGACGCTGTGAATGGCAATGAAATCGGATACTGGTCCGCCAAGGCAAGGCGGATATGGGGCCCCGCAAGCAGCGGGGCGGTGTTGGACATGGCGTTCGCCGCTAATGGAGAGGTGATCGCCATAACGTCCGACGGCATGCTGGAGCGGTTTAAGCTCTAAGGCGGGTCACCTGACAAGGATGGATTGGACGCCTTTTACCACATCCTCCGGCTCAGCCCGCTTGGGAATTTCGATACCCTTTTGCGCAGCGGGTCGCGCGGCTATTTCCTGCACCCAACGAGTCAGGTGGAGAAAGTCAGCGATATCTACGCCAGACCAGTTATGCGTGCGTACCCAGGCCCAGTTGGCGATATCGGCGATGGAGTAGTCGCCCGCCAGGAATTGGTTCTCCGCCAAATGCCCATCCATTACGCCGAAAAGACGCTTTACTTCATTCTGATAGCGATCAATGGCGGGCTGCAGTTTTTCCGGGAAGTAGCGGAAGAATACGTTAGCCTGTCCCATCATGGGGCCAATGCCCCCCATCTGAAACATCAGCCACTGTAGCACCTGAGACCGCTTTTTCGCTTCCGTAGGGTAAAACTTGCCGGACTTTTCGCCCAGATAAACCAGGATGGCGCCGGACTCAAAGACGACAAAGTCATCGTTATCCCGGTCAACGATGGTAGGGATACGCCCGTTGGGGTTCAGCTTCAGGTATTCCGGCTGTTTCTGCACGCCGGAGCTCAAATCTATTGCGATCACATTGTAGGGAAGAGCCATCTCTTCCAGGGCGATGCTGATCTTATGCCCATTAGGGGTGGCAGCGGTATACAGGTCTATCATGAGGTTGCTCCTTATGCGTCGCTCACGCGGCGACGTTCGCTATTTAAGCTTTGCTGGACGGCCGCGCCGCGACTGAGTCATACCAGCGTTGCAAATGAGTGTGCTCCGGTTGAATTCGCTGCTGAATCACTTTGGCGAAGTCTACCGTACAGAATGCGCTGATATCGGCGATGCTGAAGTAATCACCGGCCAGATAGGCGTTATGCTCAAAATGGTTGTTCAACAGATTGAAAAACTTGCCTGACTTCTCGCGACATAGCTCGCCCCATTCGGGAACCTGACGCTTGAGTCCTTTGAAATAGTCGGACGTGTTCTGGAAACACATGCCGGTGGGAAACATGAAATAGAAGTCGCAGCGCCTGATCCACATCTCGACGATCGCTTTTTCTTTCGCGTCTCGCCCAAACAGCGGCGGCTCAGGTTGAATCTCTTCGAAGTAGCGGCAGATGGCGATGGACTCCGACAAATGGGAACCGTCGTCCAGCTCCAGTACCGGGAGCAATCCCAAGGCATTCTTCTGTTTAAACTCAGGGCTGTGCTGCTCTCCTTTCTGAATGTCGACTTCGACATACTCCATCGCAATGTCTTTTTCCGCCAGGAAAATTCTTACTCTACGAGGATTGGGCGCGATCCGTGCCTGATATATTTTCATTGTTTCGCCTTTTATTTTTGACTGATCGTTTAGAAATATAGATTTTTTCTAAATGTTCAGTCAAGAACTGTTTATAATACAGACAACCTTTGTTTGCTAATCCGCATAAGAGCCTGAGAAATCAGAAGAGATTAATGGGAAGACCTACCGCATTTGACCCACAAGAAAAACTGCATATCGCCATGAAGCTGTTCTGGCGGCAGGGTTTCGAAGCCACTTCATTACAGCAGTTATGTGACGAGCTGGAATTGAACCGCTTCAGCATTTACAACACCTTTGGCGATAAGCGCGCCCTGTTTCATTTAACGCTCGATCACTACTTGAATACGGTTATTCGACGTATCGCTGCGCCCTTATTGCATGACGACGCTGAGCTGGAAGCGGTTGTGGAGTATTTGGCGGGGTTGAGCGCTGGGCTTTGCAGCGAAGGCGGCCGGGTAGGCTGTTATGTTCAGAATGCGGGCTCTGAGATGGGAGGCGTGGACGATCTAGTGCAGAAAAAAGTAGATGACTGGCTGCGCCAACTGGAGATGTTATTAGCCCAGGCTTTGATCCGCGCGCAGCATAATAACGGCTTGCGTGGGGACATTGATGCGGAAGCCGCCGCCTGTTATCTGGTTAGCGTCACGCAAGGGCTTATTGCATTGCGTCGCACCTGCAGCAGACAGTGTCGGGTGGAGAACGCATTCAAATTCCTGATGCAGGAAGTAAGAGGATGGGCGGCATAGCGCCGCTTAATGTGGTTAATAATTGAACGCCTGTTCATGGGGTAAGCGGCGGGTGGAATTTGTTGGCGCAAGTTCAGTTAGCATTCAGGTTGACTGCATTAATCTGAACCCATCAGATAAGCGCAAGGAGATTCACTCATGAAAATCAAAACACTGGCCGTCGCGGCTCTTTCAGTTACCCTGGCCACACCGGCATTCGCCGGCGGTCGTCACCACCGCGGCGGTGCTGAATTCGATTACGCCAAAGTGGTGGACGTGGAGCCTATCACTAAATCCGTAGAACATCGCACGCCTCGCGAGTCCTGCTGGACTGAGCAGGTGCGTCACGACGCGCCGCGTCAGTCCTCCGACTCATATACTGGCACTATTCTTGGCGGCGTCATCGGCGGAGCCATCGGTAACGCGGTAGGGCACAAGAAACGCAATAAGCAGGTCGGAACCGCAGTAGGCGCGATACTGGGCGCGTCCATTGGACATGACATATCTAACCGGGGTTCAACATCTTATTCCGAGTCTTACTACACCAATGAAAGACGTTGTGAAACCACCTACGACGTGGAATATGTGCAGGAGACTATGGGATACTGGGTGACCTATAAGTATCAGGGACGCGAATACCGCACCCGCATGGACCAGTACCCGGGTGATCGCATTCGTATCAGAGTGACTGTGGAGCCCGCCTGATTGGTTGGCGGGCGGCCCTCTACGAGAAGCTGAACCATGACCAGAACATTGCTCTTAACATCCATTTTACTGACAGCCTGGCTACATACGCCGGCTGCGTTGGCCGCCCCGGCCTTCGGTTATTCACCCTCGCAAGCGGACACCTTGTTGCTGGCGGACGTGAGTGAGCAGGACGCCGCCAGTCTGGTGCGTCAGGTAAGTGGGGGACGAGTGCTGAAGGTCGAGTCCCAGGGCGATGTCTATCGGGTGAAAGTTTTGCTTCCTAACGGAGTGGTGAAAACCTACGTAGTTGAGCGCAGCTCGGGAAGAGTCAGCTGACAGAGCATCGCCTCCGATAAAGCGACAGGGTTTAGGAAGTTAGCGGGAATCAAGCATGCGAATACTATTGGTCGAAGACGAAGCGTTGTTACGTGGCCAATTACGGGACGAACTGGTTAAACATGGCTACGCCGTAGACACGGCGGAAGACGGCGAGGTCGCCGCTTATCTGGGTAAAGAAAACCCTTATGACCTTGCCGTCGTAGACCTGGGCTTGCCCAAACGCACCGGCCTGGAGGTGATCCAGGAGTGGCGCGGCATGGGCAAAGAGTTCCCCATTCTCATCCTTACCGCGCGCGGTCACTGGCAGGATAAAGTCAGTGGCCTGGAAGCCGGCGCTGACGATTATCTGGTGAAGCCTTTTCACGTCGCTGAATTGATGGCGCGGCTGGGCGCCTTACTGAGACGCTCTTCCGGGTTCAGCAGTCCAGTGATTCAAGCCGGTCCCATGACCCTGGATACCCGCGCCAAGCTGGTGCAAATCGACGGCACCGCTCTGGAGCTGACCGCCTATGAATACAACACGCTTGAATATCTGGTGCATCGCGCCGGTCAGGCCGTGTCCAAAACCGAATTGACGGAGCATTTGTACGCGCAGGATTTTGATCGTGACAGCAATGTCATAGAGGTTTTTATCGGTCGCTTGCGCAAAAAGCTGGACCCGGATGGGGTCAACAAACCGATTACCACCTTGCGCGGCCAGGGCTACCGGTTTAACTGGTCGCCACAGAAGACTGCCTGATCACTGTGCGGCGGCTCTCACTTCGCACCCGCTTCTGGCTGCTCACCCTGGTTATTCCCTTTTTTGTGGTATCGGCGGGTTGGGTGGTCTATGTCGCTTATCAGGAAAGTCTGGAGCGGGCGCATATCGACCGACTCAGCGCCCACCTTTATTTATTACTGGCGGCGGCGGAGCCTTCTGGCGACAGCCTGCAACTGCCGGACGAACTTCAGGAGAGTCGCTTTAATCAGGCCCAGTCGGGTCTGGTCGCCGTTGTGCGTAACAGCGACGGCTTTATCGTCTGGCAGTCCCGCTCCAGTCTGGGCCTCCCGCAGACTTTACCCTGGTTAGCGCCGGAGACTGAGCCGGGCCGGATTTCCCATCGTCGCGTAGACGCCAAACCGGGCTATCTGCAGGTGCAACTGCCCGCGTTGTTCGCGGTGGATAGCGGTCTCGTTGAAAACGGCTTTCGTCGCTATGTTTTTGAGGTTTGGCAGCAAGCGTCTTTGCTGGAACAGGAATCTCGTTCTTTCACCACCACGCTTTCTATCGGACTGGTGATTGTCACCATCGCCTTGTGCGCCATCGTTGCTTTGTTTCTGGGCTGGGCGTTGCGGCCTTTGCAAAACGTGACCAGAGAACTGGGGGCGATAGAAAAAGGCGAAATGGATACGCTGTCGGAAAACTACCCCAAAGAAATCGCCGCGCTGACTCACGCGCTGAATACTGTCCTGGATGTGGAGCGACGCCAACGGGAACGTTATCGCAATAGCCTTGGAGATCTGGCGCATAGTCTGAAGACGCCGCTGGCGGTGTTGCGCGGCGCCATTGAGATGAATGAAGAAGAGCGCCGGCGCACTTTGGGTGAGCAGGTGGCGCGTATGGATGACGTCGTGACTTACCAGCTCAAGCGAGCCAGCGCCGGGGGGGAGGGGGTCTGGCATAAACCGACGCCTATCCTGCCCCTGGTTAATCGCGTCACCTCCGTTTTACAGAAAGTCTATGCTGATCGAGGCATGTATTGTGAAATCAACGTGCCCGAAGATGTGGCGTTTCTCGCGGATGAAGCGGACTTGATGGAGATGCTGGGGAATCTGATTGATAACGCTTTTAAATACGGCGATGCGGAAGTGTCTATTCAAGGTTCTGGCGAAGTGGACGGTTTCGTGACGCTATCGATCAGCAATGATGGCCCCGGTATTCCCGAGCAAGACTGGGACAAAGCGCTACAGCGCGGCGTGCGCTTGGATAGCCGCCCGATTGGTCAGGGCATTGGGCTGTCCGTTGTGCGCGAACTGGTGGAAAGCTATCGTGGCGAACTGAAGCTGGCTTCGGGCGTCAGCGATGGCGTGACGATTGAAATGATCATGCCCGGGCGGGTTGTTAGTTGAGACGTTGATCGGCTATAACATGGCGGCGTAAACGGAATAATTAATGGTTGTATAGCTAGAATCAATCATGATTTTAGTTTTAATAAAATTTATTACTTATCGGGTTGGGCTTATCATCTTTTTAACCACTTTAAGTAATCAGGAAGGAGACGACCATGTCGGATATCAATATCGGATTAACTGAAAACGCCCGTCAGAATATCGCGCACTCATTGTCTAGGTTGCTGGCGGACAGCTACACCCTGTACCTGAAAACACAGAACTTTCACTGGAACGTCACCGGCCCCCGGTTTCAGGAAGTACATGCCCTGACGGAAATGCACTACACGGATTTGGCGGCCGCCATTGACGCTATCGCCGAACGTATTCGCGCATTGGGCGAATACGCTCCCGGTAGTTACTCCAGCTACCAGAAGCTGGCGACGCTGAAGGAAGAGGCCGGCGTGCCTGCGGCGAATGAGATGCTGGCGGTGCTGGCGAAAGACCACGAGCAGATTGCACGGAATATCCGCGAGGCGTTGCCAGCAGCTCAGGAGGCGACGGACGAAAGCTCTGCGTCGCTGCTTTCAGATCGCTTGAGCGTGCATGAGAAGACTGCCTGGATGTTGCGCAGCATGGTTTGATCGCACAGCTCCTCTCTCTGCTTCCAGTGAGAGGAGCCTCCCTCCCTCTTCCTACGCCCCATTCTCGTCCCCCCGGAAGGATAAATTTTCGTCTGACAGGTGATATTACTTAACGCCATATCATGGGCGGCTGTCTTGCGCTGAGCACTTTTGGCGGACGTCAGCCCGCGCCTTAGGTCGAGAATAAAAACGGGGAAGCACTCATGCAGTTGAACAAAGCGGCGGCGTTACTGTCGTTCAGCGTTTTAGTGGCCGGATGCAGCGGCGGCGGAGGCGGAAGCAGCCCAGGCGGCTCCACGCCCGCCGAACCCAGTTATCAGCCATACGCCTGTAATCAGGAAATTTACGAACAAGCCAAAGGATTACGCATCTATCAGGTGATGGTGGAGTCGTTTATTGACGGCGATCTGAACGCCAATTACGGCGCAGGCTATGGAAGCAGTCATCATCGTGGTGACTTGCAGGGAATTACCGACTCCCTGGACTACATCAAAAATCTGGGCATGAACGCTATCTGGTTGACCCCGGTGTTTCACAGCTCTCCCATCTCTGGGCAGGATGAATGGGCGGACCGCCTCGACGCGACGGGCTATTTCACCAGCGATTACTTTTCCATAGATCCTAATTTCGGCACGATGGCGCAAGCCAGGGAGCTGGTGGAGCAGGCGCACGCGCGAGGCATTTATGTCTTCTTTGACGGCGTCTTCGGGCATTTTAAGAGTAATGCCGGCGACTTCCCTTCACCACAGGGACTTGCGGTCAGCGCTAATGGCGTCGCCCAGGCGAGTACGGGGAGAGAAGCGGTTTATCCCAACGATTTGGATTTTTTCAAGGAAGTCGCCGCCTATTGGGTGAAAGGGTTGAAAATTGATGGATGGCGCTTGGATCAGGCTTACCAGGTTCCAACCGGCGCATGGGGAGAGATCCGCAAGTCTGTGGAAGACGCCTCCAAAAGCGTGACTTACACCATGAACGGAGAGCAGGTGAACCCGCTGGGATATATGGTGGGAGAAATCTGGAAAGGCGAGGCGGAAATCGCTGCGCAGGCGTACGGCTCTACAGCACAACCTGGTTTGTGCTCTTCTTTTGACTTCCCTATGCGCTATCGACTTGTCCAGGCGTTGGGAGTGGAGGAAAGCGGACATCACTCCGCCGCCGTTTCGACGCTCAAGGAAGGATACGGCACACAGGCGGTCTATCCGGCGCATGCGCTCCCCAACGGCTTTCTGACCAATCATGATCTGGTGCGTTTTGGCGACTTGCTGCAACGGGGCAAAATCGCCAACCCAGGGGAGGATCGTTATGCCGATCTACACAAAGCGGCCTACAGCTTCCTTGCCGCCTACACCGGCCCTATTACCTTGTACTACGGAGACGAAATAGGCGATGAAGTGGCCGGCTTCTCGGATCGCGTTGCATGCGAATCCGATAATGGCGCGGGCGCAAAAGCAGGTTTGTGCGATGATCATGTCTCGCGCTCCAGCGCCAAGGTGGAAGGTTTGCCTAGCGGGGAAGAGGGCGCGCTATTCGCGGCTGACGCGACACAAACGGCAATACGCGACTACATTCGCGACCTGATGGCGATGCGCGCCGCCCACCCAGCCCTGTACGCGGGGACGCGGGAGTCTGTTAATCATGGCCAGTCCGGCAAAGTCTATGTCGATCGCAAGCAGGCGGGTAGTGAAGTCGTGTTATATCTACTGAATATTACTGGCGATCCCGTCACTGTTGAGCTGGAAGGAACGACTGTGGGCAGTAATGGGAGCTTGAAAGATCTGATGAGCGCAGAGGACATCGCACTTCTGTCCGGTTACCACAGTATCCCGGTTGGGCCTTACAGTGCGCGCTTTATGCTGGTGACTGCGCCCACGCTCTAAACGATAAAGGCTTAATCTTTATCAGAAAGGAAAGGGTAAACCGGCGCGCATTGCGGTCCGGTTTACCCATTAGAGATTTTACTCTTCCAGGTAGGTGTAGCCGGTGAGGCCCGCCTTCAGCTCTTGCAGGTAGTCCTGCTTCTGCTGCTCCTGCAAATCCGACGCCGCCATTTTGTCTTCGAAGGCGCGCAATAATTGCTCCGGCTCGAAGTTAACATAGCGCAGCACTTTGTCGACTGTGTCTCCGCTGATGGGGTGTTGCAGAGACAGGTCGCCCTGCTCATCCAGGCAAACGTCTACGGAGTCGGTATCACCGAACAAATTGTGCATGTCGCCAAGAATTTCCTGATAAGCGCCCACCAGGAAAAAGCCGAGAAGGAAAGGTTGATCCTTTTCCGGCTCAGGAATCGGCAATGTGGTTTCAATGCCGTGGCTGTCCACGTATTGGTCTATGCGTCCGTCGGAGTCGCAGGTAATGTCCTGAATGACCCCGCGTCGTGTTGGACGCTTGTTCAGACCGCTTAGCGGGAGTATCGGGAAGATCTGGTCAATGCCCCAGATATCCGGCAGAGACTGGAACAGGGAAAAATTCACGAACAGTTTGTCCGCCAGCTTCTCGTTCAACTCGTCATAAATTTCCCGGTGCGCGCGGATTTCAGGCTGCAGATGCTCGCGAATATACAGGCACAACGCCTGATAAATAGTCTCGGCCTGCGCCCGGTCGTCCAGGCTCAGTACGCCATGGATAAACAGCGTTTGCGCTTCCTGCAGGGCATGCGCCGCGTCATGGTAAATCTCGATGACGGAACGGCGGTTGTTGCGATCCTTCAGCGCCTCTAAGTCTTGCCATAAGTCGCGGACCACAGACGGAGAGTCCGCAGTCGGCTGTTTGACCGCATCTGGCTGCGCAACGCTTTCTCTGTCGATAACATCGGTAATCAACACAGCGTGATGTGCGGTGATGGCGCGACCTGACTCGGTAATTACGTTGGGATGAGGGATGCCTTCGCGGTCGCACTCTTCTTTGATCGTACGCAGAACGTGAAAGGCGTACTCATGCACGCTGTAGTTAACCGAACAGGCGCTGCGGGAGCGGGTGCCTTCATAGTCAATGCCCAGACCACCGCCGACGTCGACGATTTTTACGTCAGCGCCCTGGCGGCGAAGCTCGCCATAAAAACGCGCGCACTCACGCAATCCTGTCTGAATATCCCGGATATTGGCGATCTGTGACCCCAGGTGGAAGTGCAGTAACTGTAGAGATTCCAGTGCGTTGGCCTGTTTCAGCGTGTCCAGCACCTGCAGGATCTGCACGGAAGACAGGCCGAATTTCGACTTCTCGCCGCCGGTATTCTGCCAGTTGCCTTTGCCGATAGAGGCCAGACGGGCGCGTACGCCAATTCGCGGCGTTACGCCCATGTTACGGCTTTCTTCCATCACGTAAGTCAGTTCGTTCAGCTTTTCAACGACGATGTAGACCTTGTAGCCCATCTGCTGGCCCAGCAAGGCGAGACGAATGAACTCACGGTCTTTGTAGCCATTACAGACAATAGTGGCGCCGGGGTTGCTCATGGCCAGGACGGCGATCAGCTCCGGCTTGCTGCCAGCTTCCAGGCCGATCTGGCCATTGGCGGCGGCGGGTTGCGCAGCGACGATTTCTTCAATGACGCGGCGTTGCTGGTTCACTTTGACCGGATAGACCGCGGTATAGCGACCTGAATAGGCCAGCTGTTCGGCGGCGCGGTTAAACGCCTCGCATAAATGGTTGACCCTGTGATGCAGAATATCCGCAAAACGCACCAATACCGGCAACCCAAGATTGGCGGCGCGGACTTGTGTGGCGAGCGCTTTCAGACTGACGCTGGCGTTATGTTCTGAACCTTTGGGGCGGATGATAACGTCGCCATCGGCGTCAACATCTATATAACCATCTCCCCAGAAAGGGATGTTGTAGGTGGACAGTGCGTGATCGCGGGTCCAATCTTCCATCAATGCGTCTCCTCGGCAATATGCCCCCGGATAAAGTGTTAAGGTTATCGTCAAGGGCCGGCATTTTAAAGCAAGCGGAATCCTTAGCGTTAATAAGTTATGGGCTTTGTATTGCTCTGCGTTTCCTGGCTATCTGGAAACGCTGGCGAATCCCAAAATAATGCTGTGATCTTCGCGCCTTACGCCTACAATATGCTGCTTTAGCCGCAGGCGCATCGCGCCGACAATAATTAACAGAATCATTGGGAGAACATAATGAGCGAGCAGATCCCCGGGTGGTTTACCGAAATCTTTCAGGACCAGGGCACCGGGTTTTCCCTCAAAGTAAAAAGTAAACTGCACGAAGAGCAGAGCCAGTATCAAAAGATTGAAATCTTTGAGACGGAAACCTTCGGTAATCTGATGGTGTTGGACGGTTGCGTCATGTTGACTGACCGTGACAATTTCCTCTACCACGAAATGATGACCCACCCCGCGCTGTTTACTCATCAGGCGCCGAAGAAAGTCGTAATTGTTGGCGGCGGCGATTGCGGCACATTGAAGGAAGTGCTCAAACACCCTGGCGTTGAAGAAGCCTGGCAAGTTGAAATTGACGAGCGCGTCACCCGCGTCGCAGAGAAGTATTTTCCTGACCTGTGCATCGCTAACAGCGACCCGCGCGCCAACTTCTTCTTCGGCGACGGCATCAAGTGGATCGCCGATGCGCCGCTGGAGTCCATCGACCTGATTATCGTCGACTCCACCGACCCGGTCGGACCAGCAGAAGGTCTGTTCGCCGTTGATTTCTACCGCAACTGTTTCATGGCGTTGCGCGAGGGCGGCATGATCGTGCAGCAGACGGAATCCCCTTTATTGCACACGTCGAGCATCATCAAGAAAGTGCATGAAGATATGCGTCAGGCTGGTTTTGACGGAGTCAGAACGCTGCCGTTCCCGCAGCCTGTGTATCCTACCGGCTGGTGGAGCTGCACCATGGCGGGTAAAGGTAAGAAGCTGGAATTCTTCCGTGAAGAAGATGCGGCTGAGCGTCCTTTCGTCACTCGCTATTACAATGCGGAAGTGCATAAAGCCGCCTTGGCCCTGCCTGAATTCATGAAGAATGAACTTGACTTAGATTAGTCCGAACGTTTATTTCTATACATCTGTATTTTAATGCTTAAGGCCAGATACCATAAGGGAATCCGGCCTTCCGAAAAGGGTGCGAACCTACCTTTGTCCAATAGACGTACTTTTTTCGGGCGCACTAACATGCAAACCATAACTCCTGTCAAGAAACGGCAATACAGCCGGTATATGGTTGGCAGGCTATTGGACGTGATATAGAAATCGGAGTTAACTGCGTGCACGCAATAGCAGAAAACCATGGAGTGAAAGCTTCATATACGAAAGAAGAACTTCAAGCCTGCGGACAGGGACGGTTATTTGGCGAAGGCGCTGCGAAACTTCCCGTAGACCAGATGTTGATGGTCGACCGGGTGTCTCAAATCTCCGCAGAAGGCGGAGCATACGGTCACGGGGTCGTGCGTGCGCAGTTGGATATCAATCCGGATCTGTGGTTTTTCAAATGTCATTTCGTCGGCGATCCGGTCATGCCAGGTTGCCTCGGACTGGACGCCATGTGGCAGCTGGTAGGCTTTTTCCTGGCGTGGAAAGGTCACAAAGGATTGGGCCGGGCGCTGGGGGTCGGCGAGGTTAAGTTCACCGGTCAGGTGTTGCCGTCCGCAAAATCCGTCGAGTATGTTCTCGATATCAAAAGAGTAATCGCTCGTAAGTTAATTATGGCCTTGGCTGATGGAACCGTGTATGTCGACGGTAAAGCCATTTATACTGCCAAGGATTTACGAGTGGGCTTGTTTGACCCCGCCGCTATGAGCGGTGCGGAAATCAAATAAGTTATCCTTTGCAAATGTAAGAGGTTTCTGAATGAAACGCGCCGTCATAACCGGAATGGGAATCGTATCCTGCTTGGGCAACTCCAAAGAGGAGGTGGCTGAGTCACTGAAAGCTGGCCGCTCAGGCATTCGGTTTAACGAAAGCTACAAAGAAGCGGGCTTGAGAAGTCAGGTCAGTGGCAGCGTCCAGATCGATTTCGCTGAACACATCGACCGCAAGCATCTGCGCTTCATGGGCGACGCGGCAGCGTACGCCTATATCGCTATGAATCAGGCCATCACAGACGCCAAGATAGACGAAGAGCTGTTGAGCAGCACTCGCACCGGCATCGTGATGGGCTCTGGCGGAGCCTCCACCAGTAACGTCGTCGAATCCGTCGATATTCTGCGTGAGAAAGGCGTCAAGCGTGTGGGACCTTATCGCGTACCCCGCACCATGAACAGTTCTGTAAACGCCTGTTTGTCCACCGCGTTCAAAATTCGCGGCGTTAACTACTCCATTACTTCCGCTTGCGCGACCGCCGCTCACTGTATCGGTCACGCCTGGGAACAAATTCAGTTGGGCAAGCAAGACGTCGTATTCGCTGGCGGCGGTGAAGAAGAGCATTGGAGCCTGGCGGTTCTATTCGACGCTATGGGCGCGTTGTCCAGCAAGTACAACGACGACCCTTCCCGCGCTTCACGTCCATACTGCTCCACCCGTGATGGCTTTGTCATCGCTGGCGGCGGCGCGGTTGTCGTCGTAGAAGAGCTGGAGCATGCGCTGCGTCGCGGCGCGCCGATCTACGCTGAGTTGGTGGGCTACGGCGCCACTTCCGATGGCGAAGACATGGTGGCTCCATCTGGAGAAGGCGCTGTACGCTGTATCCATCAGGCGCTGTCTACCGTAAACACGCCAGTGGATTACGTCAATACTCACGGCACCAGTACGCCAGTCGGCGATATTATTGAGTTGAAAGCGGTAAAAGAAGCCTTTGGCGACAACCTGCCGCGCATCAGTTCTACTAAATCACTGTCCGGCCACTCTTTGGGCGTTGCTGGCGTACACGAAGCAATCTACTGCTTGTTGATGATGGAAGGCGGTTTCATCGCGCCATCTCGTCACATTGAGGCGCTGGACGAGAGAGCCGCTGGCTTCCCGATCGTGACCGAGCCTACCGATGCGGAACTGAATACCGTTCTGAGCAACAGCTTTGGTTTCGGTGGCACCAACGCCTGTCTGGCTTTCAGCAAATACAAAGGCTGATCCAGTTCTGCGTGTCTAGTCCTGAAATAGGTTTCAACTATATTCAGGACGGGACAGCGAAAGAATAAAAAGCCTGCGCCTGGCGCGGGCTTTTTTATGCCTGTTTTCTGGTATTTTCATCTAACCCGGTTGGCATCTCCTTGATTGTGATGTAAAAAACATCACGCGCATAGCAGAGATACAAATAGAAGATGTTGGTCACAGTTCGAATCTGTGCAGGATGCTTATGTTTGCTATGCTGTTAGTTAAGCGTCATCCATTCAATTTCTAAAGGGTCTCATGCGGAAAGGTTCTCTATTTCTGGCGGGTGTTCTTTTTGCCTGCGGTGTCGGCGCGGAACAGGCGCAAACTTCGCTGGCGTTGTCTGAATCCGCATATATGGCTCCCCTGGTGGATAAAGTTCAGGTAAAGAAAGCGTCCAGACTTTTGATTCTATTGAAAGAAGGGAAGCCTTTGCGGGTGTATCCGATCGCTTTGGGCGATAAGCCGCTGGGACATAAACAGTTCGAAGGGGATGAGCGAACGCCTGAAGGCACTTACTCTCTTGATTGGCGTAACCCTAACAGCGCGTTTCACAAGTCCATTCACGTCTCTTATCCAAATGATCAGGACGTTGAATTCGCGAAGAGCCAGGGGCGCGAGCCGGGCGGGATGATTATGATCCATGGCTGGCCCAATGGTTTCAATCATGACCGTGACAGTATCTGGCTTTACGAGTTTGATTGGACGGATGGATGTATCGCCGTCAACAATCAGGCGATGGATGAGATCTGGTCTTTGGTGCCGGACGGCACGCCTATTGAAATTCTGCCGTAGGTCAGCGCACGGCCATTAACCGTGCTTCAGCTTCAACGCTAACACGGTGGACGCCAGCGCTAATGTCAGAGTATTAGCGATAATAATCGGCCACGCTACCATCATGATCCCATAAAGCAGCCACAGAAAGACGCCCAACGTGAAAATGCTATACATGCCGAGCGAGATGCCGGATGTGTTTTTCGTTTTCAACGTTTGTCTGACCTGAGGCAGGAACGCCAGTGTGGTGAGAAGCGCCGCCAGTGTGCCGATGATGGATGCTAACATCTTATTAACCCTATAGAATTGCGCGCATTTTAATCACGCTGTCCAGCAGCGTAACTAGGGGAAAATATGTACGCCCCGTCGTTATGGATGGGGGCGCAGACTTCTAATAACACCGTATCCTGCTCACACGAAAAAGGGCCGCCAAATGGCAGCCCTCTTTGAAGCCGATTTGAGAGATCAGTCGCGGGTGAATTCAGGATAGGCTTCCATCCCACATTCCGCCAGATCTACGCCTTCGTACTCTTCTTCTTCGCTGACGCGGATGCCCATGATCACTTTAATCAGGCCCCACACCACCAAGCTGGTTGCGAATACCCATACGAAGATGGTGAGCGCGCCAGCTAGCTGAGCCATGAAGCTAACGTCAGTTGTGAAGGGAACCACCAGAAGTCCCAGTAGACCGCAAGCGCCGTGTACAGAAATCGCGCCAACAGGATCGTCGATTTTCAGTTTGTCCAGGGTCACGATGGAGAATACAACCAGCACGCCAGCCACTACGCCAATCAGTGATGAGGCGACGGGAGAGGGTGCGTCTGGATTAGCAGTGATCGCCACCAGACCTGCCAGGGCGCCGTTGAGAAGCATGGTCAGGTCCGCTTTGCCGAACAGCAGACGGGCGGTGATCAGGGCTGCTATCGCGCCAGTAGCCGCTGCCGCGTTAGTGTTCAGGAATACGATAGCCACGGAGTTGGCGTTGCCGATATCGCCTAGTTTCAGTACGGAGCCGCCGTTGAAGCCGAACCAGCCCATCCACAGGATGAAAGTGCCCAGTGTCGCCAAAGGCAGGTTGGCGCCAGGAATAGCGTTAACCTGTCCGTTAGGGCCATATTTGCCTTTACGTGGGCCAAGCAGCAATACGCCAGCCAGAGCCGCCGCCGCACCGGCCAAGTGAACAATGCCGGAACCGGCGAAGTCTTTGAAGCCCATATCGCCCAGGCTGTACAGACCAAATACGGCGTTACCGCCCCAAGTCCAAGAACCTTCCATCGGATAGATAAATGCAGTCATCACCACGGCGAAAGCCAGGAACGCCCACAGTTTCATTCGCTCGGCGACGGCGCCGGACACGATGGACATGGCGGTCGCCACAAATACGACCTGGAAGAAGAAGTCAGAAGCGCCGGAATAGATAGCGCCTCCTGTGAAGCCGCCTTCGCGCTCAGCGAATGACTTCAGGGTGTCATCGACATAGGTCTCGCCGGGCATGATAGCGCTTAGGAAATATCCGCCGCTGCCATACATGATTTCATAGCCGCAGATCAGATACATGATGCAGGCGATGGCGTAGAGCGCGACGTTTTTGGTAAGAATTTCAGTGGTGTTTTTGGCGCGCACCAACCCGGATTCCAACATGGCGAAACCGGCGGCCATCCACATGACCAATGCGCCCATCACAAGAAAATAGAAGGTATCTAATGCATATTGTAAGTGAAAAACATTGTTTTCCATGAAAAGCCCTCCGCACTAGGCTTGTCAGTTACCAGTTGTTGTTAGTTTTGGTTAAATCGCGTCTGTACCAGTCTCGCCGGTCCTTATGCGGATGGCTTGTTGCAGATCCACCACAAAAATTTTGCCGTCGCCGATTTTGCCGGTGTTGGCGGCTTTGGTGATGGCTTCTACGACTTGATCGAGCAAGTCATCGCCGATAGCGACTTCGATTTTCACCTTGGGGAGAAAGTCGACGACATACTCTGCGCCACGGTACAGCTCTGTGTGGCCCTTCTGACGACCGAACCCTTTTACTTCGGTCACGGTTACGCCCTGAACGCCAATCTCGGAGAGTGCTTCACGCACATCATCCAGCTTGAATGGCTTGATAATGGCAGTTACCAGTTTCATTTTTTTCTCCTTTGTATCTACCCGCCTGTTATAGAAATCGCACAATCAGCAAGCTCAACCACGCACAAAAATATGTGCGGAATTTGTGCGTGATGTAGCATCTGCTGTGCCAATGATAAAAAATTTATTTAAAACAGTTAACTAGATGAATATTTCTTACCTTGTGGAAAAGTCAGGGCACAATTATAGCGCAGCACGCCCCTGTTTGAGGTTAAATGGCGCCCGTGGCTGGTGCGCATTTAAAAAAATGCACAAAATTCGTGCAAAAAAGCAGAGAGAGAACGTTATAAACGGGATTTGCTGTCACATTCTGTTCAGTTCTACAGCCAATGGCGGGAAACGGGGAGGATTCCATAAACAAACCAGGAACGCCGTGGTACAATCGCCGCTCCGAAAAACGGAGGACTTTCCATGTCGGTATCACCAGTAGATTTGCTTAACGCGTTCAACCAGCATTTTGGCCAGTTTCTGCCGGATGTTGCTAAATCGGCGCATGAAGATGTGCAGCAGCAAGCCAAGGCGGCTTTATCCAGCATCATCTCCAAGCTGGATCTGGTGACCCGGGAAGAGTTCGACGTGCAATTGGAAGTATTGCGCCGCACCAGAGAGAAACTGGACAGTCTGGAAAAACGCGTGGTTGAACTGGAAGCGGCTTTGCAAGCCAAGAGTGAGCAAGGCGAACAAGCCTAACGGACTTTTTTATTAACCGGCGATGAGAATTCTGTCGCCGGTCTCGTTTTAATACCTACATATTAAGCGCCTCAGGAACGAGGCTGAATTTATCCAAGGAGGGAGTATGTCACTCGCAATCGTCAATACGCGCGCCAAACTTGGCGTGGAAGCGCCGCTGGTAAAAGTCGAAGCCCACCTGTCAAACGGCTTGCCGGCCCTGTCTATCGTTGGGCTTCCTGAAGCCGCAGTCAAAGAAAGTAAAGATCGAGTCAGGAGCGCGTTACTCAACAGCGGTTTTGAATTTCCCGCCCGTCGCATCACAATCAATCTCGCCCCCGCAGATCTTCCTAAAGAGGGAGGTCGTTATGATCTTGCTATCGCCGTTGGCGTTCTGGCGGCGTCAGGGCAATTGCCGGATGAAGCGCTTGCCGGATATGAATTTTACGGTGAACTGGCGCTTTCTGGAGAACTACGGCCAGTGGCCGGTATGTTGCCCGCCGCGCTTCGCTGCGCCCAGGCTGGCGCAAAAATTATGTTGCCGCCGCAAAACGCTCAGGAAGCCAGTCTGGTGTCTGCGTTGGAAGTCTATGCGCCCGCCACCCTGGGGCAGTTGGCCGCCTTTCTGCTGGGACATGAACGCATGACGCCGATACGCCAGCAGGAGCGCGCAGCGCCAAGGTGCAAAGCGCCAGATATGGCGGACATCAAGGGCCAGTTTCAAGCAAAACGAGCGTTGGAAATTGCCGCAGCGGGCAATCACAATATGTTGATGTTCGGCCCGCCGGGAACGGGGAAAACCATGCTGGCGTCGCGTCTGGTGGGCATCTTACCCGAGCTGACGGAAATGGAAGCGCTGGAAACCGCGGCGGTTAATTCCGTGGCGGGCATTAGTCTGGATATGACACAGTGGCGACAGCGGCGTTTCAGGGCTCCGCATCATACGGCATCTGCGGTTGCGCTGGTCGGCGGCGGCTCAAATCCCAAACCTGGAGAAATCTCATTGGCGCATAATAGTGTGTTATTTCTCGACGAATTGCCGGAATTTGATCGAAAAGTGTTGGAAGTATTGCGAGAGCCGATGGAGTCGGGAGAAATTGTGATTTCCCGAGCCGCACAGCAGACTACTTTTCCCGCCCGTTTTCAGCTCATCGCTGCGATGAACCCATGCCCTTGTGGCTATTCCGGCCACCCTGAAGTGGCCTGCAAGTGCACCGAAGTGCAGGTAAGTCGCTATCGACAAAAGATTTCCGGCCCTTTGTTAGATCGTTTTGACTTGCATGTCGAGGTGCCCGCTGTCGCTATCAACGAGCTGCAACGCGCCGGCAGGTCAGAAAACAGCGCTCAAATTGCTTCGCGGGTAAACACCGCCAGACAGACGCAACTGGCCCGGGCAGGCTGCGCCAACCAATATCTGCAGGGTGAGCCCCTGGAACAACACTGTCAGTTGGGAGAAAAAGAGCGACAGTTGCTGGAGCGGGCCCTGCAAAGGCTTGGTTTATCCGCTAGAGCCTACCACCGGGTTCTGCGGGTGGCGAGAACTATCGCTGATTTATCTGGCTCCCCCCATATCCAGGCGGCGCACTTACTAGAGTCGCTCAGCTTTCGCGCTTTAGACCGGCGCAGGGAGCCCCAGAATGAGATGCCGCAGGCGAATTAAACGTTGGAGCTTCCGGGAGATTAACGCTTTTGTGGGGAAAATGGAGGCAAGTGGTTGAATTTCCTGCCAATAAGCGAGCCTCATAAAAAGAGGAGCCCAAGGGGGCTCCTAAATGGGGTTTAGGAAGACAATTTCGATCGCTTCAGATCGAATTTGCTTGACTGGGTGCATAGGCATGGCCCAGTCAATTAAATTGTACAAAAAATGCTCTAGTCTATCTATAAAGGAAAGGCGCCAGGAATGTAAACGCTTGTGAACTGAGAGCGTAAAAAGGCGTCTCGGGCCGGTTTCTGCGGGGGCGAAGAGGGTCAGGTGCCGGTATGATAGGAACTGCTGTTTATCCATGTCTCCAACTCCCTGTCGGTGGCGCTTTTCAGGCGTTTCAGGCCTGCTTTGACGTATTGTTTGGTTTGGAATACGAGCTGGCTGCTGTCGCTGAAGAACTGATCCGCAAGTAGTCCCTCTCCTGTGCGTCCGGGCGTCAGCTCGTCAGTAATGCGCTGTTCAATGCCCAGCCAGATATCCCCCAGCTTGTACCAGGGCTGTCCAGCCTGCAGCAGCTCGTCCACGTCATACTGGCCGCTGATGTGGTGGCTGGATTGCGTGAAGTAGCGCGATAGAAAGCCAAGCCGGTCGACAAAGGCCTTCTCCTTCGCTCCTGACGCCAGGCAGTGAGTGCCGATACCGCGAATCTGGGCGGCGGTTTCCATCAGCTCAGGCAATTCATTCAAAGACAGACGCGCGACGGGTTGATGGGACATGTCCAGATGTTCAAACAGAGGGCCGTTCAGAAAGTCCTTGTATAGCTTCAATAGCTGCTGAATCAGGTGGGTATGCAACTCGAAATTATGAAAGGCGCTATCCTGACGCCAGTGGTAATTCACCGTGAACCACTCCGCGCACAGGCTCTGCCAGCCCTCATCGGAGATCAATTCTCCCCGGAGCCGCTGCACTTCCTGTAAGTCTTTGAGTACATAGGGTTTGATGGCGGCAAGGCGAATTTCGAAGAAATCGTCGCCTCCCAGTATGGCCAGCGTGGCGCCGCGATGCTGCTGAATATGGGTGATCAATTCCAGCAGTTGCTGGCATAGCTCCAGGCAGCGCTGCCGGGCTTGGTGCCGTTCATAGGCTTGGCGGACTTTAGAAATAGATATGTTCATCTTCCATTTTAATTATTAGCTCTATGGTTGATGTTTCCGGTACTGCAATAGCCGGGGTTACTATCTCCAGCCCAAGCAATATAAAGGCCAAGGAGTCTCTTGATCTGGTCGCCGTTCATGGAGCGTTAGATCATCTATCTTTAAAGCTTAGCTTAAAGCCCATGGTTTCGGGTGGCTAAGACCAATGCTTTTGTTTTGGCTTCTGCGAGGCGCCTGACCAAAGTTGTGCGTTGCTCATCCAGTGGAAATGAAATGCGCTTATGTTTTGCTCCATTTTGGTGCGATCTGGTGAGGCAAGGAAGCTGAAGTACCCTGATGGCGCAAGAATAGGGGAGGTTTCGGTGCGTTATTGCCGGGACTATTTGTGCTGAGCTGAGGCGGACGCACATGAAAAATGAGGCGATAAGTCGTTGCGTGTTTTTTATACGGAGCCTATCATTCCAGCCCCTGTTTTCCGATGATGGCGATAGCGTTTCCCTCATTGGTGTGACCAGACTTTCCTGAAGCAGTTAGAGTAACGATTTAGAGTAGCTATGGATAATCAACATTTACGCCCCATTCGCAGTTTTGTTATTCGAGGTGGGCGTATGACGACCTCCCAGCAAAAAGCGTTTGACCGCTTATGGCCGGAAAAAGGTCTGGCTGTGGAAAACGGCCTGCTGGACTTGGAAAGCGCGTTCGGCCGCCGCTCGACGGTAGTACTGGAGATCGGTTTCGGTATGGGGCGGTCGCTGGCGGAAATGGCCGCCAATGAGCCCGATGCCGATTTCATTGGCGTTGAAGTACACAAGCCGGGCGTCGGCGCCTTATTGCGACATATGGAGGAACAGTCCCTGGAGAATATCCGTATTTTCTGGGATGACGCTAACGAGGTGATTGATAAATGCCTGCCGGACGCTTCGCTTGATCGCGTGCAACTGTTCTTTCCCGATCCTTGGCATAAGAAACGTCACAATAAGCGCCGGATTGTGCAGTTGGAGTTTGTACAGCGAATTCGCGCCAAGCTGAAGAGCGGAGGCGTATTCCATATGGCGACGGATTGGGAGCCTTATGCTGAGCACATGATGGAGATCATGAGCGAAGCGCCGGGAATGGAGAATATTGCGGGAGTGGGGCAGTTTTCACCGCGCCCTGACACTCGCCCCGTCACCAAATTTGAGAAACGTGGCGAGCGCTTGGGACACGGCGTTTGGGATCTCATGTTCCGTCGCGTCGACTGACATTGCGCAAGGGGCGTTACGAGCGCCCCTGGTTTCAGTTGGATTTCACCGTCGCTTCCCGGTTGATTCTGATACGCAGGAAGTGCATCAGGCGAGTCAGCAGAAAACCAACCCCTGTGATCAGCAAAAGAAACTTCAGGCTGGCGAAATAATAGGCCGCGGCAGTCAGCTGGGGATAGAGCCAGCCACCCAGTACAAAGCCTAAAGCGAAGTTCTCAACAGCATCGCACATCCCTGCAATCAAAAAGCCCACTGTAAACAAATGCTTGAGGTCGCTGTCCGCGCCCCGCGACAATGCGCAAAGCAGCACGGTGTAGGCGACCAGAAAGGGAAAGTCCAGAATCAGGCTCCAAGTCGCCCAGAACTGTCCCTCACGACCCCATGAGTTGAGGATGAGTTCTGCTCGGAATGGATTTTTGGCCAGTTCGAAACTGACGAAGCCCCAGGGCGCGACGTCGTTTTGCAGGTGAGGGTGTATCCAGAAAATCAGTCCGCCAAAAAGAACAGTGGCGGCGAGACTGAAAGCAATGCGGTTTTTCTGCGACGGGTGAGGGTCGTCCATAGGTAGAAACCTGTATTATCCGGGGAGTGTCCAGTGTAAAACAAAGCTGTCGAGTTGGGCTAGTCCATAAAATGAGTTAAAACAGCGTTTAAGTGGCGATAGCCTAATTCTGTGCACTGTAGTCTGTCAGCCTGCAGCCAGCCTTTTTGTCGCGCTTCGCTCAGTTGCGGCTCCAATAGAGAGACGCCAACGCCAGTGCGTCGCAGCAGGAGTTCTTCCTCCACGCCTTCCCGTAATCTTAGCGCATTCATCAGAAAGTCCACGCCAGCCTCATGGGCCGGCGTTATCTCTTCCCCCGCCGTATAGTTGTCGATGCGGCTGAGATAATGCTGCGGCAAGCGGGTTTTCCAATAGCGGATAACATCCCCGGAAGTTCCTGTCAGTTTGCCGTGAGCGCCGGCGCCAATGGCCAGGTAGTCGCCAAAACGCCAGTAATTGAGATTGTGTCTGGACTCTTTTCCTGTTTGGGCGAAGGCGGAAATTTCATACTGGTTATAACCAGCTTGAGCTAAACGTTCGCAGCCGTTCTCATGGATTTCCCAGAGGGTATCGTCCTCCGGTAATTGGGGCGGATGGCGGTAAAACTCGGTATTCGGTTCAATGGTCAGTTGATACCAGGACAGATGTGTGGGGCTCAGGCTAATCGCTGTGTCCAGGTCCTCCATTGCATGCTGAAGGGATTGTCCCGGTAGTCCGTGCATCAGATCCAGATTAAAGTTATCGAATCCCGCCTGGCGGGCTTTGTGCACGGCGCGGATGGCGTCCTCGCCGTTATGTATGCGGCCAAGCGTCGTCAGTAACTCAGGCTGGAAGCTCTGTACGCCCAGAGACAGGCGATTAACGCCGCCTTGAAACAGGTCTTTAAACTTAGCCTCGTCGACAGTTCCTGGATTGGCTTCCAGCGTGATCTCAATGTCGTCATGGAAGCCCAGTCGCCGGCGCGCGCCATCAATAATCGACGCGATAATGTCGGGGGAGAGCAGGCTTGGGGTGCCGCCGCCAAAGAAAATGGAGCCAAGTGTTCTTTTCCCGCTGGTCTGTTCCAGACGGAAGATTTCTGTATCCAGATCGCTTAAGAGCGCCTGTAGATATTCCCGTTCAGGCAGCTCTGATCGGGCGGTGTGAGAATTAAAGTCGCAATATGGGCATTTACGCACGCACCAGGGGATGTGAACGTAAAGCGCCAGGGGCGGCGTATGCAGCCCCGGCGTCAAAATATCAGCCATACAGGCGAGTCAACTCCGCAACCAGTTGCGCCATCGCCTGGCCGCGATGGCTGAGGGCGTTTTTCTGCTCCGGTGTTAATTCCGCAGAAGTGCACTGTCGGTCAGACAGCCAGAACAGTGGGTCGTAGCCGAATCCGCCGCCGCCGCTCGCCTGCTCTGCAATAGAGCCCTCCCAGGCGCCGTGACAAATAATCGGGACTGGGTCGGATTCGTGACGCATAAAGGCGAGTACGCAGTGAAAGCGCGCGGTTCTGGCGCCAGTAGGCGTATTCGCCAGCAACTGCAGCAGCTTGGCGTTATTATCCTGATCCGAGGCGCTTTCGCCCGCAAAGCGTGCGGAATAGATGCCTGGCGCGCCTTGTAAGGCGTCCACTTCCAGGCCGGAATCGTCCGCCAGAGCCGGCAGGCCGGAGACGGCCGCCGCATGACGGGCTTTAAGAATGGCGTTTTCGATGAAAGTCTGTCCGGTTTCCTCAATAGAGGGAATGTTCAGTTCTTTCTGAGAGACGACAGTGATGTCGAGGGCGCCGAGCAATCGGTTCAGCTCTTTGATTTTGCCGGCGTTATTGCTGGCTAGTACGATCTTTTGCATGATTTAAGATAAGTCTAGGTGCGTCGGATAACTGTTCCCGGGAATTATTCCGGGAACAGTTCTTGATTAAAGCGCAGAGAAAAGGGCCCCTGATTGGGATCAGCCTGAATTTCCAACTGGAAGGTCAATACTTCTCCCTGGCTGTACCAGAATTCAGCGATTTGATAGAGCGCTTCGCCTTCATTGATCCGGCGGAACTCCAGGTCTCTGCTTTGCTGCACGGGGTTGTTCACCTTGCCGCGGATAAACGCGGAGACGGCGCGCAGGGAGCCATCTTCCTGCTTTTTCAGCACGGAAATATTCACAAAGCCGGTGGACTTACTGCGAGGCAGCTCATAACGGGTCGCCACGTCAGGGTCTAAGATGGTGGTGGGAAGAGCGATATAGTGTATTTCATAATCGCCGAAAACTTCTTTTTGCTCAGCCAGAGCCGAGCGACTGGCCAACGCCAGTAAAATTAAAACGAAAGCGCAGCTGTAAATAGAGCGAAAGAGTTTTGCGAATGTTTTCATACGAGCCTCACCGTGTAACGTGGTAGATAGCGATCTGTCCCAATAAGTTTGGCCAAAGCTGATTCAGCCAGTTGGTCCGATGCTCGTCGTCCACTACGGTCCTGTGCAGAATATGGATGTTCTTTTGGTAGCACAGCTCCTCAAAATCCTTGAATGTGCACAAGTGGATGTTGGGCGTGTTGTACCAAGTATAGGGTAAGGTCCTGGATACCGGCATCTGGCCTTTGCGGGCCAGATAGTAGCGCAGTCGCCAGTAGCCGAAATTGGGGAAGGTGATGATGCATTCCTTGGCCAGGCGCAGCATTTCATCCAACAGCACATCCGGCTGTCTGACCGCCTGTAGCGCCTGAGTCATCACCACCATGTCGAAACTTTTGTCCTTGAAGTTGCTCAGGCCTTTACTGTCCAGGTCCTGTTCAATGACGTTGACGCCTTTGCGCAGGCACTCCGTGATATTCTCACTGCTGATTTCCAGACCATAGCCGCGCACTTGCTTATGGGTTTGCAGATAGTCCAAAAGCGTTCCGTCGCCGCAACCAAGGTCGAGCACTTCGGTGCCGGGCTGGACCCAGTCTTTGATAATGGATAGATCAGCGCGCATGGGAGATCTCCTTCGCCACGCGACCCATAAAGCCATAGAAAACATCCATATAGCGTTGGGTCGGTATCAAAAATGCGTCATGGCCATGAGGGGAGTCCACCTCTGCGTAGCTGACGGACTTCTTGGCTTCCACCATCGCGTTGACCAATTCTTCTGAACGATCAGGAGGGAAGCGCCAGTCGGTGGTGAAGGACACCACCAGATATTTGCATTTGGCTGGCTCCAGGGCCTTGCTGAGGTCGCCATCGTGCGCCCGCGCCGGGTCAAAATAGTCCAGGGCGCGGGTCATGAGCAGATAGGTGTTGGCGTCGAAGTTCTTGGAAAAGCGTTCGCCCTGGTAGTGCAGATAGCTTTCTACTTCAAACTGTACGTCCAGCAAGCCGAACTTCAGTGTTTGGGCGCGCAGGTCGCGGCCGAACTTCTCACCCATGGAAGCGTTGGAAAGATAGGTGATGTGCCCAACCATTCGCGCCAGCATCAAGCCTTTATCTGGATAGGTGGTGTGCTCGCCATAGCGGCCTTCATGGAAGTTCGGGTCAGATGTAATGGCCTTTCTGGCCACTTCATTGAATGCGATGTTCTGTGCGGACAAACGTGGCGTGGAGGCGATTACCGCGGCGTTATGAACGCGCTCGGGGTATTCGATGGACCATTGCAGCGCTTGCATGCCGCCTAAACTGCCGCCGATCACCGCCGCCCAGTGTGGAATATTGAGGCGATCAGCGAGCATGGCCTGGCTGCGAACCCAGTCCTGTACGGTGACGACCGGGAAGTCAGGACCGTAGGCGTTGCCGGTTTCCGGATTAATTGACGCCGGGCCAGTGGAGCCTGCGCAGCCGCCCAGGTTGTTCAGACTGATGACAAAGAACTTATTCGTATCT
Organism: Hahella sp. KA22; assembly: GCF_004135205.1. Lineage (NCBI taxonomy): Bacteria > Pseudomonadati > Pseudomonadota > Gammaproteobacteria > Oceanospirillales > Hahellaceae > Hahella > Hahella sp. KA22. Next base: position 6,848,167 of record NZ_CP035490.1, on the reverse strand, counting down.
ATGGGTTTGCCGGGGCCTATACAGGAATCCCACCAGCCTGGCTTGCTGTCTTCCATGGAATGATAACCCGCAGCGTGATGATGGCCGCTGAGGGCGTGACAGATCAGCACCGCGTTGGAGCGGTCTGCGTTCAACTCCCCGTAGGTTTCGTACATCAGTTGAAAGCTGTTCAACTGCTTGCCGCATTCCAGGGTGAGAGGAATATCGAATTGAGCGACTTGCGGCGTGACGATCCCGACAGAGTCAGGTGGGATGACCTCTGGCATTAGTGCGTACTATTCCTTTCAAAAACACATGCTAAGTGGCGCAGTCTATTAATCAATCCAGCGGATAGCAATAACCAACCCAGGATGGCGAGGGAGAATAAGAAAACGGGAGACAGCAGGCGGAGTAAGATGCGCCGCGCGAGCTGGACTCACGCGGCGGATGATGGGGCGTATCAGCGTTGCATGCCGGGAAGGCTGACCACCTTCTGCGTGAGCATTTGTGGAGCGGGGCGACGCAGCTTGCGCTGTATCTGTTCCGCTTCCTGAATCTCCTGATTGATTTCCTCCATCATGCTCACAATGCGCTTCACCTGGCTGCGGGTGTCTTTGGCGGTTTTCGCCAAGTCTTTCAGACGACGAATCTGGTGCTCCAGCAATTGCTTTTGCTCAATGGTGTGCTGCAATATCGGCAATAGCGCCTCTTGAGGCCAACGGTCCGATTCCTTGTGAATTTCTTCATACAGGCGTCGAGCTTCGCTGACGATAACCGTAAAGAAACGCTTCACCACCACCGTCTGCTCGGAAACCAGAGTACGCGGATTGCGGCGGAATTTATCCGCGCGCATCTTCAACCCTTCCAGCTCCCGGATTTGCTTGGTAATGGTAAATGGCGCGGGGCGTAGATGGCTTGAGCGCGCATCATTGGCGTAGCGCTGATAGATAGAGCCCACCATTTTCTGAGCCAGCCTGGCTTCATGGTTGAGGTTGCTGATGTCGTTTTCGATTGCATGGAAGAAGCCCGCCATGGCGCGGCCCATGCCAATCGTCGTCCAGCTGTTGATCAGCTCATCACGCGTCTTTTTGGCGTGGGATTCGAAATGCTCCAGATTCACCAGATTATTCAGAATCATTGCCTGCGACTTCATCAGGCGACGACTGGAGCGCAGCGTAAACAGCTTTTTGTAATAAAAGTTGTAGTCGTCCTGAGTTTTGTCAGTCAGTTCGCGCAGGAAATCCGCGCTGACGCCTTTGCTTTCGTACTCTTCCAGCTTCTCCTGATAGGTGGAGTAACGGGATTGCAAAATGGCCTGGCTGGTCTGCAGCATACCCAGCACGTCGTTCACCACATTGTGGGTGATTAGCCGTTCTTTCTGGCCCAGAATGCGGTCGGTAAGCAGCGCCTCCAAGTCGTCGAGGCGGCTGCTGCGCAGCTTCTGCTCATCGCCCTTGATGCGTCCGACCAGCGCCTGTTTGGCGGAGAGCAGCAGCACTTCTTCCGGCTTAAGGCCCAGTTGGTCGGCGGTTTTAGACTGCACCTTGGCGATAGCCTTGTTGGTGTGTTCCTCGCCCTGAATATCGTCCCAGAGTACGTCGATCTTGTTGAGCACCGCAAAACGACCGGCGCGGTGATCGGAGTGTTCGGTGAAGATGTGGTTGGTCCAGATCTCCATATCGCTGGCGGTAACGCCAGTGTCCGCGCCGAGCATAAAGATGACGGCGTGGGCGTTAGGAATCATGCTGACGGTCAGTTCTGGTTCGGAGCCCAAGGCGTTGAGCCCAGGGGTGTCCAATATGCGCAGCCCCTGCTGCAGCATGGGGTTTTCCAAGCTGATCAGCGCATGGCGCCATGCTGGAATGATCGCCATGCCTGGGCGGCTGGGGTCGCGTTCCAGTGAGCCTAGCTCAAAGCCCAAACGGCGGGCTTCTTCAAAACTGACTGTACGCGTGCGCGCCACTTGGTCCAGCGACTCGCGCATGGATTCCGGCGTAGTCATGTCCAGAGGGTAATAAACCCAGTGCTCCTGGCTGCGCTTGTAATCCGCCAGGGACTTTTCTTCGCTACGGGTCTCTATGGGCAGCAGCTTGAGGTAAGAGCCTCCGTCGCGATCATAGAACAGCTCGGTAGGACACATGGTGGTGCGCCCGGCCTGAGAAGGCAGCATGCGCTGACCATACTCGGCGAAAAACAGAGCGTTGATCAGTTCGGTCTTGCCACGGGAGAACTCGCCGACGAAAGCGATAGTGAGGTTGTCCTCATGCAGTAGCTGAGCGCAGCGCTGCAGTTTCAGCTCCAGATCGTCGGAGTTCAGCTGATTGGTGCGCAGCCAGCTTTGATAATGGGCGATCTCCCGGATCAGGGTGTTCTTCCACTGGTGATAGGCTTCGACGTGATAACTTAGTCCACTGCTCATATTGTTGTTTCTCGCTCTGACCCTAAGGTTGCCATTATATGGGATTCCGTTGGCGCTGCTGTGTCCGTGTTGGCGACTGCGAATGATGAAAATTTGTTCAGGTTCGATTTTGTATCGGGTAGCTTTGGAAAATCAAGCGTTTATATTGCGAAAAGGACATCAAACCGTCATGTAACGGTTTGTTGTCATATGTAGGGTTTTAGTAGCTTTGGGACGTCCGTCAAGTTTTGCACGCGAATGCGCTTTTGACGGCTGCTTTCACCGGCGAGAATTTGCACATCTTGTTGCTTGACGCCGCAGAGTTTGGCGAGAAAACGGACAAGCTGCTGATTGGCGCGACCCTCTATAGGCGGAGCGCTTATTTTGATTTTCAGTGCGTCGCCATGAATGCCGACGATCTCATCTTTTTTGGCTCCCGGCTGTAAATGACAATGCAGAATGAGCGTTTGCTCATCCTGCAGGCTGACGCAGCGCGGTGTGGCCGGATCAGGCAATGGACAGCGCCCGGCTAATCACGAACAGCAGCAGTAATACGACCATGGGCGACAGGTCCAGTCCGCCAATTGGCGGCATGATTTTGCGCACGGGACGCATCAACGGCTCGGTAATCTGATGGACGAGCTGTGCGCCTGGGTGATAGCTGCCCGGAGACACCCAGCTGATAATGACCATGATAAAGATGGCGAACTGATAGATGTTAATGACGCTTTTAATCATCATCAGTACGGCGCTCGTCACAATGAGTCCCAGCTTGGCGACGATGAGAGACAAGGGAATCAAGTGGACGACGATAATCAGGATGATTGAAAGCAGTAGCGCCAGCACCAGTGAGGCGAAATCCAGGCCTTTCCAGCCAGGAATGACTTTTCTGAGCGGCAACAGCAACGGGTTGGTGGCCTTGACCACGAACTGGCTGATCGGGTTGTAGAAATCCGCCCGGGAAACCTGGAGGATAAACCGCATCAGCACCACGCTTATGTAGAACATCCCGATGTAATATGTGACTTCTAACAAAATTTGTAACATAGGCTTTATGTCCGTCTGGAAGTTGCTCTAGCCGCCTGCAAGAAAAAACAATTCACTCACGACCGTCAAGAAGATTATTCCGGTGCGCGCTCTCCACTTAATTCATAGGATCTCTCCCAAGCTTTGCGGATAGCGGTTTTCACCATCGCTTTCATATCCTGCTCCTCAAAGCTTTTGATCGCTTGTTCCGTCGTGCCGCCGGGAGACATGACGCGCTTTTTCAGTTGCGCGGGGGACTCATCACTACGCGTCGCCAGCTCGGCGGCGCCGCGCATGGTTTGAATCGCCAATGTTCGGGCGCTGGTCGGGTCCAGACCCAGCGAGGCGGCAGCCTCTTCCATCGCTTCCATAAACATGAAGCAGTAAGCAGGACCGCTTCCGGATAAAGCCGTGACGGTGTGTATGTCCTCTTGTTTCGACGTCCAGGCGACAATGCCGACTGCGCTGAACAGGTTGTCTGCAATCTCCCGCTGGGCGTCGCTGACGCGGGGATTGGCGTACAGCCCGCTGGCGCCCAGGTGCACCTGGGCCGGCGTATTTGGCATGCAGCGCACTACTGGCAGGTCACCTCCCAACCAGGTTTCAATTTGCTCGCAGGAAACGCCTGCGGCGATGCTGACGATGAGAGGGCGACGCTGTTGTACGGCCTTCGCCAATCCCTCGCAGACCACCTGCATGACCTGTGGCTTTACGCACAGGATCAGCGCGTCGCAGTCCGCCATGAATTGCTGGTTGTCCGTGCTGGTCGCGATGCCGAACGCGTCTGCGGCTTCTTTTAACTCATGCTCGGCAGGCGCGGTCGCGGCCAGTCGGTTCGCCGGGTAGCCATTGGCTATCAGGCCTCCAAGTATCGCTCGGGCCATATTGCCGGCGCCGATGAAGGTAAGCTGTGGGTGTTCTTTCATAGTGTTCTCTTTGCGGATACGACTATCGCCAACTGTCTTAATAATGTTTGTGATGGCGGATTTAAAGTGCAGGCGGATAAAATCCGCTGATTTCGCTGCATTTTAGTAGTTTCTGGCGCCAAAGATGGCGGAGCCGATGCGAACGATGGTGGAGCCGGCGGCTATGGCCGCCTCCATGTCATCGGACATCCCCATAGATAGAGTGTCTACACTATCGAAGCGGCTTTGCAGCGCAGCAAAATGGCGACTCAACTCCTTGAAGGTGGCGGCCAGCGCTTCTTCATCCTGAGTCGGGTCAGGAATACACATCAGGCCTCTCAGGCGCAGGCCGGGCAGAGCGCTGATAGTGTCCGCCAGAGAGGCGACCTCATCTGGCGATACGCCCGACTTGCTGCTTTCGTCATTAATGTTGACCTGAATACAGACGTTTAGCGGGGGCGTCCCTTCTGGGCGCTGTTCTGACAGACGGCGGGCGATTTTCTCCCGGTCCACGGTATGCACCCATTGGAATAACTCCGCCACCAGGCGGGTCTTATTGGACTGCAATGGGCCGATGAAATGCCAAGTGATGGAGAGGTCGCTTAACTGGGCGATTTTATCCTGGGCTTCCTGCAGGTAATTTTCGCCGAAATCTCTCAGTCCCGCGTCATACGCGGCCCGAACGACATCGGCCGGCTTGGTTTTGCTGACTGCGAGCAACGTCACGGAATCCGCCGGCCGGGCCGCGGATTTTGTTGCATTTTGTATTCTTTGGCTTACTGTTTTGATGTTGTCTGCTATGCTGAACATATTATTTCTATCAATAGCTTAGGCTGCGTCGAAACGCGCAGATTGTAACCAACCCGCCGACAAAATTCAGTTCCTTCCGTCGTCGTGGGGAGGTGGCGCTGTTTGAGGGCCGCCGGAAGGCTGCATGTCATTATAAGGTTCAAAGCGGGGATTCCTAATGGACATTACCGAGTTGCTTGCGTTCTCTGCTAAGCAGGGCGCTTCCGACTTACACCTATCTGCCGGGTTGCCTCCCATGATACGCGTCGACGGGGATGTCAGGCGAATTAACCTGCCCGCGATGGAGCATAAAGAAGTACACGCGCTGATTTACGATATCATGAACGATAAACAGCGTAAGGATTTCGAAGAATTTCTGGAAACGGATTTCTCGTTCGAAGTTCCCGGGGTCGCCCGTTTCCGGGTTAACGCCTTCAACCAGAACCGCGGCGCAGGGGCTGTATTCCGGACCATCCCCTCCAAAGTGCTGACGATGGAAGACTTGGGTATGGGGCAGGTGTTCAAGGATATCGCTCTGAAGCCTCGCGGACTCTGTCTGGTCACAGGACCGACCGGTTCCGGTAAGAGTACGACGCTGGCGGCGATGATCGACTTTATCAACGACACCCGTTACGACCACATTCTCACTATCGAAGACCCTATCGAGTTCGTGCACGAAAGTAAGAAGTGTCTGGTGAACCAGCGCGAAGTGCACCGTGATACGTTAGGGTTCAGTGAAGCGCTGCGTTCAGCCCTGCGGGAAGACCCGGATATTATCCTGGTTGGTGAGATGCGGGACTTGGAAACCATCCGTCTGGCGCTGACTGCTGCGGAAACCGGACACTTGGTATTCGGCACCCTGCACACCACCTCCGCCGCGAAAACCATTGACCGGGTGGTCGACGTGTTTCCCGCGGAAGAAAAAGCCATGGTAAGATCAATGCTCTCCGAATCGTTGCAGGCGGTCGTCTCGCAGACCCTTCTGAAGAAGGTCGGCGGCGGTCGTGTGGCGGCCCATGAAATCATGATCGGTACGCCGGCGATTCGTAACCTGATACGCGAAGACAAAGTCGCCCAGATGTACTCGTCTATCCAGACCGGCGCCGCGTTGGGTATGCAGACCCTTGACCAGTGTCTGCACAATTTGATTTCTAAAGGGCTGATCAGCCGCGAAGCCGCGCGCGAAAAAGCCAAAATGCCGGAGAATTTCTGACGCCGCGACCTTATCCCGGTGTATGCCGGTCGCTGTAGCGTTATTACCATTGGGGTGTTGTGATGGATTTCGACAAGCTGTTAAAAATCATGGTGGAAAAGGGGGCTTCGGACCTCTTTATCACAGCTGGGGTGCCGCCCAGCATCAAAGTTCACGGCCGTATGGTGCCAATCACCAAGTCGCCGCTGTCTCCCGAGCAGACGCGGGAAACCGTGTTTTCCATTATGTCGGAAAAGCAGCGTGCGGATTTTGAAGTCGCGCATGAGTGCAACTTTGCAATCAGCGCCCGCGGCATCGGCCGTTTCCGGGTCAGCGCCTTTTACCAGCGCAATCTGTGCGGGATGGTGTTGCGTCGAATTGAGACCAATATCCCTAAGCTGGACGACCTGCATCTGCCGGAGGTTATCAAGTCGCTGTCGATGACCAAGCGGGGCCTGATTATCTTCGTCGGCGCCACCGGCACGGGTAAGTCTACGTCGCTGGCTGCGATGATTGGCCACCGGAATCGCAACAGCAAAGGGCACATCATTTCCATCGAGGACCCTATCGAATATATCCATCAGCACCACGGTTGCATCATTACGCAACGGGAAGTAGGGCTGGATACGGATTCGTTCGAAGTGGCCCTGAAGAACACGTTGCGGCAGGCTCCCGACGTCATCATGATCGGGGAGGTGCGCTCGGCCGACACTATGGAATACGCGGTGACCTTCGCGGAAACCGGTCACTTGTGTTTGGCGACCTTGCACGCCAACAACGCCAACCAGGCGCTGGACCGGATCATCAACTTTTTCCCGCCTGAGCAACATAACCAGGTGTGGATGGACTTGTCCTTGAACCTGAAGGCCATTGTGGCGCAGCAATTGGTGCCGACTCCTGACGGCAAAGGGCGTCGGGCGATTGTTGAGATCCTCATCAACTCGCCGCTGGCCGCTGACTTGATCCGTAAAGGGGAAGTGCACAAGTTGAAAGAGCTGATGACCAAGTCGTCGGAACTGGGCATGCAGACTTTCGATCAGGCGCTATACCGCGCTTACGCTGCGGGAGAGATCACCTACGAAGACGCGTTGTCTCATGCGGACTCCGCGAACGACCTGCGTCTGATGATCAAACTGGGCGCAGACAGCAATATTTCCAAGCTGCAAGGCGCAGCCAGCAGTCTGTCATTGAGCGACGACCAGGATTATTAATCGCTGAATATCGCTTTTTGCAGCGGGTAGAAAAACGGCGGGGTCCTCAAAGGCCCCGCCGTTTTGCGTTTCAGGCAGTGTTAGTGCGCTTCATCCCAGTTATTGCCGGCGCCGGCTTCCACCAGTAGCGGCACATTCAATTCCGCGGCGGAAGACATAATCTGCGTTAGCTTTTCCTTAACTGATTCGACGGCGCTTTCCTCTACTTCCAGGATCAACTCATCATGCACCTGCATGATCATCTTCGCCGGCGGCGCGTCCTTACCTTCCAACCAGGCGTCCACCGCCAACATGGCGCGTTTGATGATGTCCGCAGCCGTACCCTGCATGGGGGCGTTGATAGCAGTGCGCTCCGCCGCCTGTTGCAGATTGCGATTGCCGGAGCGAATGTCCGACAAATACAGGCGACGTCCGAACAAGGTCTCGACGTAGCCAGTATCCTGAGCTTCCGCGCGAATGCGGTTCATGTAATTCAACACGCCCGGATAACGCTCGAAGTATTTGTCGATATAGCTCTGGGCCTCACCACGCTCAACGTGGATCTGGCGGGCCAGACCGAAGGCGGACATGCCGTAAATCAGGCCAAAGTTGATGGCTTTGGCTTTGCGACGTTGCTCTGAGCTGACCTCGTCGAACGCAACGTTGAAGACTTCCGCCGCTGTCGCCTGATGCACGTCCAGACCCTCGGAGAAGGCTTTTAAAAGCCCTTCGTCCCCTGACAGGTGAGCCATGATGCGCAGCTCAATCTGCGAGTAGTCGGCGGAGATCAGCTTGCAGCCTTTGGGGGCGATAAAGGCTTGTCGGATGCGACGTCCCTGCTCATTGCGCACGGGGATGTTCTGCAGATTGGGGTCGCTCGACGACAAGCGTCCGGTGGCGGCCACTGCCTGCTGATAGGACGTGTGCACCCGGCCAGTACGCGGATTGATCATTTCCGGCAGCTTGTCAGTGTAGGTCGACTTCAGCTTGGAGAGCCCGCGATACTCCAGAATGACGCGAGGCAGCTCATACTTCTCCGCCAGCTCCTGTAACACCGGCTCGGCGGTGGAAGGTTGACCCTTCGGCGTTTTCTTGATGATGTCGAAGCCGAGCTTCTCGTAGAAAATCTCCTGCAACTGCTTGGGCGATCCGAGATTGAATTTCTGACCGGCTTTTTCATAAGCTTCTTCTTCCAGCTCCAGCATGCGCTCAGCCAATTCCTGACTGTGGGTGCGCAAACGCTGGCTGTCCACCAAGGCGCCGCGATGCTCCATCCGCATCAATACAGGAATCAGCGGGAGTTCGATTTCGCGATAAACCTGCTCTAAACGTCCTTCTTTCTTTAGTTTCGGGTTCAGAGCGTGATGCAATTGCAGGGTGATGTCCGCATCTTCAGCGGCGTAAGGGCCGGCTTGCTCCAGGCTGATTTGATTGAAGGTCAGCTGTTTCGCCCCTTTGCCTGCGATATCTTCAAAGTGAATGGTGTCCCGGCCCAGGTGTTTGGAGGCCAGGGTATCCATATCATGACGATTGGCGGTGGAGTTCAGTACATAGGACTCCAGCATGGTGTCTTCAGCGATGCCGTTGAGCTGTACGCCATGGTTGGCCAGTACGTGGGCGTCGTATTTCAGGTTTTGACCAATCTTACGATATGCCGGGTCCTCCAGCAGGGGCTTGAGCGCAGCCAGAACTTTATCGCGCTCCAGCTGTTCCGGCGCCCCCATGTAGTCATGCGCTACGGGCACGTAAGCCGCTTTTCCAGGCTCGATCGCGAAGGACACGCCGACGATTTCCGCCTCCATATAATTGAGGCTGGTTGTCTCTGTGTCGAAGCTGAATGTTTTGGCGTCAGTCAGCGCTTTGATCCAGTGGTCAAACTGATCCTGCTCTGTCACAACCTGGTAATCCTGCTCAACACTTTGCGCGGGGGAGGCGCTGGTTTCGGGTGTGGCGGCCTGTGCTGAGGGCGATGCGTCCAGATCTTTGATCCAGGTTCTGAATTCCAGCTCTGTAAACCAGGTTCGCAGCGCTTCTGTATCGACGGGGTTGGGGAAAACCTCCTCCAATGTGAAAGGCAACTCGACATCGGTCTTGATGGTGGCGAGGTCTTTTGACAGCGGTAACTGTTCCAGGCTGCTGCGCAGACTTTCGCCAATTTTGCCCTTTACCTCATCCGCCCGCTCCATCACATGCGTCAGTGAGCCGAACTCACCGAGCCATTTGACCGCAGTTTTGGGGCCGCATTTGTTCACTCCGGGGATGTTGTCTACGGTATCGCCAATAAGAGCCAGATAATCCACGATCAATTCCGGCGGCACGCCAAACTTCTCAACGACCCCTTCTCTGTCCATGGTGGTGTCCGTCATAGTGTTGACGAGGGTGACGTGAGGGCTCACTAACTGGGCCATATCTTTATCGCCCGTGGAAATTACCGCATCCAGCCCTTTTGTAGTTGCTTCATGGGCCAGCGTGCCTATAACATCGTCGGCCTCTACGCCTTCTATGATCAGTAAAGGCAGCCCCATAGCGCGGACAATGTCGTACAACGGCTCAATCTGGCAGGCGAGATCCTCGGGCATAGGGGGCCGGTTGGCCTTGTAATCGGGGTACATCTCGTGGCGAAAGTTCTTGCCCTTGGCGTCGAAAACGGCGACCACTTGGCTCGCCGGATAATCTTTTTGCAACTTCCGAAGCATGGATATGACGCCTCTGATGGCGCCAGTAGGCTGTCCTTTAGAGTTTCTGAGCTCTTTCAGGTTGGGAACGTGGTAGGCGCGAAACAGATACGAGGAGCCGTCTACCAGGACGACAGGCGCTGAACGGTTTTCTTTACTCATAGATGGTACTGGTTTTAAATGGTTGTATGGGCTCGGAATAAGCGTATCCCGCAGGATCGGCTAATCCCCGAAAATGGGCCCGGAAGAGGGCTGACGGAGCTGCCGGGACTACCCGGCGAATTAGCCCCAGGCGCTGCCTGACTAAACAAATGTGTAGGTTACCAAAAAACAGCGTGTAGGTTACCAATGAGTTTTTGGATACGTAAAGTTTTGCTCGCGTTAATTATTCTTCCTTTGGCGGCCCCAACGCTGGCGGAAGATTCTGCGGCGGAGCCGGAAGTGCAGATTCGTTATGGCGAAAAGGAAACCCATTACGAGTATCGGGTGAACGGCGAACTGGTGCAGATCAAGGTCGTCCCCAAAATCGGGCCGGAATATTATCTGGTGCCTTCCGATACGGGCGAATGGGTGCAATCGGAAAAGCCGCGGATACTGGTTCCGAGCTGGAAGCTTCTGGAATGGTAAGTTTTCGATAGGCGATATCTATTTGGCGGTCCAGGCGCGAATGCGTTTGAAATTAAGTTTTAGAAGTAGTGATAAGGCGGGTTAATGGCGGTTTTTACGAGAGTGTCTCCAGAGCAATTGCAGACGTTGCTGGAATCTTATTTCGATGCGCCTGAAGTGACGGAATTTCAAGGTATTGCGGCGGGGATAGAAAACACCAACTACTTTGTCAGCGTAATAAGCGGCGGTGAAGAAACCCGCTGGGTGCTGACAATCTTTGAGATGGTGACCGCCGAAGAGCTCCCGGTTTTCATTGATCTGATGCAAGGACTGGCGCAGCAGGGCTTTCCCGCGCCGGCGCCCCATCCTATGTTGGATGGTTCATCCCTGGCCTATATAGAAGGCAAACCGTGTGTGCTGGCGCCTAGAATTGCCGGCGGTCATCTGGATACTCCCACTCTTGATCAGTGCGCCATTGCTGGCGATTTGCTTGGCGCTATGCATTTGGCCTCCCGGTCTGCGCCCGGTCGTCGTGAAGTGGTGCGTACAGTGGGGTGGATGCAGTCTCATCGGGATGATCTGGCTTCTCACATTAAGCCGGATGAACTGGCGTTGTTGAATGCGGAAATTGAGCATTTCCAGCAACAGGCGGATATTTGGGCGCAATGTCCAAACGGCTGGATTCACGGCGATCTGTTTGTCGATAACGTCATGTTCGATGGCGACAAAGTGAGCGGCGTTATCGACTTTTATCATGCTTGCCACGATTGCTGGCTGTTTGATCTCGCCGTCGCTTGTAATGATTGGTGCTGTGATGCGGAAGGGCATTACGATCAGGAGAAGTTGAGCGCTTTTGTTGAAGCTTACGACAACAAGCGCCCTTTGAGTGATCTCGAAAAAAGTCAATGGAGCGATGCGCTGCGGGTTGGTGCATTGCGGTTCTGGATTTCCCGCCTGATCAGTCAATACGGCAAAGGCTATCAGCATGAGGCTGAAAGAGGGAATACGCTGAAAAACCCAGATGAGATGAAGGCTAAATTACTGTCCGCGCATAAAATAGCCGCCCTGTAGGCGGCTATCGAAACTCTTGGCGTTGCTGGGGGTGAGTAAAACTATCCGTTATTCAGAGTGGCGGTGACTTCCTGAGAGTAGTCGCTCGCCACGCCATCATAATCAATCACTCTTACCTTAAAACCGTATTTGCCCGAAGCGAACCCCGACAGCTTCAATGAGGTGACGCCAACGTCATCTATCACTACGCGCCCATCGTCGCCTTCGGAAAGGTTGCGATAGGCCACTTCGTATGCGGCAATTTCGCTAAGGGCGAGGGAAGAGCCGTCTTCACGAGTCCAGGGCGTGTTCCAGGAAAGAGTTTTGGGCGTAATCGGCCCTTGTACTCCCGCGCTGGGGTTAGACGACGAAGAGTCATCTCCCTGTGTAGCGTCTCCGCTATGTGCGGCGCTTTTTGGGGAGTCTCCACTTATCGAGTCGGACAGGTTGCAACCGGAACCCGTCGCAACAACGGTTCCTAAAAACAAAAATGCAATAAGCTTCCGGGCGCGAAGCAAGGTTTCGCTGCCAAGCAATTCTATCTTCATGGCGATTTTAAGAAGTCTTTCGGATAAACGGCTTAATAATTGTCAAAACATCTGACTTTCTAGTTTTTAGAAAGGAACTGATTGCTCAGTAAAGTCGACATTCGGACGCGACGCTATCTTTTTATGATCAATTCGTGACTAACTACCCACAAAAATATAATTCGACTTGGATTTGATAGCCATACTTCCATGTGGCTAGGCTTAAAGGTCTATCACGTTAAAGGTGAGCGGCTAGAGGTTTCGCATGAGTAAGCTGAAGTCTAGGCGACTCGGTGCGTTTTCCGGCAATGCCAGACGAATGCGATGTCCTGAGCCGGGGGCGACGTCAATATTTTGTCCGTTTTTATTTTCCATTTTTTTGACAATAAAATTCATATTTCCACTTGGTGTCATAATTTCGACGGAGTCTCCAATGGATATTTTGTTTTTTACGTCAATCAAGGCCTGGCCATTTTCTGGAGAGTATTCCAATACTTCGCCGACGAATTGTTGTTTGCCGGACAGTGACGTGCCATTTGCGTAATTCTGATACTCGTCATGCACATGGCGTCGGTAAAAGCCCTCGGTATAGCCCCGGTGCGCGAGCTTCTCCAGATCGTCCATCAGCGCCATGTTAAACGGTGCGCCAGCCACAGCGTCATCAATAGCCTGGCGGTATGCTTGCGTCGTTCTGGCGACGTAATAATGAGATTTGGTGCGCCCCTCGATTTTTAAAGAGTGCACGCCGATACGACACAATCGCTCCACATGTTGCACGGCGCGAAGGTCTTTGGAGTTCATAATGTAAGTGCCATGTTCGTCTTCAAAGGCGGGCATCAGCTGATCTGGTCGACCATCTTCCTGCAACAGAAACATTTCTGAGGTGACTCCGCCATCGCCCAGCGTCGAGCTGCATGATTGAGATTGCGCTGGCTCCCAGGTCTGTGGAGTGATATTGCCTGCGTCATCCTGGGTTGCTGGAATGGCGTTGTATTTCCAGCGGCAGGCATTTGTACAAGTACCTTGATTAGGGTCGCGCTTATTGATGTAGCCGGACAATAGGCAGCGCCCAGAGTAAGCGATGCACAGGGCTCCATGCACAAAAACTTCCAGCTCCATCTGCGGGGACTTTTCCTTGATCTCCGCGACTTCCTCCAAAGACAACTCCCGCGACAGTATTACCCGCTCCAGCCCTTGTCGGCGCCAGAACTCTACAGCGGCATAGTTGACGGCGTTCGCCTGCACGGAGAGGTGAATTGGCATGTCCGGCCATTTGTCGCGAACCATCATAATCAGTCCTGGGTCGGACATGATCAGTGCGTCTGGCCGCATCTCAACTACAGGAGCCATATCGTCCAGAAAGGTTTTTACTTTGCTGTTGTGGGGGGCGATGTTGGCGGCGACATAAAACTTTTTGCCTTGTGACCGCGCTATTTCGACTCCTTCGGCCAGCGTGGCGAGATTGAAATCATTCTCCCGCACTCTCAGGCTGTAGCGAGGCTGGCCGGCGTAAACCGCATCGGCTCCGTAAGCGAATGCAAAGCGCATGTGTTTGAGTGAGCCGGCCGGAGCCAGGAGTTCAGGTTTGTTCATAGCTTTTACTTCGTTGTCGGTTGATTGGTGATTAATAGATCTGTATCGGGCTCAGCAGCAAAATGGCCAGTCCCGCAACGCCGGAAGCAGCGAGGGCGGCCGCTACTTTGATTCCCAACGGACGATTGCCGATGGTCCATGCGAGACCCGCCTTGACCAGGCTATTGCTGCAAGCGGCGATAAAAATGCCCCAGGCGGCGACCAGTAACGCCACTTTCTCTGGTTCTTTGGCGAGTCGGGCTAGAGATAAACTGATCGCGTCCACATCGCTAAGCCCGGATATGGCGCTGAGAGCGTAGACGCCACTGGCTCCCAACCACTCGTGCAGGGCATTGGACAGTAACATGATGAGGAGCAGCAGAAAGCCGAAGAACAGAGCGGAGGATATTTCCAGCGGGTTCTGTTTGAGATCGGGCTGCTCAATTGTTATTCCCGAATGGCTGCGCCAGAAATAAAACGCGGCGGCGTATACGCAGAGGGCCATGAGGGCGAAAGGAGGGGTAAGTGCGTAAGCCAGCGGTGGGTAGACGATATAGATAACCAGCAATAGCCTCGGAAACATAGTGCCGCAGGCGATCAACACGCCTGACGCCAGAAGCGGCGCATGTTCCTGATTATCTTTCGCTACCCGCGACAAATGTAGCGTTAGCGCAGTAGAGGAGCTCAAGCCTGCGAATAAACTGGTTATCAAGATTCCTTTGGAGGGGCCGCCTATTTTGACTGCGAAATAGCCAACAAAGGAGATGGCGCTGATCAAAACGATCATCCACCAAACCTCATAGGGGTTGATAGCGCCCCACGGGCCGAACCCTTCGTTGGGCAGTACTGGCAGCATGACGACGGTCATCACCAATAACTTGAGCCCGGCGTCCAGCTCTTCATCTCGTATCTTTTTCAGAAACCCGTGCAACTCTGGCTTGAGGTCGAGCAATATGGCGGTTACTACCGTCATGGTGGCCGCAACGGAAAACTCTCCCATGACGCACAAAGCGCCATAGAAAAAAGTCAGCATCGAGGCGATCAGACTGGTGATGCTCATGTCCAGACGTTGTCTCTGGCTGGTGACATAAGCGGCGATAAGGATCAGCGCCAGGGCGATGATGCCCGCCGCCAGCACCCACTCCCCTATTTGTTCGCCCAGCCAAGTAGCCAATCCCCCCAGGAGCGCAATTAAGGCGAATGTTCTTACCCCTGCAACCCGATGTCCGGCCTCCTCGTTGCGATTGACCCAGCCGCGCTGTATGCCGATGGTCAATCCAAGCAGCAGCGCCATGGCTAGATGGGGTAGCGGATATTGCGCGTCAATCAGACTGTTCATGCTGGCGGAAGGATGGAGAGCAGCGGCTCAACGCCGCTTCAAAAAGGCGTGAAACGGGTTGGAGTGGTAGCCATTAAGAGGGCGGAATTGAACTGTCATATTCATCAATGGCGCGCGGTGTTTTTGATAAATGGCTTTGTCTTAAAAAGTATAGCTAACAGGGTCGCGTCCGTGCTGAAACGACGACAAACTCTAGTGTAAATGGATTTTTTTCAGGGTTTTCTGAGGTAGATCAAATTGCCTTTCAGCCCCTGTTTAAGGGGCCTGGATTAGTATGATTATTCTAATTTTTGCACGTATCTTGAGGGCGCAATCAAGGCAAGGAACTGGGTTCCTTATCTCAAAGTAAACCGGTAGGAGACCAAAGATGGGCAAGCTCAAGTCATATCAGGAGCAAATTCAGGACGCTGTAGAAAAAGGAATCAAAACAGTAGAAGAGCAGCATCGCACTCTTGCTGCGAAACCTTTCGAATACGCGGAGAAAATAGAGCAGGAAGCCAAGAATTTGTCCGTTAAGTCCGTGCGAGAAATGCACGATCAAATGCTGGATAACGTTTACTCTTCGTTCCGCGCTTGGAATCAGCGTGTAAACGACTTTGCTGCGGACCTGGTGGCCAAGATCGAAGGCGCAGAAAAAGACAGCGATGACGAGGCCAAAAAATCCAAAGCCGCGGCTAAGAAAACGACAAAAACTGCAGAAAAGCCGGCCTCTAAGACTACTGAGGAAGAAGCTGCAGCCTAAGAGTTAGCACTCTTAACAAAAGGGCGCCGATTGGCGCTCTTTTGGTTAGGTGAGGCGGAAAAGTGGATCAGTTGTTTATTTTTTCAAGCAGGAATTTCAGGCGCTCAATTTTCTGAGCGTACTCAGCGGTTGTTTCTTCACGATCCTTTTCATGCGCGGCGATTTCACTCTGTAGCCGTTGTATCTGGCTGGCGTCTCGCTGAATTTCATCCAGTAAATCCTGTGGCACTGCGCGTCCCGCTCTTTCTGCGTCCGCCGCCCGAGATTCCTGGCTTGCCACCTTCTTTTCCAGCACCTCAATATTATTGCGCTTGAGGCTAATTAGCCCGTCCAGTTCTTGCAGTTTGCGATCGCGGGCGCGGGCGGCGTCATCGGGGTGGCTGAAAAGCCGCAGGAGGAGTTCATCAGCCTCGCGTTGTTTGCGGACTTCCTCTTCCATTTGCGCTTTCTCCGCCAACTTGCGGTCACGCTCGATAATTTGTTCCGGGGTCAATGCGGGGGGGATGTCCTTGATTACACGACCGAATGCATCAACAATCTGGTAACCCTTTTTTGCCGCCTCCGGTGGTACGGAGTTCCCTAACACTAATGTGCCGTTTTGGTCCTTGTATCGATAAAATAGGGTTTCGGCCTGGACGAATGTTAGCGACATCAAGCAGAGCAGTACGCCTGCGGCAATCTTTGCTCCCCTGATTTTTTTTAATGGCATCATGTAGTTATATTATGGTTACTTCGCTTGGGTAACCCCTGATTAGTGGGTTTAAAGGTCATATCGGAATTAGCATGACTTTTATAATGTTATTCATAATTTCATTAATTGCCAACGGACTATCCGCTTTGGCTGGTGGCGGCTCTGGTTTGCTGCAGCTTCCTGCGTTGTTGTTTTTGGGCTTGAGTTTCTCTGTGGCTTTGGCTACTCATAAAGTAGCAAGCGTCGCTTTGGGCGTGGGGGCGTCATTTCGCCATCTGAGGGAGAAAGGGCTGGATTGGCGTTTTGCGTTATTTATTCTGGCGGCGGGACTCCCAGGCGTTTTACTGGGCGCTCAGGTTATTCTGGGGGTTGACGATAATGCGGCGCAAATGGCGTTGGGACTTTTAACAACCGGGTTGGGAGTTTATTCCATGCGTTCGCCGCACTTGGGCATGCAGGCGCACAGCAAGAACCGCTCTACATTGGGATATGCGGTAGGAGCGCTTGGGCTGTTCGGGATTGGCGCATTGAATGGCTCAATTACATCCGGGACAGGTTTGTTCGTTACATTGTGGCTGATTGTGTGGTTCGGGCTAAGCTATCAAGGGGCGGTGGCGTACACGTTGGTTCTGGTTGGCGTTTTCTGGAATGGTGCGGGCGCGCTTTCTCTGGCGCTACAGACGGAAGTGCGCTGGGATTGGCTAATCCCACTGATATTAGGAGCTCTGGCCGGAGGATATCTCGGCGCGCACTGGTCCATCGCCAAAGGCAGCGCAATGGTGAAGCGAGCGTTTGAAGTGCTGACGATACTGGTCGGGTTCAGTCTGATGTTCAAGGCAGCCGGGTGGCTGCCTGATTTACGTTTAGTGGAAGTTACGAATTAACTTTGCACGCCGTAAACGGCACGATACTCGGCAACCTGCTTATAGTTGTCGGAAAAGTGCGGGTCAGACTTAAGAAACTCGAGAATTTGATCTAGCTGGATAATAGCTGTGACGGGAATCTGGTAGTTTTGCTCTATCTCTTGAATCGCCGACAACTGATGCTGTCCGCGCTCTTGCCTGTCAAGAGCGATGAGCACGCCAGCGGGTTCCGCGCCATTCGCCTTGATGATCGAGATGACTTCACGGATGGCTGTGCCTGCAGTAATTACATCGTCCACGATAAGCACCTTGCCTTTCAGCGGAGCGCCAACGATGACGCCGCCTTCGCCATGGGCTTTGGCTTCTTTGCGATTAAAGGCGTAGGGAACGTCCATGCTTTTTTCGTTGGCCAACGTAACGGCGAGAGCGGAAACCAGGGGAATGCCCTTGTAAGCCGGCCCGAACAGCATGTCGTATTGCAGTGGGCTGGAAGTTAAGGCCGCCGCATAAAAGTGCCCGATTTGCGCTAACGTTGTGGATGTATTGAATAATCCGGCGTTAAAAAAGTACGGGCTGCTGCGGCCGGATTTAAGTGTAAATTGGCCGAATTTCAGCACTTCACGCTGAATGGCGAACTCAATAAACGCTTTTTGATAGTCGTGCATAAGAGTTTCTTTAGCCCTTGGATTCTTTTGCAGTAAATATGAATTAGGTATCATACACGCAAATTTTTATAGGTAACATCTATGAGGGTAGTAACAATCAGCGTAAACGGACTGAAGCGCGCAGTCGGAGAGGGATTCTTCGAGTGGATGGCGCGCCAGGACGCTGACGTCGTTTGCGTGCAGGACCACAGGATGCGGGTTTATGAGTTGGACGAAGACAAATATCGTCCCGAAGGCTATGAGCCCTATTTTCTAGATGCGGAAAAGCTTGAAGACGGTGGGGTCGGCATTTATACCCGACAGATTCCCAAAGCCATCATGATGGGCTTTTCCTATGCTCCGGCGGATATGAACGGCGCTTTTATTCAGGCCGACTTCGACGCTGTCAGCATTGCTTCTTTGATGGTTCCCTGCGCATTGATGGATGACGAAAAACAACAGGCTAAAGAAGAGTATCTGGAAGCTTTCGGCAATCATCTGCAGAAAACGTTGCGTAAGCGTCGGCAGTTTATTTTCTGCGGTAATTTCCAGACTGCTCACTTGGTGACGGACGCCAATCCCCGCTATCACCGCTTGGAAGTGTCCGGTTTTCTGCCGCAGGAACGGGCCTGGTTTGATCAGGTGTTTGATGAAATGCAGTATGTAGACGCATTTCGCAAGATCAACCGGGAAAAGAACCAATACACATGGTGGCCGGAATCAGCGGAAGGCTGGCGTAAGCATTCGGGCTGGCGGGTAGACTATCAGATCGCCACGCAAGGGCTGCGCAGCTCTATCAAACGGGCCTGGATCGATACCGAAACCCGGTTCTCCGATCACGCGCCGTTAATCGTTGATTACGACGTAGACTTCTAGGGCGGGCTTTGTCTAAGCCCCGCCCCGCCTATCTGGCGGGACGCGGTCAAGCAGTCGGCGCTGCGGCGCCGTCCGCCCACTTCTCTTTCTAACTTTGTAGCACTTCTTCTTGGGCCACAAACAACTGGCGAATGCCTTTGCCGGCCAGATCCAGCATCGCCGTCAGCTCCGCGCTTGAGAATGGCGCTGCTTCCGCAGTTCCCTGGACTTCAATAAATCCATCCTGATCCGTCATGACGACGTTCATGTCCGTTTCCGCCTTGGAATCTTCATCATAATCAAGATCCACAACAGGGACGCCTTCGTAAACGCCTACGGAAATAGCGGCGACTTTGTGCAGAATCGGGTTGTTTTTCAGCTGGCCTTTGGCGAGCAGACTGTTGATGGCGTCCGCCATGGCGACGAATCCGCCAGTAATGGAGGCAGTGCGTGTGCCGCCGTCAGCTTGAATCACATCGCAATCGATAGTAATGGAAATATCCGGCATTTTCTTCAGGTCCACCGCTGCGCGCAGGGAGCGACCGATCAGACGTTGGATTTCCAGGGTGCGACCGCCCTGTTTGCCTCTGGCGGCTTCACGCTGATTGCGAGTGCCTGTAGAGCGGGGCAGCATGCCATATTCGGCCGTGATCCAGCCCTGATCTTCTCCACGCAGGAAACGGGGTACTCCGTTCTCTACTGTAGCGGTGCAGATGACTTTTGTGTCGCCGAACTCGACCAGCACGGAGCCTTCCGCATGTTTCGTGTAGTTCTTGGTGATCTTAATGTCGCGAGTCTGGTCGGGCTGTCTTCCGCTGGGTCTCATAATGCATTGGCTCTCTTTGATTCATGTGGGGGCGGATTGTAGCACGATAGGCCTATATGAATAAGTGAACGACATGATTTGCAAGCCACAAAACAACGCCTGTTTGGGTAGGGAACAGGGCTGTGATGCGTGTTGAAAAATAGTTGCGCCAGAGCCAATAAGCGCATGAATGGGGCCCGGATCTTGTGCTATTGTGATTGAGGAGGCGCCGAGTTTTTCATCTATTCCGGGGCGATTTTCCATTCCGAAAAATTCATTGAGTTAACCTTTCAGGAGGTTATATGCCGGTAGTTAAAATTAAGTCGCTACCGTTAGCTCATGACACTGATTTGCCGAGGGTGCTGGAGGGAATTAGTAAGGAGTTTGCGGAAAGCGTAAATATCAACGTCGATAATGTGTATATCACCTGGGAATACCTTTCACCAGGGCATTACGCTCATCAAGGCAGGGTGGCCGGATTACAGGAAACCCACAGCCATCCGGTTCAGGTTCAGCTGCTGACGGCGGACATGATCGATTCAGGTAAAGTTCACCAGATGTTCGAAGCGCTGGCGGAAGCAATCAGCAAGCGCACTCACGTTTATCGGGAAAATATATTTATTTGGCATTCGTCGGTAGCTAGCGGTAAGGTATTCGACAGGGGGCAGGTAGATAACTGGTAATCTGGTTTGCGCTAAAAACGCTGCATATTTTGCGGTCCGGCAGGATCGCCATCTCTGACTATCTGCATCTAATTTAAACGACTATTATTCAGTGAGGCCGGCTCAGGCTCCGCGACGGCGCAAGGCGTCATGCCGTTCACCTATCGCTGCAGCAACCTGAACCGCCGAAAATAATATACCTGCCGCCGGCTGTATTGCTCATCACGGAAAGTCGGCGCGCCGTCTTTTTCAACATTCAGGAATCGCGATTGGAGACTTTATGATTCGTAGTATGACTGCTTACGCACGGCAGGAATCCAGAGGAGAATGGGGTGTGCTCACTTGGGAGGTGCGCTCGGTAAACCACCGTTATCTGGAACCCATGTTTCGAATCCCTGAAGTCTTACGGGAAATTGAGCCCGCTCTGCGGGAGGCGATGCGCCAGTATGTGCAGAGAGGCAAACTGGAGTGTCAGCTTAAATTTCAGCAGGAATCGCAGGCGACGCCTTCCTATCAGGTGAATCTGGGGCTCGCCAACGAACTGAATCAGGCGGTCAATCAGATCAATCGCATTCTGGATAACCCCGCGCATATCAACGCATTCGACTTTCTCAACTGGCCTGGTGTGCTTGTGTCTGAGGAGACGGATCTGGACCCTGTGAAAGAAGAAGCCGTGAACTTGTTCGAACAGACTCTGGAAAGCCTGGTGAAAACCCGCGAAAGAGAGGGCGATCGCATTCGTCCCATGTTGGAAGACAGATTGACGGCGATCACCGATATTGTCGGCCGCGTGCGTCAAAAAATGCCAATCATTCTGGAGCGTCAGAACGAAGCCCTGAAGTCCCGCTTCGAAGAGTTGGAGTTGGCGGTGGATAGCGCCCGTCTGGAGCAGGAACTCGTGATCGTCTCTCAAAAAGCGGATGTGGCGGAAGAGCTTGATCGCCTCGACGCCCATGTCCATGAAGTGCGTGAAGTCCTCGGTAAAAAAGAACCGATGGGCCGTCGCCTGGATTTCCTGATGCAGGAGCTCAACCGCGAAGCCAACACCCTCTCCTCAAAATCCCTGGTCACAGAAACCACTCAGTTCGCTGTAGAGCTGAAGGTGCTGATCGAGCAGATGCGAGAGCAGATCCAAAACATCGAATAGTTTTTTCACCCGTCCAAAAATGTCTTAGAAGCCCTGTTATTTGCTTGTAAATACAGGGCTTTTTTATTTTTCCCGTCCAAATCGGTTTGCAGATGTCCGTTACCAGTTGCTGTTTAAGTGGTGGGCAAAATGGTGGGCAAGACCTGTTTTTTTGACACAATAAGCAAAAAGTCAAGGTATCTGGTGAGCAGATTTTTGCATCTATCTCACCACCGCCTTATGCCATCTCCACTTATCGTGCTGCTTGCAGATTGTTCAATCACTCAACTATCGAACCAATCGATAAACAAACAGTGGTGGGCAATGGTGAGCAAATTTTAACGATTTCTTAGGAATATAGAGTAACAAACGATGGCAAAACTAACCGCAACTCAGGTGCAATCTTATGCTCGCACCGCAGCAGCAAACAAAAAATACAGTGATGGTAATGGCCTATATTTTTGCGTAAGAAAATCTGGCATGCCGTATTGGATGCTAAGGTATACCAGCCTAAACGGACGACGAGAAGCCACGCTCGGTCAATATCCAAGCATGACCTTAGCAGAGGCTCGACTTGAATCGTCTAAAATGCAGCTACAACTTCAGCAAGGTGAAGATCCATTAGCAATTCGCGCTATTGAAACCATCCCAGAGATCCAAAATGTCAGCCAGCTGTTTCAAGACTGGTATGCCAAAGACTTAAGTCGCCGGTTAAAGCACCCCAATATACCCAAACGTGTTTTTACCAAAGAAATTGCACCAGTGATTGGTCAACTTCCTATCCAAGCTGTGCGCCCCACACATGTGCGCGAAGTATTAGAGCGCATTCGAGAAAGTAACCGCCCTACCATTGCCAACGATACCTTGATGTACATGAAGCAGCTGTTTCGACATGCGATAAAGCTCGACTTAACGCTGAACAACCCAGCCGCAGCATTTACCGTAGACGATGCCGGTGGCGTGGAGTCCAGTAAAGACAGGATGCTTAGCAAAGAGGAAATTCACTACGCCTTTAGCGTGTTTCATACCCATATCAATAGCTTTGGCCGCGACAACTACCTCGCTTGCTGTCTTTTTTTGGTATTGGGCGTACGCAAAAGCGAACTTTGCGAAGCCATGTGGCGTGAAATGGATTTAACCACGGGCGTATGGGATCTGCCCAAAGAACGCAGCAAAACCGGCGTGCCAATTAGCATTCCTTTACCGCGCCAAGCCATTGCCTGGTTTAACGAGCTGCAAATCCGCGCTTGTGGATCGCCTTATGTTTTCCCAGCCAGACGAGCAAGCCATCGTCCGCATATGGGGCCTGATACGCTAAACCGGGCCATTTCTAAACTCTTTGGTCGCGAGCCTGGGCGCAAAAAACAGCCTCCCAATAAAATGGGCAAACTTGAACACTTCACCGTACACGATTTGCGCCGCACCTTTCGCAGCCTTGCCGCCTCTTTGGGTATTGCAGGCAACGTAGCCGAACGCTGTCTAAACCATAAGCTAAAAGGCGTTGAGGGTATCTACGACCGCCACGATTACTTTGAAGAGCGCCGAATTGCCCATCAAACCGTGGCTGATGTGGTTGAACCATTGGTGAACTTTGAGCCACATTCGCAACAGCACGCAGGAGGGCGCTAACATGCAATTTATGATGCGACTTGCCCCCATTACCTTTCCAATAGCCATGCTGGCAGGCCTTGGTTGGTGTATTGGCATTGCCTTACTCGAACAACCTCATGGTATAGGCTACGCACTTACTCGGCATTGCCTGATGGTATTCGTGGTACTCGCTCCTTGGCTGATGCTAAAGCTCATGTTCTACGTGATTGTCAGTTTAGGACGCAAACTGGGGGTCATCCCGCCTGCACGCCCAACGCACAGCTTGGGGTATGAAGAATCACTCTATTGGTTCAGAGTATTGGCCTTTTTCGATGGCAAACGCAGCCGCATGCCGAAAAGGCCTATCAGGCGAAACTAACAAGCCCCCATTTGCTCACTTACCGTGGGCAGTTGGGACAATGGGGCAACACTTGATATGCCGAGCTTTAGAGGGTGAATAAGAGGAAATTAAACTGCCCCAAGGAATGGGGCAATTGGGGCTATGCAAAGTTTATAATTGGGTTAAACGCTGCTTTGCAAGCGCCCAAGGTAAGCGACGACCAGCTTTTGCCATTTTATCGTAGGCAGCTTGGGCTTCTTCAACTGACAATACACCATGGGTGACGAGCTGCTCAACAACCCATAGCGTACCTTGAACTAATATCGCTTCTTTTTCAGCCGCCTTCCTAAGCGCCATATCCCCAGTTAGCAATGGACACTGTTCTTGTTTCGCCAACGCAAGTGCAAAGCAATCGTTCATGCTAGGGCCAGCATACTTTTGCCTCAGTTCAAATGAGTACATCATAGACTCAGGGCTTAACTCTCCCAACAACAACCCTAACTCGAGTAAATAGCCATGTTGATCGCTTAGCTCCTCGTGGAATAACACATCTGGAACTTTGAACTGGTAAGGCAAATTGAAAAAGACGCCTAATAATTGGCCTTCTTCGAGATCAATGAGGATATTGGCATCACTGATCAACAAATACATTTAAACAGCCTCAGCCAACATTTGGCGTTGCTTATGCAATGCCATCACTGACATCTGTAACAGCTCAGCGGCTTTCGATTCACTAACAATTCCCTCTGCCAATGCACGATAAACCAACTGCTCAAACAATAATGTCTGCTCTTGTGGATAAGGATTCCCAGGCTCTTGCTTACGCCAACCGTTTTTTGAGAACTGTATAAATATTTGGCGTTTTTTCTCTTCGGTGATCACACCAAGGTCGGCACTGCGATACAAACAAGCTGCCATGCTTAAGCCATATTCGTGTTTCAGGAAATATAGCTCTTTGGGGTCTATGTTCGAACGTCGCTCTCCTAGATGCTGAAAAAGGCCTACTTCGGGCAGTAAAAACGCAGAAGCAAAGCGGTTGCAGGCCATCTCTTCGTCAAGGGATTCATCGAGTAAGCCATGTAAAACAAGGTGGCCAAGCTCATGCGCCAATGTGAACCGCTGGCGGCAACCAGGCCAATGAGAAGACACAACAACAATTGGCTGCCCTGATATTTTGGCTTGTAACCCATCAAATTTATCGGCTTGGGGTACGTTACTGACAATCACCAAAATACCTTTAGACTCAAGCAAGTCGATTAAGTCTGGCAATGGATTCATACCTAACTGCCAATCAGTACGGACTTTGGCGGCAACCTGCTCTACTGCGTCTAAAGTACTTACAACAGGAACGTCGGGGTGGTAGTTAAAACTCGCTATCGGGAAGTTTGGCCATACATTTTTAAGCGCTAACCAGCGCTCTGCTTGGTCAACCACATCAGACTCAATCTTCTTTAGCAACTTAGCTGAAGCTGAGGCTTTTTTACGATACTCCACCTCACCCAAAGTCACCTGTGCTGGGCGAAAGAAGTATTCAGTACGAACCGACAAAGCTGTCGCCAATTTAAGTAAAACTCCCGACGAAGGCATACTCTGGTCGTGCTCGTATTTTTTAACCATGTTGGCACTAATACCAACTTGCTCACCCAAGGCCTGCATCGACAGGCCAGCGGCTGCACGGGCTCGTTTTATGCGCTCTCCAATCATACAGACCTCTGGTTTATGAAAAATAAAATTACTTTAAAAATATAAACCAAGTTGGCGTTTTTGTCGATTGGTTTTACAGGGCAATCATTCGCGTGTTCGCGCACACACTTCCCCATGCCTTTACCCCCATACGCCAAAACCACTATCCGTTTGGCTTTTGGATCGAAACGCCAAACAGGGAAATTAGCCCATTTACTGTTTGGCTTCTCGATTGAAATCCAACGCTGGTAGGCCTTGCCATTACTGGCTCAAAGCAAGGTTTGGCACTTTTCGTACCCTAAACCAACCTCGGCATCAAAGTACAAACCGTTTGATTTTTTAAACCCAGAATGCAAACGATCGTTTGGCGTCTCGATTTTTTTGCACTAGTTGAATGCCGCCAAACAGCGCGGTATTGGACTATGTATTTCAAACAGTTAGCCGCGCACAGGTCATCATAAAAAACCGATTTGACTGGTGAGTTTGATGGCCATTTCTTTCATCTAATTCACCACTGACTCTGCACTCGACGACTGAAAATAGACGGCATGACGAACCAACAAGGTGATAAGTGACGTGTTATGGGCAAGTGCTAACGATTTGGATAGAGAATGGATACAGCAGGTGGTCGCTTTACTGGTTGGGCATGGCGCGTTTACCCTCTACCCAGCACTAAGCCAGTGCGATAATGCAGCCGAACGCTTAACCCGCTGGCTGACCTTTCAGTTACCACGCGTTAAACAAGCGCACCCAGGCTGCCCGATTCACCAATGGCTAAATAGCATTGGCGCACAAGTGATTGTAGAAAAATGGCAAAGCCCCGAGCAATGGCCAAACCTCTATTGGCTACCTTTACCTGAGGTTGATGGCCACGCGCAAGGCGGGTTGGTTTTGTTACCGGCACATTTGTTACCTACATATAGGGATGACACGAGCCAAACCAGAACATTACAAGCAAACACTCCCGCCAACGGCTGTATATTTTGGTGCATTTCGCCTTTATCTAAAACAGGAAAGTGCACTACCTTGCACCCCACACAGCAAAACCGCGCCTTTTGCCTGCCCAGTTCGCCGGGGCAAATGGGCAAATCATGCATGGGGTTATTACTGAGAGGTTTGAGAAAAGAAAGCCAAAAACGAAACGGCAACGTGATCAGCCACCAGATCAACCTAGCGCTGCTACACCACCTTTGTGGGCCGGAGAATGATGTGTGGATGGAAGCTAATTTTGGTGCCGTAACTGATTACGGTAGCAAAAATTAGAAGCCTTAAAAACGAGTAACCCCTCACAGGGCGCCGATCTAACGGGTAGCGGGAGGGGTGTTGTTAGTACGATTTTAATATTAACAATGCAAAATGGCCATCTATACGTACCATCTCGTGATGATCCACGAAATGGTTAGTAATCTTTTGCTGCTTCAATTGCTTCAAATATAGCCAATTTAACCGACTCCGGATAATCGTCGTCATAAAGTACTGAGCTGATGATCTGACGTAATAGATCCTTGTCGATCACGTTATCTGCAACCCAAACGACGATGTTTTCCATTTCTTTGGCAAAGCGCTTTACCACATAGTCAAAACCGTTTAATTCAAGGAAATAAGCGCCTAACACCAACGATGATCGTTTATTGCCATCATTAAAAGCATGGTTTTTATTAATGGAGAATACCAAGTGAGTCAGCTTGTCCTCAATTTCTGGGTAATACCCGTCATTTTGTATATGCTCTAACGGGCTTGCTAACTGACCAACGTCCTTGGTGCCTGCTAGCCCACCAGAATGCTCTATGATCCAATCGTGAACGCTAATCGCATGCGCTACATCGAAATAGAAGAACCGTAAGCCTGTGTCTGTAGAATCGCTCATAGCCACATTCCTTTGCTTATCGATCTTTCAAGCGTTTGAGTACAGCCAATGTTTCTGGATCACTCAATTGCTCTTCCAAAGAACGGCTCTTCTCACCTAAGAAGCGATCAAAATCAGCTTCGGGTACCGATTGAATATAAGCTTCCAGCTTTTCATGCAAGGCATCACGGAAGCACAAATCGCGGCTGGCCATTTTAGTTCTGGCATCCAAAATCAGCGGTTTGAACAGAGGGTGACTTTCAAAACTCGCAAACAGGCTCTCCGCCTCTTTCTGCGAAAGTTTGCGGCCTAATTTATTGCTAGCTTGCTCTAGTTCATGAGCAATACCTGATTCGTAGCTGGCAATCAGATTAAGCACTTCTGAATATAGGGTCTCGCGGATATTGGTTTTCGTTGCTAGGTTTAAAACCTTTTTATATTCAGTCGCGTTTTCATGAAAAATGCTCTGATATATGAGGTTAGTAAAGCGTCCATACGTCCATTTATTGACCTCTACATACTTATCCAATGCATCAGTGAACTGACGACGGTAGTTTTCTTCTTGCAGAGCAGAGACAAGGTAATTTTCATCACGCTGATTAATAAACTTAGTATGACCACCCACACGCTCAGCCATTACATCCAGTACAATGTCGAGCAGACGTGAACGCAAAAGGCGTGCGGGCTCACTTTCTGTTAGTAACATCCCTATGTTGAGCACTGCACGAAAACTGAACAAACCCAGCGCGGTGGTTTTGGTACCGTCATTGATGTCGGTACCAGAAGTTAGTCCTTTGAATTCCTTTAGTTTTTTACCTTTTAGCACCTGATAGCCGTTGCATTTTAACTCATCGGCATGGCTGGATAAGTAGCGCTCAATAGTACGGTCTGTAACGTCATACAAGGCAACCACCTGTGCCTTGGTAAATACCGTTTCACCTTCAAAGGTCACACCCCCCAAGCCCAAGTGCTGCTCGGCTTGTTGCAGCGCGTAGCGGTTGTTAAGGATATTTTGGCGGTCATGTGATGAAGCGGTTAGGTCTTTAGCCATTCGAGCTCCCCTCGCTGAATTCTTCTAAAATTTTGTCACATTCATCCACAACGTACTCGGGAATAAGGTCGAAGCGTGTTGGGTCAAGCTGAAATATAAACTCATTTTCAATATGATAAGTTTCGTTGATGAATTTTCTAATCACCGAATTTTCAACTTCCTCTATATTTAACAAAATTCTAATCAGTTGTAGTTTTTCATAGCCATTATTGCTTTGTAGATACAGCTTTTTTATTTTCTCGTCATTACTGAACAGAGTAACTAAGGATAGATAATCACTTGGAAGTTCAGAAATAAAGCGTTTTATATCACTAATACCAGTACTTAAATCAATACTTGATAGCGGCGTATTTAGCCCTTCTGCATTTCTAGGAATGCGAAAATCTTCTGGATCATCTCGTTTTTTAAACACATTCGATAGAACTTCATACCCATTATCGAGCTCATCTAGCACTTCATATCTTCGTCTCAAATATATCAATTTTATAATTGGGTCACTTTCAGACGAAAATACATTTTCACAAATTTGAACAAAGGTTTTGATGTCTTCATTAGAAATAGGCTGCTCTTTAATTTCCCCGCTTCGTAAGCATAAATACGACGCAAAAACTTGGTTACTAAACTTCCGACGTACCGACCTTAGAGTATCAATAATAGGCTCAACATCATGAGTAAGCATCAATACTGTCTTGCTTTTTAAACAATCGCTAGCATCTCGGCGAAACAACATCTCTAAAATTGCATATTTTTTATTTTTATCAAAAGACGATATCGGATCATCAAGTATTACTAAATCAGGCTTTTTAGCTAGGCATTCATACATGAAAAGTACTATTGAAAAGGCATTGCGTTCACCAAAACTTAAATGCTGATCTCCACCGCTAAGATGAGTCGAATTATCGATATGTCGTAATTTTAACTGCGCCTGTTCGCCTTCACCAACAATTGCGACCTGGTAGCGATAACCTGCAAATGTAAGAAAATTATTAATATCAGTTTGATGCTTTTCAACTAATTCTTTCATTTCTTTGCGCTGAAGATTAATTTTTCCTTGCAAAGGGCCTGCTTGCTTTAGTAGCTGTTCAATTGATAAATTTATTGTGGATATTGTTTCATTGGTTTTAACCGAATTTAAAGTATCGAAGAACTGAAGGTCGATTATATAACCCTGCAATTTTTGTTTAACATTTTCTCCTTCATTGAAATCAAATCCTGTTAAGCCTTTGAGTTTTTCCAGTTTGGCTACCAAGTCGTCAATCTGTGATTTCACAGTTACTATAAAGGTTTCATGCTCTTTTTCGAGCCCGTTTTTTAACGATTTAATAACATCTAGATTTTTCCTTGCTGCATCTGAAAAATATTCACCAAGCTTATTGATAACATCAATAACACTCACAAGGTTTTTAATTAAATTTTTATCGTATTCTTTGCTTACATTTGCTATTTGATCTTTCTTACTTGCCGCATCACTTGTACAAAAAGGACAAGAATCTGATAAGCCAGAAAATTCCTTATGCCCTTTAGCTTGCCAATCAATCCAATTTACACAATTTGAACTTTGAATAAAGGGTTGGTAAGGTTGTAATCCATCAGGAATATGGTCAATTTTATTTGAACTAGAGAGCGCCTTTGCACCGGTTGATGTTTTGGCCAAACCACCACTGGCGGTAACTTTAAATGCCCGTGACAATTCATTTAAATTTGATAAAAGCGCTTCCAGTTCTGTGTTGTTCGCAAATTGTTGCTTAACTAAACTGGTAAAGGTTTCTATATCTCGCTCTTTTTTTTGATAAGCATCTGTACGTATAAAAATATCAAAACTATTGCTAACGAGCTCTTCAGGCTTAAAAGTAAACTTATTCACGTACTCTTCGTTAAAACAGAGAACACTTTTGATATTTTCAATACCAAGCACATCGGGTTGGATATCATCTACATTTTCGCTGCGAAACTTAAAGGGTAAAAGATCAGCAAGCGCTTTTTCGTCATCTGTTACTGCATATTGGATGGCTTTAGAAATTGTACTTTTACCGGTTCCATTCGGAGCAAACTTAATATTCAACTTACTCGGCACGATAGCCACTTTGGCCATCGTGATGTTGTTACAGTTTTTAATTTCAATGTCCATATCGCCATCCTTAAATTATTTCACAGTGACTTGGCCATTCATTAGCATTGGAAGGAGCCAGTCGCGGAGAGCTA
The DNA here is from genome assembly GCF_004135205.1 of Hahella sp. KA22. Taxonomy (NCBI): domain Bacteria; kingdom Pseudomonadati; phylum Pseudomonadota; class Gammaproteobacteria; order Oceanospirillales; family Hahellaceae; genus Hahella; species Hahella sp. KA22. The sequence continues at coordinate 6,817,819 of NZ_CP035490.1, read as the reverse complement.
TTAGCTCTCTATTTTCGAGGCTTCGCTCAAATATCATTTTGTTGTAATTCGTAACGATCTCATCATACTTTTTGAGCAAATCCGAAGTTGGATAAGCAAGTGTCAGCGAATGCAAATCGTTTTTTGTGATAGAGCCAAAGGTTGTACCTTCGGAGTTTCGACGGTCAAAAATCTGTTTGAAATACTTCATCACATAAAACAGAAAACCGTCAGAGCCAGTTTTGCTATTTAATGCTGCTAAACCTCGACCAATACAGCAGTCGGTATTAGCAATGTTCATATCACCTACTGGTGCACGAACGCTTAACAGTATGTCGCCTTTCTTGGCCATGCGGCTAGGCGCTGTCGTGTACTGGCGTGTGGTAGGGAACAACCAACCAAAGTCCGTAGAACCTTGATAAAAAATGGTTCCAACGCCTTCATCATTATACGAACTCCCCTCTGGGGATTGACCCATAGTGATGTTCGCTATTTCAGATAGCGTTTTGTCGCTCCACCCCTCCGGTATTTCTCGCTTAAGAGTTGGGTTAAAGACCATTTTTCCGCCGGAGGTTTTGTAGGGTTTACCTTGGCCTTCTGGTGTGTCGTCGGGGAAGTCGAACTGCACAAACCAGTAGTCGTACAAGCTTTTAGCCATGGCTTCCAGCTCAGCGTTGATACGGTTGTTGAGTTCGATTTTTTGGTCTAGAACCGACAAAACCGCGACGATTTTATCTTGGTAATCTTTGACAGGAACCTTGAACCGTAGACCAGTGAGATACTCAATATTTATATTGTCTTGGATACTACCACTAGCTGAATTCTGAATTGCTTTTCTAATGTATGTAAACACGTAGTGCATAAAGAGTTCAGATGACTCTTCAGGATTAGCATTGAAACCTACCACGCTATCAGGAAAGCACATCGGATAACCCAATAGAGCGGTTTCCGCAATATTTGCTGCAATTGTTATGCAAAGTGTATTTTCAGGCCATATTGCACTTTGTGAAAGGCCAAATTCATTATAATTAGCCTCATGAGAACGGATATATAAATTGGCCGCTTTAACTTCTCCTGTTTGCACTAACGGGTATGAGCCATTAGCAAAAAGCTTAGGATCATTTCGTGGACGGTGTCGTGACTTTCCTCTTTGAAACTTACCTAGTGCAGATAACGGTTGTGTACCCCAATCAGCATTATATTTAGACGAATTAAAGATCATACTTTAACCCCGCTAACTGCTTTTTAATCTCAGTTTCCAAATCACGTGACTGGCTAAACAGGTTATCTAAATTGCTGGTAAAGTCCTGCATTTTTTCGGAGAACTTCTCTGGAGTTATATCGGAGTATTCGATTTTAACATCGAAATACTGACCTGCACTGAATGAGTAATTCTTGGCTACGATGTCGGAATAACTCACCGCTACCGAAAGATCTTCGATGGTTTCTTTGGTGTTAAACACATCAATAATTTGTTGTTCTTCTGCTGGTGTTAATACGGTTTTTTGGTTTTTTCCGTCTTTGACTTTTTCACCCAAGTTTGAGGCGTCCACCAGTACTACATCGCCATCGTTACTGGCATCGATAAACAGAATGGATACGTTCGTGCCGGTGGTGGCGAAGATGTTCGATGGCATAGAAACCACACCAGCCAGCATTTTATGATTTACGAGATGTTTTCTTATTTTAGGATCAATTCCTGTTCCCGCTGTAATAAAGCCAGTAGGAACGACAATAGCTGCTTTGCCGTTTGGTTTGAGTGAGGCAATGATATGTTGTAAGAACAATTGATAGATCGCCATCCCTTCTTTTTTCTTGCCTGGAACCTTAGGAACTCCTGCAAAAAAGCGCTCTTTATTTTCTTTGCTGTCTAGCTCATCTCTAAAATCGCTAAAATCCAGCTTGAACGGTGGGTTAGAGACAATATAGTCAAAGCGTTTAAGCTCTTTGCCATCTTTATGGTAGGGGTGCAGTACCGTATTACCTTGGATCACATTCGGGATTGAGTGCACCAAGTTATTTAAGATTAAGTTTAACCGCAGCAGGTTAGAGGATTTTTGCGAAATATCTTGGGTGTAAATACTACAGCGGTTTTCACCAATGGCGTGTGCCACGTTCATCAGCAACGTACCCGAACCTGCTGATGGGTCGTAACAGCTAACATTACGCACAGTGCCGCGTTGATCTTGTGGCACTAGGATTTCCGCCATAATGCGTGCTACTGCATGAGGGGTAAAATACTCGGCGTATTTACCGCCGGAGTTGCTGTTATAGTCTTTGATCAGGTATTCAAAGATAGTTGCGTAGAAGTCGAATTTTTGCGTAAAAATTCGCTCAAAACTGAACTCGACCAGTTTATTGATAATAGCGCGGCAAAAGGCATCGCGTTTGGAATCGTCGGCAATGTATTGGCTGATGCGGTCGAACAGCACCACTTTTGCGCCTCCATCGGTTTTTACTGCAAACACATCGTTATTGGTAATGGCAATGTCGATTAAGGTATCGTCAAACAGCTTGGCAAAGTCAGGTGCGTTTTGTTGGCTAAACAGGTAGCTGATAAAGTGCTGCGGTTTTAGCCGTGCGGTGTCGCCGCCCATTTGCAGTTGCAGCATGTCGAAGTCGTCTTCACTCATGGCTGCTAGGGCTTCTTCCCACTTTTCAGCTTTAGCGATAGTGTCGTCGAGCTTTTTCGCTTCAAAGGCAAATTTATCGTTTAAAAACTTATACAAAAAGGTTTGGGTAATGATCTTAAATTCATTACCGTCGTTACCTAGTCCGTAATTGGCACAGATGCTTTTTAAGCTATCAATCAGGGTTTTGGTTTTTTGCTGAAATTCTAATTCAACCATTGGACTTTTACTTCCTAATCAGTGTTACCCGCATTACCACGCTTGGCTGCCAGTATTAAATTCTTTTAAGTATTCCGCGACGACAAGGTGGTTAATGTAACGCGAGGCGTCGGCGTTGAGTTTGATTTGCTGTTCTTTCACAAAGCGGCCAATCACCAGCGGCATCATTTGGCGTTCAAAGTAGCTTTCGTTATCCAACACTTGGCTGTTGTTGAGCACTTGCTCGTCGGCGTCTTGTTTTACACCTGCTAGCGCTTCAAAAATTTTGCGTTCTGACTCGCTAATGTCGCTTTGGTTTTGCTGGCGCTCTTGCAAGCGCTTATGAATACGGGTGTATTTGGCATCGCCTAAGTACTTTTGCCGCAGTTGGTTGTTTTGGCGGTTCAGCTCTTTGACGCGGTCGTGAATTTTATTCAGCGCGTCTATGTTGGCAACCATTTCATCTTGGGTGACTTCGCTTAAGTTTTTCTTCTTAAACAGGCGCTCTAGCTCTTCTTTTAAGCTAATAAACTGCGGGTCTTGCTGGTCAAAATTGCTGGCCAGTGCTTCGCGAGTTTGACGTAGCGTATTCTTGAGCTTGTCGGCTAGTACCAGTTCTTCTTCGCCGATTTTTACAAACTTGAAGATCACATCTTCTAAGGCGCGGTTGAGCAAGTTGCTGGTATCTTCGCCGCTTTCTAAGTCGTTTTTAAGATTGAGTAAGTCCAAGTGATTACTGGTTTCACGATACAACACATTGAGCTTGGCAAAATCCAGTTCATCGAGAAAGTCATACTCGCCTTGCAAACGGATCAAGTTATACAAGCTGCGAGCATCGGCTAAGGCTTTTTTGAGCACCAGTACGGTGTCGCGATCTTGTATTTGGCTGATTTGATTGCAGAACTCTTCCATGTTGTCGGTATCAAAACGGAACAGCACGTCTTTGATGTGTTCGATTTCTTGCTTGATTTCTTCCTGAGATTTAAACAGGTGTGAGTAGTGCTCCATCTCATCGCCAAGCTCCGCCTGTAACTCATCGAAATAGGCTTTGTTGGTGGCATCAAACTCTTTACGAATATCAGCAAAATCCACAACATAACCGTAGCGGAAATCTTTGTAAGTGCGGTTCACTCGTGTGAGCGCTTGTAGCAAGTTGTGCTTGCGGATCACCCGACCAAGGTAAAGCTTTTTCAGACGCTTGGCGTCAAAACCGGTGAGTAGCATGTTGTACACAAACAAAAAGTCGATTTTGCCTGCTTTGAAGTCTTCTACCCAGTTTTTACGTTCTTCTTTGGTGCCGATGTCGTGCAGGATCAAGGCGGCGTTTTTTACCTTTTGGGCTTGTTTGGCAGACTCTGCATAACTGGTTGGCGCAGGCTCAGCGATTTCAAGCACTTCGGTTTTTGAGTTGGATGTTTGCGGCAGAATAGGCGTTTCGGCATAAACGCCATTGAATATTTCAAACATCTGCTTGGCTTGATCTGAGCTGTCGCAAATGACCATGCCACCAATGGTTGTATCGTTTAATGCGCCACGGCTTTTTTCAAAGTCGTTTACGATGTAAGTCAGCATGGGCTCAACAAAGCTTGGGTGGGCGTAAATCAGTTTGCGATCGACATCGCCCATTTTCACTTCGGCTTCTTCAAGGGCTTTTTGCAACTCAATTTTGTATTGAGTGCTGATCTCTTCACGGATTAGGCGCAAGGTGTAACCGTCGGCAATGGACGCGTTGTAGTAGTACTTGTGAATGTAATCGCCAAACAAGACGCGTGAGTTGTAGTCATCTCCCAATAGCGGCGTACCCGTTAAGCCAATTTTAATGGCGTTGCTGTCTGACTGGCTTAAGTTGGCTAAGAAACTCCCTTTGGGGTTATAGCTGCGGTGAACTTCATCTAAAAAGTACACACGCTGGATCGCGACGTTATAGTCTTTGGTGCTGACCACATCTGGGTCATCTTTAAACTTTTGAATATTCACCACGGTGATTTCTGGTTTGCCAGAATGGTTATGGATCACCTGTGTGGCTTTAATGTCACGGGTAAAAGCATCCCTTGAGTTGATAGTGTGTACGGTTAAACCACGGGCGGTAAATTCGCGCTGCGCTTGTTGCAGTAAGTCTAGGCGGTCAACAATAAAGTAAAACTTAGGGATGACTTGCTGCTTTTGGAAGTAGTCGGTTAAAAAGCGCACGTTATAAAACGTTAGGGCAGTTTTACCACTGCCTTGGGTGTGCCAAATGATGCCTTTTTTTATCCCTTCGCTGAGCTTATTCTCAATGGCTTTGGTGGCAAACATTTGCGGGTAACGCATGATGTGCTTTTGTAGCCCGTCAGATTCCGATACATACGCCAAGGCGTAACGCAAAATAAAGGCTAAGCGCTCTCGACTGAGTAAAGAGGTGCAAATGCGGTTGGTTGGGCGCTCGGACTGCTTGTTGGTCTGGAACTCTGGGTTACTGCGGATCACTTCCAGATTATTGTCTTTTAAGACTTTAAGCTCGTCATCATCCGATACGGGCTTCAGCAAGGCGGTTAAGTTTAAGACTTCTTCTTCGCGGAAATAGTTGAACACCGGCTTATGGTAAGAACTACTGGCATAGAAAGCGCCTTGTACGGGTTCAGGATCGCCGTCGTCGTACTCCATGTTATTGGAGAAAATCATAAACTGGGTGATGTTGGCAAAACGCTTGAACTTAGGGTTTTGAAAGCGTTTGTTGATGCGGTCGCGCTCGGCCAGAATGCCTTCGCGGTTATTCGGCTTTTTCACCTCGATAAACACCAGCGGCATACCATTAATTAGCAGCGTGATATCGGGGCGGAATTCTTCATCACCGTTTTGACACGTTAGCTCGGTAACAACATGGAAGCTGTTGTTATTGAAGTTTTCAAAGTCAATCAACTTGGTATTTGAACGCTCAGATAGGCGCTCAAAAAAGGCTTTGCCCAAGTCTTCGTTATCAAGCAGTAGTTTGACATCTTCTAGCAAACGACCGGCTTCAGCATCTTCAATACCAGGGTTAATTTTGCCTATAGCGGTTTTGAATACGTCAGGGAAGATATTGGTGTCGAGATCCCAGCTTTGTCCTTTAAGTGACAGGTACTTATAACCTAGACGCATTAAATGAAGAATTGCAGGGATTTTTACTCGGCTATCTTCATTAAATTTTTTGGTATTGAAGGCCATAACATTCCTTGTAATCGTTTTAATTAGGAACCTGTTCAAGCAAATCGCTTAGAGGGCAGTTAAACAAATCGCACAGCTTATCGAGCGCCTCTAAGTCCACCTTAAGCGCAGTTTCTTTGTACAGTAGCGTGACGGTGGTACGGCTTAGGCCGGTTTCTCGCATCACGTCGCTAATGCGCATTTTTCTCTCACCCATTAATCGGGCTAGGTGGCAGCGGATCATGCTCTCTCCACGGTGTTTTCTTAACCATAAACTTGGGGATTTTTCACTGTTGCTTACCCTACCACGATTATGATTATTCTCAACTTATTTGAGTTAAAACCAAATAATTGAGCTCATTTGTTATTCGCTCGGTGCTGGTTGTTGGTACGCTAGCGGTTCACGGGAATGCCTCTGGAGGTATTGTCTGTGTTGGACTTCAAGCATCGCTAGCTATTTATGTTGACTGGCGATGCACTGTAAGGCAACAAACCCACACAAGATTCATCGCCTTTTTAGTCATCCAAAATACTGCCTTTAACACAGTACATGCGTGGGCGGGTGTTGTCGGGCAGGCTGACTTTGCGCTGTGGCCGATTACCATCGGGGACCAGGTAGCCTGCGGCCATCAGTGCTTTGGCGGCGCGATCTGGGCTGAGACCTTCGGTGGCTTCACGCCAGCCAGTTGGGTAAAACAGGTAAAGGGTTTGTGGGCCAGAAGTATCAAGCCAACCCGCGCGTTGGCGTACTTGACTGCTGTAACCGGTTTGTTTGGGCGTAAAGCGGCTTTCGCCATGCTGCTCAATAAAACTGCGCACTTGGCGAATCGCTTGTTGATCTTCATTGGCGGCTACACCACCGCGGGCGAGTATCCATTGGTTAAGCTGATTTAAGCAGGCGGCTTCGACACTTTGAGCTGGCCAATCGAGTACTTTGGCTTGAATGGCTAACAACCCAGCACTAGCCAGTAAGGCAAACTTTTCGGCGACCCGGCGCACTTGGCCGTCTGCCTCGGGAGGTAAGCCGGCTAAAAAACGTTGGCGTACGTTTTGGAAAACGGGTCGCACCTGCGCGCTGTGCTGCGTTAAATACCGTAACCAGTCCAAGGCCAAGCAGCCGTAATGTTGGCGACTTTGCTGTTTAAGATGATCGGCTAAATCGGCAGCGTTCATACCATGGCTCTGGTTAAACACGCCCATTTGCGCTCCGGCATCGGCACTGAGATCAATCACGCGCACTTGCTGCCCCGCTTTTACGCGTTTGCCAATACTGGCAAGATGGCTTTCGAGCGTCACTTCGCCAGTAGATAAAAACACTAAACGCCAACGCGCGGGTAAGCGCATTTCACCGTATTTGCCTGCACGGGTTTTACCTTGGCCATTGGCAAGCATATAAGCGACATCGCCTGCCTCTTTTGGGTCAACTTCGCCCATTTCATCGAGCGCCAACAAGGCATCGTTATGCGCTAATGCTGTGCCTTCTAAACCGTTGGCCGTGGCACGCCAACTGTGGCGCAGTTGATTAGGCTCGCCCCACACCGATAATGCCGGATACAGCGCTGCGGTTTTACCAGTACTGCTGGCACCGTAGAGGTGTAAACCAAAACCATCCACCCCGCACAAATGCAACAAAGGCGCAGCCAGCGCAGCACAAACACCAACAATTAATAGCGGGTTATCCAGACAATAACGGCCAACGTGCTGCCGCCAACTATCGCTACTACCTTGTTGAATAAAGCCTTCTATCGGGTGCATGGTTTGCAGCACCATGCGCAGGTTGTTGCTGTGTTCGCTTGGGTAAAAGGTGAGGCGCGGATGCACATAAGCGTGGTGATGCCAGCCAATGCAGTTCACGCTGATGGCCTTTTGCGTGGCCAGTTCGCCCATTTGTTGAATAAACAGGGAGAGCAACTGCCGCGCTTTGACACTGTTGCTTAGCCGCATACCTCGGCTGAGTAGGATTCGGCGGTACTCGCTGCCGTCTCCGGCCAATAGTTCTGCTGGCATGGCCCAATAGCGATGGCGATTGTCATCGTCTAACCAGTGCAATAAATAGCCGTAGTTGTCCCCTTGCGGATCGCGAGTACGAGCAGCTACTTGCAGCCAAGAGCAGATTTTGACTGGGCTATCTTGCCCTGCCGGTTGCATCACCAGCCAGTTTTGCGCGTTATAGGCAAAACCAGCTGGTAATTTTGGCTCGTTGCTAGGCATATCACTGGCAGATAATTGGTTTAATGCTGATGGTTTATCCACGGCCATAAGCAGCACCGATACGGCGGGTTTCAATCCACTGGTCGATATCGCTTTCTAACCAGCCCACGGCACGCGCACCAATACGAATGGAACGTGGAAATTCACCGCTGGCCATCAGGGCATAAATGGTACTGCGGCCAAAGCCTGTTTTGGCCTTTACCTCGGGCAAGCGCAAAATCCGCTGCTGACGCGCTGGGTGTGTTGATGTGGTGGATGATTGTGTAGTTGGGTTCATCGTTTGCTTCCTCACTGATCTGTTAAGTTCAGTTAGGAGTTTGCCAGTACTAATCGGACGCAGTAGGCAGATAAATGCCCAGATCGTGCATCTTTCTGAGGGTGCAGGTCGCTACTTGCCCCAGTTTGTAGATAGTGCCCAAAACAATAAATGCTCTGTGGGCAGGGTTAGTGTGTGCCTAAGTAGCGTGAATTAAGGCGTTGCCCAGACTACCCCAAGTGCCCAAAGCCATCTCAAAAGGGAAAGCCTTGCCCAACGATAACGTCATAACACTTTTATGCGCATAAAAATGTAAAATTCCACACTTTTCTGCGCGTAAAGGTGTGCAATGCAAGTTGAGTTCTCTATGCATTTTACCGAACGGGGGAATGCAGAGGTTGAAGGTCTACACAAAGAGTTTATGGGTAACAATCTGTAGACCTTGTATTTATTGTGAATTGAAAAGTTTGTTTTACTTTCATTGAAAAAGCGCGGCATTTTCCTGTTTGCGCTGATCCAATGTCTTAGCAATCGCAGACACTGTTGTTTTACTGATCCCTTGCTGCTGTGCCAGATACGTAAATTGGCTGATGGCTTCTGCGACTTCTTCAATAACTTGCTTTGCCTCATGCCAACTCCCATAGCCAGCACTGGTCGCTAGTTTTTGCATCACCTTAAGCGGTGGCGCTTTGCCATAACCGCCGAACGCAGTGGCGTGTTCGTTGAATGGATGTGGGCTGTAGGTAACATCGTAAAAAGGGGCAGGATCCCATTGACCGTCATCCGCTTGCAAGAACGCCCAGTTTTTACTGTGGTCGTCTTGATTAGACGACAGCAGGTTAAAAATGGCGCGGCGAAATTGCAGTTGTCCAGCAGCTGGCGATTTACACAACTGACGGCTGGCTTTAATCAAATCAATGTAATCTAAACTTGGCGTTCTAAAGTCTGCATCCAGAAGCCCGCAAGCGCTGTGCATATGCAGGCGACCTGCACTGCGCTTTCTGCCTAAGTCGGCCTGTTCAGTGACATAATCAAAGCGCTTAAGCGCCAACCAGGCAGACGCACCGCTTGTAGGTGGTGCTTCAATGAGTTGCCATAGCGGTGGTTGACACTTAGCAAGTTCTGCCATTTGTAAATAAACTGCCTCGCATAAACCTTCTTCATGCCCGAGCGCGAGATTTTTAGAAGTAAATTTAATCAGCCAGGCCTCATCACTAGGCTTTGCAAAGGTTCGACAATGCTGAGTTTCCCCAGCAGGCATATAAATTTGTGCCTTAGGCCTTGCCCCACCCGAACTACCTCCGGCGACTAATGCGGCCAACACCTGTTGCGTATGCCCATCTAACTCATCGTGATTATTATTCATGTAATCTGACATTGAAGCATCGAACAACGTTTGTGCTTCTAAGCCTAACGTCGCTAAATCAATATCCGCGTGCGTGGTGGCTGAAAACTCAGAAACCGGAGAAAAAGACAATGCTCCCATGCCTTTATCACCGACAAAGGCTAACCTATCCATCGCCGTTAATTGATTAGGCAGTATGCCCTTTTGCCGGAAAATACGATCTTGTAACAGCATGCCCCAGCCATCGGGTAAACAATCTCCAAATACGCCCTGTACACCTTGGTGCGGCGCTTTAGGAGCGACTTGAACTTGCGCGTTCGCATGCAAGGTAAAAGGTGATAAGTTGCCAAACTGCTGCAAATAGCTGTCTGCATACTGGAAAAAAACACCTTGCCGATTCTGCGCCAAGACCCCTACTGCAACCTGCTCACCTGAACTTAAGGTGCGAGTCACGGCGAGTTTTTGAATGGGTTTAAAACTCATCTTTTAGCACCTCATCAATACTAGAGGGCATAGTGACCCGTTCTTTGCTAGGTTGTGTGAGTTGATAGAGCCTCTCTAGCGAATCAAGGGTCTGCCATAGCAACAGCAATTGGCGAAATGAAATTTGCCCGGTCAGCTCAAACTTTTTAATGGTGGCCGCAGGTACACAGCTGCGCTCAGCAAGCGCCGCTCGTGACAGCTTTGCCTGCTTTCGTAACTCACGTAAATAAGCCGCATAGGCTTGGCTTACATCGGTATCATCAAGTAAGGTAAATTTCATCCGCAAAGGCCAAATGGATACATTCATATCCATTATAGCGAAATAAAACGGAAAGTGGATATTATTGTATCCATTATCAAATGAGGTGTTGAAAAAATTACTCGATAAAGCCCTTCAAAACTGCTATGTTTTAGCTCTAACAGCAGCATAAAAACGGCACTGTTTTTCCATTGCTAACCACTAAGATTTAGTAAAAGCCATAGGCAAGTGGTGGGCAGTTTGGTGGGCAAACAGGCATTTTTGAACGGTTTCTTTTCGATAACTCGTTGAGTTTGTTAGGGTCTAGGCCGCTACTCAATGAGCAGATCCAGAACGTCGAGTAAATCGAACTGAGCTCGCGCCAGATAACCCTGTGAATGCAGGGTTTTTTATTGCCCGAATAGAGTAGAAAATTCCTATGGCGAAGAGCCGCCTCTCAGTTAGAAGGACCGAATTTTCTACAGGTTGTAGAGGCTCAGGATTAAGGAAAGCCATGTACGCAAAGAAGTATGGGAAGACGATAAAGCTGTTTTTGATGGACGCTGATCCAGAAGGCAGGATGGTGTGTGAAATATCCAACTGGACGGGTAAGGCTTATCGTATCCCGAGGGCAAAAGTAAAAGATTGTGCTGACCGCAGCGACCTGAAAGGGACCGCTGTGTGTATACTTTTTGGTCGCGCAGACTCTCCCACCGCTAAACCCAAAGCCTATGTGGGAGAAACTGAAAATGCCTATGAGCGTCTCGTAAAGCATGTGTCAGACAAAGAGTTCTGGAATGAGTCGGTGGTATTCACCAGCAAAGATGAGAATTTAAATAAGGCGCATATTAAGTACCTTGAATCCAGGCTTTGCGATATTGCCAAAACGGCTGGCCGATTTGATATTCAAAATGGCAATACGCCCACTCGAAGCGCCATTTCAGAGCCTGACCAAGCGGAGATGGAAGAGTTTATTGAGTATATAAAAATCCTAGTCAACACGATGGGATTCAGGGTGTTTGAGCCTTTAGTGAAAGTGGATGACGCATCGGCGCGATCACCAGATGTTTTTTATGTGAAAGGCGCCAGAGGAGCCAGTGGTCGGGGGCGGCGCACGAATGATGGGTTTGTTGTGTTCGCTGGCTCAGAAGCCGCCACAAGTACTGTGCCGTCCTTTTCTAAAGGCTTCAACGCTCTTAGGGAAGAGCTTATGGAAGCCGGAGTATTAGGCATATCGGGCGAAAAGTTACTTTTCAACGCAGACTATCTCTTTAGTAGTCCTTCGGCAGCGGCTGCTGTCATCATGGGGCGAAGCGCCAATGGGCTTATCGAGTGGAAGGATGCGACAGGCAAGGATCTGAAGTCGGCGGAAGAGCAAGAGATATCCAGAGCGGTAAAGGCGAGATAGTCCCGAGCATTACAATTGCATAGATCTCCCCCTAACGACCCTTTAACTTAAGAATTCACTATTGCGTTGAGATGTACACAACTCCCCCAGGCCCCAAACAACGCTACGACTCTTTACTCAACGCTGGTGAAATTCAGGCTGATCCGTCGCAGGTGACGGCTTTGAATGCGTTGCAGGATTTGTATGAGCGGTTGGCGGGCGCTGGCGGTCGTCCTAAGTGGTTGGTGGGGCGGTCGGAGTATGTATCGGGGTTGTATCTGTGGGGCAAAGTGGGGCGGGGCAAGACGTTTTTGATGGATCTTTTCGTCGCCAGCCTCAATCCAGAACAGGTTTTGCGTCAGCATTTCCATCATTTTATGGCGTCCGTGCACCAGCAGTTGCAGGCGTTGAGTGGAACGCCAGAGCCTTTGCGACGTATCGCCAGAGACTTCAGCCGTCGCTACTCTGTACTTTGCTTCGATGAGTTTTTCGTCTCGGATATTGGCGACGCTATGCTGCTGGGCGGGCTGTTGCAGTCGCTGTTTGAGTTCAATGTGACGCTGGTGGCGACGAGCAATACGCCGCCGGAAAAGCTGTATTGGGACGGTTTGCAGCGCTCTCGCTTTTTGCCTGCTATCGCTGCGATCCAGGCGCATACACAAACTTTGCACATGGATGGCGGGCTGGACCACCGTGAACGCGCATTGCAATCGGAAGCAATTTATTTTGTTGAGCGTGACCAGTCTGCGTTGTCTGATATCCAGGACGACTTGCTACAGCGTTTTGAGTTAGTGGCGGAAAGTGACAAGCCGCGTACGGTACGGGTGCTGTCCCGCGATATCGCCTATGTGGCTCGCGCTGGACGGAGGATCGCATTCGATTTTGCGGCTCTTTGCGAAGGACCGCGCAGTCACCTGGATTACGTTGATCTCGCTGAACGCTTCGATCTGATTATTCTTCTCAATATCCCGCCGTTAAGCGGCGAGGCGTATGAGAGGATCAAGGCGCGGGGAACGGAAGACGGCAGTGTCGGTTCCGGCGCAACAGGGGAAAGGGCTGTGGTGTTGTCGCGGAGTGATGATGCGGCGCGTCGATTTATTGCGCTGGTGGACGAGTTGTACGAGCGCAAAGTACGACTTTACATGACTGCCTTGGCGCCACTGGCGGAACTCTATACTCGCGGCGCGCTGACTTTTGAATTTGAGCGGGCGCGCAGCCGGTTGATGGAAATGGGGTCGTTGCAGTATCAGCATCTGCGCGAGCCGTCGGAACTGGCCTGACTTGCTGTTGAGCTACAGGTTCCTGATGACATATTCAGGAATATCAAAGGCGTCGACTTTCGCGCCGTAGCGCTTATCCAGATCATACGCCATGATCTCCAAGGGGGCGTTTGCATAACCACAAGTCAGAATTTCTTTCATGTAACGCTGGATAAAGTTCAACGCGCCCAGCTCACGCCACTGCACTACGTGCGCCAATTCATGAAAATGCACTCGCAACTCGGAAACCGCTGAGCTTCTTATGTAGTAAGTATCTTTATAGGTGGTCCCATTGACGGGCATATCTATAAAGCTGCCGAATCCCATTTGGCGCAGTTCTGGAAAGTCGGGTCTGGGAATATCGTCGGTCACAACGAAATAGGCGCTGGCCAGAAATTCCGGCGAGTAGAAGCCAGCGAACGCTTGGGCGAACTCCGTACAGGCGCGGCGGTGATCGTAGTTCTTACGGTTGGTGTCGTCGATCCAGGCGTTTATCTTTTCCAGCACAATGCCTCCTTTTGGCCCCGTTTTGCTGTAAATCTTCTCCCGGCAGTTTATTTCAATTCCCCTTTCAGGGCATGCGGATAACGCGCCCGGCGCGTCATTTCAGCGCACTATAAGTTTCCCTAATACTAGCTTTGCGATGAAAGTGATTGTATTTGCTGGGTTTTTTGGGGCCTCCTAGAATCGGTTGGTGTTTGAAGCCTGCGCGCTCATCTCTGCGGAGATAGGGCGTCGTCCTAGTAAACAACAATAAACAGGGGGATTAACCCATGGCCGAAACGTCCGCTGCCACAGCGTCTGACAACAGCATTGCGCCTTCAGTTGCTCATGTCGGAACGGTGGATTATGAGAATGTATCCAATGACTATCTGGAAAAACGTCAATTAAAAAAGGGAGCGGCGGGATGGATTCTGCTGGCCAGTCTTGGCGTCTCTTATGTTATCTCCGGTGATTTCGCCGGCTGGAACTTTGGCCTGGAGCAGGGCGGTTTCGGCGGCATGTTTATCGCCACGATTCTGATGGCCGCGATGTACACCTTCATGGTGTTCGGCCTGGCGGAACTCTCCTCCGCCATTCCCACCGCCGGCGGCGGTTATGGCTTCGCCCGTCGCGCCATGGGCCCGCTTGGGGGCTTTCTCACCGGCACCGCCATTCTCCTTGAATACGCTATCGCGCCTGCGGCCATCGCCATCTTCATTGGCGGCTATGTGGGGGAGATGTTCGGCCTGAATGGTCCCTTGGTCTACGCTGCTTTCTATATCATTTTTGTGGGCATTCACCTGTGGGGCGCCGGCGAAGCGTTGAAGATCATGCTGGTCATCACCGCTATTGCAGCGGCGGCGCTGCTGGTGTTTATCCTGGGTATGCTGCCTGAGTTTGAACTGGCCAACCTGACGGATATCGCGGTTAACGAATCCGCCGTGGGCGCCAGCGCCTTCCTGCCGCAGGGTTACTTTGGGATATGGGCGGCGATTCCTTTCGCCATGTGGCTGTTCCTGGCTGTGGAAGGAGTGCCTTTAGCTGCGGAAGAAACTAAGAACCCGGCTCAGGACATGCCTAAGGGCATTATCACCGCCATGGTGATTCTGTTGATTTTCGGCGGATTGGTGTTGTTCCTGGCGCCGGGCGGCTCCAGCGCTGAGCTGATGAAAGATCATAGCGCGCCGCTGGTGGGCGCTCTGCAGCATGCATACGGTGAAAGCTCCGCCATGGCCACCTTCGTCAATTTGGTAGGCCTGGCGGGCCTGATCGCCAGCTTCTTCTCCATTATCTTCGCTTATTCCCGTCAAGTGTTCGCTTTGTCCCGCGCAGGTTATCTGCCGCGTTGGCTGTCCTTAACCGGCAATCGCAAAGTGCCGACAATGGCGCTGGTTGTGCCGGGTGTGATTGGGTTTCTGCTGTCATTGACCGGAGAAGGAGACTTGATGATCACCATGGCGGTGTTTGGCGCCACGATCTCCTACGCCATGATGATGCTGTCGCACATCATTCTGCGAGTCAAAGAGCCCAATATGCACCGTCCCTATCGTACGCCAGGGGGCATATTGACGACTGGGATCGCTTTGGTCTTGTCCGTCGCCGCATTCATCAGCACTTTTTTGGTCAGTCGGGAAGCCGCGATGTGGTCAGCCGTGTTCTATGCGGTGATGGTGGCGTATTTCGCCTTTTATAGTCGGCATCACCTGGTGGCGAAGGCTCCCGAGGAAGAGTTTGAAGCCATCGCCAAGGCCGAGGCTGAATTGAGTTAATTGGCTTAAAGGGATTGCGGGGCCGGCGCGCCGGCTCCAGGATCATTATCTGCAACAGGACTGAACAAGAATCACAACAAGGCGGATTAGAAATGATAAAGACAAGAGACGTAAAAACTATCGCCGACGCCAAACGGATTGTGGAAGAGCGCAATCTGACCCATGTGAAGGTCGGATTGTTTGATAACGATGGCGTTATGCGCGGCAAGTACATGAGTAAGGAGAAGTTCTTTTCCTCACTGGAAAGCGGCTTTGCCTTCTGTGACGTGGTGTTGGGCTGGGACTCACAAGACCAGCTTTATGAAAATGTCGGCGTCAAATACACCGGCTGGCATACAGGCTACCCGGACGCTCCGGTGAAAATTCTGCCGGAGAGCTGCCGCGACATCCCCTTCGAGCCGGGCATGTTGCTGTTTTTGTGCGACTTCGATGGACCCGCTGCGCGTATCTGTCCGCGCAATGTGTTGTCACGCGTACTGCGTCGTGCGGAGGACATGGGGCTGGACGCCTATGCCGCCTTTGAATATGAGTTCTTCATGTTCAATGAAACGCCGCATTCCGCTCGCGCCAAAGGATATCGCAATCTGGAGCCGATCACGCCGGGTTTTTTCGGCTACTCCATGCTGCGTAACTCCGTGCACGCGGAGCTTTATCATGAGCTGTTGGATCTGTGCGAGAAAATGGACTTCCCTTTGGAAGGACTGCACACCGAAACCGGACCAGGCGTCCTGGAGGCGGCATTGACGGTGGATTCAGCCTGCGCAGCGGCGGACAAGGCGGCTTTGTTCAAGACCTTCACCAAGGTATGGGCGCAGCGTAAGAACATGATGGCCACATTCATGGCCAAGTGGTCTAACGACTATCCCGGCCAATCCGGGCACATCCATATGTCGTTGCGGCATAAAGAAAGCGGCAAATCGGCCTTCTATGAAGCCGGTCAGCCCATGAACATGAGCAAGATGCAGCGTCATTTTATCGCCGGACAGCAAAAGCTGATGCCGGAAATGCTGGCGATGATGGCGCAGACAGTAAACGCCTATTCCCGTTTGGTTCCGGGGTTCTGGGCGCCGACCGATGCGACCTGGGGCTGCGAAAACCGCACGACGGCGCTACGGGTCATTCCCGGATCGGATAAGTCGCAGCGGGTCGAATATCGACTGGGCTCCGCCGACGCCAATCCCTATATCGCCCTGGCCGCGTCTCTTGGCTCAGGTCTTTACGGTATTGAACACGAACTGGAGCCGGAAGAGATGGTGTCCGGTAACGCCTACGATCAGGAACATCCCAGACAGCTGGCGTTGCCGTCCACGTTGGTGGACGCGGCTGCAGCCTTACGTCGCTCGGAAGCGGCGCGTGAGTTATTCGGGAATGAGTTTGTTGAACATTACGCCGCCACCCGCGATTGGGAAGGCCGCGAATTCCGTCGCCACATTACGGATTGGGAGCTGGAGCGTTATTTCGAGATTATCTAGCGCGACGATCAGAATGACCTTCAGTCCCATGACTATCCTTTAAGTAAAGGTAAGAGAATCGAAAATGAGCACTATGCAGAAGACTTGGTCCCCTGTGGATGGATCTCTCTACGTTGAGCGTCCCTACGCTGATCAAGCGGCCATCGCCGCCGCCACGGCTAAGGCGGCGCAAGCCCAGCGCGATTGGAAGCGCACTACGCTGGCGCAGCGGCGGGACATCTGTCGCAAGATGGTGGACGCCTTTGTCGCCAAACGTGACGAGATCGCGACGGAGTTGTGTTGGCAAATGGGACGGCCAATTCGCTACGCGGCGGGGGAAGTGGGCGGATTTGAAGAGCGCGCCCGTTTTATGATCGATGTCGCGGAGGAAGCGCTGGCGCCGATAGAGTTGGATGAGAAACCGGGCTTTCGTCGCTATATCAAACGTGAGCCCTTGGGCGTGGCCTTTGTCATTGCGCCCTGGAACTATCCTTATCTGACGGCGGTTAACGCCATTGTGCCGGCGATTCTGGCCGGCAACGCCGTGCTGCTTAAACATTCTGCGCAAACGCCTTTGTGCGCGGAGCGCATTTACGAAGCTTTCCGTGAAGCAGGCCTGCCTGACGGCGTATTCCAATACCTGCATTTGAATCATGCGGATACGGAAGCGCTGATCGGCTCGCCAGACATTCACTACGTCGCGTTTACCGGCTCTGTCCCTGGCGGGGCCATGGTGGAGCGCGCCGCCGCAGGCCGTTTTATCGGCGTGGGCCTGGAATTGGGCGGCAAAGACCCCGCTTATGTTCGCGCGGACGCGGATATTGACCACGCTGTGGAAACCACCATTGATGGCGCTTTCTTCAACTCGGGGCAGTCCTGCTGCGGCATCGAGCGCATCTATGTCCATGAATCCGTTTATGACGCCTTTGTGGAGAAGGCCGTCGCCCTGGTCAGAAGTTATCGCCTGGGGCGCTCCGATGATCCTAACACCACCCTGGGGCCGCTGGTGCGCGCTTCCGCGGCGGAATTCGTGCGGGGACAAGTGCGCGAGGCCGTGGAGCAGGGGGCCGTCGCCCATATCAATCCCGCTGACTTTGAGATGGATAAAGAAGGAACGCCTTATCTGGCCCCGCAGGTGCTGACTAATGTTGACCACAGTATGCGGGTAATGACCGAAGAGTCTTTCGGTCCGGTTGTCGGCATCCAGAAAGTGGCGTCCGATGAGGAAGCCGTGACGCTGATGAACGACAGCGAATTCGGCCTCACCGCGTCTATTTTTACGCGGGACCTGGACGCGGGCGTGGCGCTGGGCGAGCGGGTCGATACCGGCACGTTCTTTATCAACCGTTGCGATTATCTGGACCCGGCGTTGGCCTGGACCGGCGTGAAGAACTCCGGGCGCGGCTGCACCTTGTCCAAGCTGGGCTATGAATCCCTGACCCGGCCCAAGTCTTTCCATATCAAGATGCTGTAACGCCAGTTGTAAACAATGGCGAAACAAAAACTTTAACGAGCGTATTAAAGAGACTGTACATGAGTGCACTACAAGCCAATTGGAATTATCCGACCGCCATCCGCACTGGCGCCGGACGTATCCGGGAACTGCCGGAACTCTGTCGAAATCTCGGCATGCGGTCGCCTCTGCTGATAACCGACCCAGGTCTGAAATCCTTGCCGATGGTGCAGGACACCGTTGCTCTCTGCCGTGACGCCGGGCTGCAATGCGGGCTGTTCGCGGACATTCAAGGCAATCCCACGGGAGAAAATGTGGAAGCGGGAGTGGCCGCATATCGCGCTGGCGGCCATGATGGCGTCATCGCCTTTGGCGGCGGTTCTGCGTTGGACGCCGCCAAAGCGGTGGCGCTGATGGTTGGACAGGATCGTCCGTTATGGGATTTTGAAGATGTCGGCGATAACTGGACGCGGGTCAACGAAGCTGGCATGGCGCCGGTGGTCGCCGTGCCCACGACGGCGGGAACAGGTTCAGAAGTAGGGCGGGCCTCGGTGATCACGGACGCCGCCAAGCACGTCAAAAAAATTATCTTCCATCCGCGTATGTTGCCGGCGCTGGTGATTCTGGACCCAGAGTTGACCGTCGGCCTGCCGCCGCCCATCACGGCTGCGACCGGGATGGACGCGCTTTCCCATAATCTGGAAGCGTTGTGTTCGCCTTTTTATCACCCCTTGGCGGAAGGCATTGCGGTGGAAGGCATTCGTCTGGTGAAAGACTATCTGCCCCGCGCTGTCGCAGACGGCGCCGATATTGAGGCGCGCACGCAGATGCTGGTCGCCTCCAGCATGGGCGCTACGGCGTTCCAGAAAGGCCTTGGCGGCATGCACGCCCTGGCGCACCCGCTGGGCGCTTTGTACAACGCGCATCATGGTTTGCTCAATGCGATTCTCATGCCTTACGTGCTGAAGGCGAACCGCGAGGCGATTGAAGAGCGCATCACTCGTCTGGTGCGTTATCTGGACTTGTCGGAGCCAGGATTCGACGGCTTCCTGAACTGGGTGCTGGCGCTGCGTGAAAGCCTGGGCATTCCGCATGCTTTGTCTGCGATCGGTATTGACGACAGCGACGCGGAGCGTGTCGGCGCCATGGCGGTGGAAGACCCCTCCGCTGGCGGCAATCCGGTTGCGTTCGATGCAGGCCAGTATGCGGAACTCTTCAGAAACGCTGTACATGGACGTCTTTGAAGGCAGGGAGAGGCGGATGAGAATTGGCATTTTGCAGTGTGACGACGTTATGGAGGAATTACAGCCGGAATTCGGGAATTATCCGGCGATGTTTGAAGCGGCGCTGGGAGAACTGGCTCCGCAATGGGCTTTCGTCACTTATCGGGCGATGGACGGCGAACTGCCGGATTCCGTCGACGCCTGCGACGGCTACATTACCACCGGCAGTCGCCATGGCGTGAATGACGGCGCGCAGTGGATCGAGAAGCTGGAGAGTTTTGTGCTGGCGGTCGCTACGGCGGGGAAAAAGTTTGTGGGCATCTGCTTTGGTCATCAATTATTGGCCAAAGCGCTGGGAGGCCAGGTGGAGAAGTCCAATCGCGGCTGGGGCGTGGGCATGTCCTTCAATCAGATTGGCGTGCGCAAAAACTGGATGGAGCCTTATCAGCCTTCCCTGGACCTGGTGGTCAGCCATCAAGATCAGATCACGCAGTTGCCGGAAGGCGCGGAAGTGTTGGCGAGCAGC
Source organism: Hahella sp. KA22 (assembly GCF_004135205.1). NCBI lineage: Bacteria > Pseudomonadati > Pseudomonadota > Gammaproteobacteria > Oceanospirillales > Hahellaceae > Hahella > Hahella sp. KA22. The sequence continues at coordinate 6,797,766 of NZ_CP035490.1, read as the reverse complement.
GCCTTCTGTCCCTTCTACCTGTTGCAGTACGGCTCTGATCTGATGACGGTGCAGGGGCATCCTGAGTTCAGCAAGGCGTACTCCAGCGCCTTGATGGACAAACGCACGGATCGTATCCCCGCGCCGCGTATTCGCGAAGGCAAGACGTCTCTAACAGCGCCGGTGGATGATCGTTTGATGATGCAGTGGATCATCAACTTTTTCGCAGGAGGACAGCTGACTCGTTAAGCCTGTTCTGCTCTTTATATCGGACACACGCAGAGTCGGGCTCTGCGTTGTTCCCCCTCAACCCTCTTTGGCTGCGCTAGCGTCCCTAAGGGCGACGCCAGACGCGGCCGTTTTTTTGTCTGGGTTCAATCCCCCAACGTCAGATATTCCATCATCCAGGGGTGTTCGGTCGCCATCAGCGACAGGAAATCCTGCTTCAATATTGCGATACAGTCCTGGGCGATTTCCCGGGGCAGGTCTCCCAGTTCTCCCTTGCGGGCAGTAAGAGTAATCGAGCGGAACAGCTGTTCGCCGGGCAAACGGCGGATTTGTACGTGATGCTGCTTGATGCCGCTTTGGAATAAACACAGAGGCGTGGTGATGGTCCAGCCCATGCCCGCCGATACGGCGGAGACAATGGCGTAAGAGTTGTCCAGCTGCAGACGGTCCGGGGCTTCCACCCGCACCGCGCGCAAATGCCGCTCGATGCCCCGAGCGATGAGGGAATGAGCGCCGTAACGGACAAAGTCCAACTCCGCCGCCAGTTTGTTGAGGTCATCGACGGGGCCGTTGTAGTCGTTGGGAAGAGCCAGAATGAACGGCTCCCGCAGGATGCGGTAGCGGGACAGATCGGCGTAATCCTCCAAGGCGTCGTCGGAGATAATAATGTCTGTGTTGCGCGAGAGCAGGGAATGGCCGTGCAGATGCGAAAGTCCCGTGCTGATCGACCAGTCATGGGCGCGTTTTTTCACCGCATCCAGCAGCGATCGTCCTACCGAGGTGACGATGGAATCGGTTAACGCGATCTTTATGAGGCGCAATTGCGCGAAATCCGACTGCAGAATGGCCTGACTGGTCTGTTCCGCTTCCTGCAACAGGGCGGTGCTGCGGTCATACAGAAAGCGCCCGGCGCTGGTCAGCTCCATGGGGCGGACTGTGCGATCGAACAGCCGGGTCTTCAGCGACTCCTCCAGCTTGGACAAAGCCTGGGAGATAGAGCTTTGCGTCATTCCCAACTGCTCAGCGGAGTGGCTCATATTCCCAGTCTTGGCGACGTGGGCGAAAATCCTCAGAGCGCGGAGATCGAAACCGAAACGTGTTGCCATAACTTCTACGAATCACGGTTGTATGCATGGGCGTTTATCGCCTGTTTCAGGATTGCACGGAGCGGCCTCTGAATGCAAAGGTCCGCTACAACCCATCACAACTCTGATACTATTGTTGATTAACTAGAGCGTGTTGGTTAACTGGAATTCGTTGGTTAACTTGATTTGTTAACTGACCGGATTACTTAATCATTTTTCGCCAGCACCCAGAATAACGAAGGATATCTCATGGCCAGAGGTCAGTTATATATTATTTCAGCGCCCTCCGGGGCGGGTAAGACCAGTTTGGTGTCGGCTTTACTCAAAGAAGATAAACTGGCGCAAGTCTCCATCTCCCACACGACTCGTCAGGTGCGTCCGGGCGAACAGGATGGGGTGAATTACTTTTTTATCTCCCGCGAAGAGTTTCTGGCGCAGGCGCAGGCGGGAGATTTCCTGGAGCACGCGGAAGTGTTCGGCAATTTCTACGGCACGTCTCAGGCCTGGGTGGAGTCCACTTTGGCGAAAGGCGTCGACGTTATCCTGGAAATTGACTGGCAGGGTGCGCAACAGGTGCGCAAACTGCGTCCGGAAGCCAAGTCCATATTCATCCTGCCTCCTTCTCTGGAAGCCTTGCAGCAGCGCCTGGAATCTCGCGGTCAGGACAGCGCCGAAGTCATTCAGCGCCGTTTGCAGGAAGCAGCGAATGAAATTTCCCATTATCCTGAATACGACTATCTTGTATTCAACGATGACTTCGATCACGCGCTGGTGGATTTGAAGTCCGTTTTCCGGGCTGAGCGGCTGCGTTTATCCGTGCAGCAAGTGCGCTTCGAAGCCGAGCTACGCGGGATGTTGTCATCCCAGTCGAGTTAGCCTAAACTACGCGGTCATTTTCTGAACTGGCACTGGTAAAGGGTGTGTTATGGCGCGAGTAACCGTTGAAGATTGTCTGGATCATGTAGATAACCGTTTTGAGCTGGTCATGCTGGCTTCAAAGCGCGCTCGTCAGATCAGCCAGTATGGCAAAGACCCTAAAGTCGAGTGGGAAAACGATAAACCCACTGTCGTCGCACTGCGCGAAATCGCTGCGGGCCTCGTCACATCTGCGATGCTTGAGCAAGACGAAGACTAACGTCCGGGGCCCCGCAAAGGGGCCTGACTTCACCCTCTCTTGAAATTCCCCTCTTTATCTTTATATTGATTTATACAGCTGTAAAAAATCTGGGCTGATTGTCCGGTTTTTTCATCTCCACCTTTTTTATTTTGTGTACCGCTTATGTTGTGAAGGTCCCTTGTGCCGACGATTGATGCGCTTGCTGAACGTTTAAAAACCTATTTGGATAACCACCATATCAATGTGGTGCGGCGAGCGTTTTACTACGCCGAGCAGGCGCATGAAGGGCAATACCGGCAAAGCGGGGAGCCTTACATCACCCATCCGCTGGCGGTGGCCAATCTCCTGGCCGATTTGCAATTGGATCATCAGTGTCTGGCGGCGGCCATGCTGCATGACGTCATTGAAGACACCGGCATACCCAAAGATGCGCTCAGCGGCCAGTTTGGAGAGAGCATCGCCGAATTGGTGGATGGCGTAAGTAAGCTGACCCAGATTGAGTTCAAGTCCAAGGCGGAAGCCCAGGCGGAAAACTTTCAAAAGATGACTTTGGCCATGGCCAAAGACATTCGCGTTATCCTGGTGAAGCTGGCGGACCGTCTGCATAACATGCGCACGCTGGGACCGTTGAAACCGGAGAAGCGTCGTCGGATCGCGACGGAGACGCTGGATATCTACGCGCCGATCGCAAATCGCCTTGGCATCCACACCATGTGTGTGGAGCTTGAGGACCTCGGGTTTCAGGCCATGTTCCCGATGCGCGCAAAATATATTCAGGAAGCCGTACGTAAACTGCGCGGCACCCATTACGAGATCATCGAAGAGATCAAGCACAAGCTGGAAAGCAAACTGAAGGAGCGCGGTCTGTCCGTGCGTATTCAGGGCAGGGAGAAGCACCTGCACAGCATTTACCAGAAGATGAAGGCCAAACGACGTTCATTCCATGACATTATGGACGTGTACGCCTTCCGCATTATTACCGACTCCGTGGATAGCTGTTACCGAACGCTCGGGGTGGTCCACGGCATGTACAAGCCGGTGCCGGGCCGCTTCAAAGACTATATCGCCCTGCCCAAGGCCAACGGTTATCAATCCATTCACACCACGCTGTTCGGCTCCCACGTCAATATCGAAATCCAGATCCGCACCGAAGAAATGGACAAAGTCGCCAACAGCGGCATTGCGGCGCATTGGGTTTACAAGAGCGCCACCTCTGACTTGGCGGATAACCAGCAGATGCGGGCGCAGAAGTGGGTGAAGGATTTGATGGAGCTGCGCGAGCGGGCGGACGACTCGTTGGAATTCATCGAGCATGTCAAAATCGACCTGTTCCCGGACGAAATCTACATCTTTACGCCGAAGGGCCGCATCATGGAGCTGCCCGGCGGGGCGACTCCGGTGGACTTCGCGTACGCGATACACACGGATATCGGCAACTCCACGGTGGCCTGTCGCATTAACAAGCATCTGGCTTCTCTCAGTATGCCGCTGAAGAGCGGGCAAACTGTGGAAATTATTACCGCGCCCGGCGCCAAGCCAAACCCGGCGTGGCTCAACTTTGTCGTCACCGGCAAGGCGAAGAGCAACATCCGTCACTATCTGAAGCAGCAGCGCCAGAGCGAGTCCCGTGATCTGGGGCGGCGCCTGCTGAAGAAAAACCTGCAGGCGTTCGGCAAACGACTCGACGACATCAGCGAGCAGCACAAAGAAAAAGTGCTCAAGCATAATCAGGCCAGCAGCTTCGACCGCCTGCTAGAGGAAATCGGGCTGGGCAGCCGCATGGCGTATATTGTAGCCCGGCAACTGGTGTCTGATGGCGAGCCGACGGAAAGCCATGACATGGAATACCGCGAGGACGACAACAAGCCGTCCTTGATGGTGGAAGGCGCTGATGGTCAGGTATTGAATCTGGCGCACTGCTGTAAACCGATTCCCGGCGATCCCATCGTCGGCGTCATCAATCGCGGCGCGGGGTTGATGATTCACTCCGAAACCTGCGACAAGATCAAGAAATTCCTCCACGACCCTGAGCACTGCATCCATCTGACCTGGGCCAAGAACATCACTGACGAGTTCTCCGTAGCCTTGCGGGTCGAAGTGGAGCGCCAGCGGGGCGTCATCGCCGAAATCGCCAGCGCGGTCACCATGGCCGACGGCAATATCGAGAAAATCAATGTGGAAGAGCAAAACGCCCGTCTCAGTGTGGTGAGCCTGATCATCAAAGTTCAGGGCCGTATCCATCTGGCGCGGGTCATGCGTCGCCTGCGTCATCTGCTGGCGGTGACTTCCATTTCCAGGGTGAAACACTAAGCGGCCGGGAACGCTGCGCCAACCTTATCCATCCTGCTAGCTGATCCGTTTCCTGAGTACTGTCTGACAGTATTCGCAAACCGGAGAAATCCGGTAAGATGCCGTTCTTTCAACACAGTATCGGCGGTAACTATATCCAAGGCGGCGTTGTCCGCGGCGGAACGAGAATAATGAGGCAACAGATATGACTAATAAATCCGTTATCCAGACTGAAAATGCGCCCAAGGCGATCGGCACCTACTCCCAGGCTGTAAAAGCCGGTCAAACCGTATACCTGTCCGGTCAGATTCCATTGAATCCCGAGACAATGGAACTGGTGAGCGGCGATTTCGCCGAGCAGACCAGGCAAGTATTCGATAACCTGCGCGCCGTATGCCGCGCCGCCGGCGGTGATCTGGGCGATATCGTCAAGCTGAATATCTATCTGACCGACCTGAGCAACTTCGCTACCGTCAACGAAATCATGGCGACTTACTTCAAAGAGCCTTACCCCGCTCGCGCTGCGATTGGTATTTCCCAGCTGCCGAAAGGCTCTCTGGTGGAAATGGACGGCATCATGGTGACTTCCTGATCCGCTGATTCCTTCTCCCCGGTCCGGCTCCGGACCGGGAAGCTTTCCCTGCTAGCTTCTGATCTTCACTCTTTTGTATTCGCCTGACTGTTTTGGGCGATATATGCCTCAATCATTTCCCCATAGCCTTCTCGAAATGTGGGATAGCTGAAGCGAAAACCACTGGCCAGTAGCCGTTGGTTGGCGCAGCGTTTACTGCCTGCGCGGCGTTTTTGCTGGGCTGGCGCGGCTTCCGGCGCGCACTCCGCGCGAGAGCAGGCTTGCTCTCGAATCCATTGCGCCACGTTGTGCATGCGCACCGGCTCGCAGTCGCTGGCCAGGTAGCAGGATTGCAGCGGCTTGTCGGTAGCGAGTTCCGCAAAGTGACATAACACGCCCACGGCGTCCTGCTCGTGGATGCGATTGGTATAGCCGCTAGGGCCAGAGAGGGCGACCTGTCCATCCAGCGCCTGCTGCAACAAGCGTGTGCGGCCAGCGCCATAGATGCCGGAAAAGCGCACCACGGTCGTCGCAATATCGGCGTCCGCCAGCAACGCCTCCGCTTGCAGCAGGGTAGCGCCGGAGAAGCTGGAAGGCGCTGTGGCGCTGTCTTCATCGACCCATTCGTCGTTTTCCTGACCATACACACTGGTGGAGGATACAAACAACAAGCGCTTGATTAAGCCGTTGCTCAGGCGGTGCAGAACGCGTTGCAGGCTTTTCACGTAAACGGCTTCATAGCCTTCCGGCGTAAAGGCGGAGGGTGTGAGGCAGTAAATGGCGACGTCGATATCGACGGGCAGGGCGTCCAAAGCATCCTGCTCCAGATCCAGCGCATAGTGGGCGACGCCTTCCGGCTGTTGTGGCGTGCGCGATACTGCGAGGATGTCAAAACGGTCTTGCAGGCGCGCCGCCACTTGGCGATTCAGCGCCCCAAAACCGAGTAGCAACAGGCGTGGTTGATGCATTGCGTCTATCTCCAATCAGGCTTATGCTAGCTCTTGGCTATTAAGTCGAAAAGTTCAATATGGTCAGACTATTAAGCCAAGTCTGCGAAGCGGTTTCTTAACCGGCGCGCCGGGCGTATAAATTGGCGCATTCGGAACCCTGGAAAACAAGTGATGCAGGGTAGAGTATTCCCTGGCGTTCTGAAATGTTTTCCTGGGGAAAGCAGGAACTCCTGGTCCCACAGGCTGTCCATAAAAAGATTTGAGCCGATAAGTAGTCGTCCGGAAAGATGACTGAGCGCTTAACGGATGGAAAACAACATAGTGAGAAACACATGACTCTGACTGAATTGCGTTACATTGTTACTCTGGCTGAAGAGAAGCATTTCGGCCGCGCCGCTGAGCGCTGTTTCGTCAGTCAGCCCACCTTGAGCGTGGCGGTGAAAAAGCTGGAGGATGAACTGGGGGTCACCCTGTTCGAACGCAGCAAGAGCCATATCACTGTCACTGACACTGGCAAGCGCGTGGTGGAGCAAGCCTTGCGCGTACTGGATCAGGTCAGCGTCATCAAGGATATCGCCCAGGCGGGTAAAGATCAGTTGTCTCAGCCGCTGCGCGTTGGCGCGATTTATACTATCGGGCCCTACCTGTTTCCTCATCTGATGCCTGAGTTGCACCGGGCGGCGCCGCAAATGCCTCTGTATATAGAAGAGAACTACACCGCCGTATTGCGGGAGAAGCTGCGCCACTCTGAGCTGGACGCCATTATCGTGGCGCTGCCCTTTAATGAACCGGAAGTCGTGACTCTGCCGCTGTATGACGAACCTTTCGTTGTGTTGATGCCGGAAGATCATCCGCTGTCCCAATACGACGAAATCGACAGCGAAATGCTGCCCGCCCACGACCTGCTGTTGCTGGGACCGGGACACTGCTTCCGCGATCAGGTGCTGGACGCCTGCCCGGAATTGTTCAACCGTATGGGTAAAGAACCACCCCGCAGTGAGCGGCCGGCGCATATCATCACAGAAGGCAGCTCGCTGGAAACCATCCGCCACATGGTCGCTTCCGGCCTTGGCATCACCGTTCTGCCGTTGTCCGCCGTGCGGGAAGATCGCTACGCCAGCGGCTTGCTGACGACCCGGCCATTCAAATCACCAGCGCCTTATCGAACGGTGGGGCTGGCCTGGCGCGTCACCTTCCCGCGCCCGAAAGCGATCGACATGGTGGCTTTGGCGGCGGGGCAGTGCCGGGTGGTTGAGAAGCGCGCCAGTTAAAGCAAGACGGAAAAGGATCGCCTTAGCGTGTCTATTGAACAGCCATTGACCGAACTGAAAGGCGTCGGGCCGGCCCTGGCGGAAAAACTGGCGAAGCTGGGCCTGCATACGGTGCAGGACCTGCTGTTTCACTTACCCCTGCGCTATGAGGACCGCACCCGAGTGACGCCGGTTGCTCAGGTGCGAGTGGGGATGCCAGCGCAAGTCGAAGCGACGGTGGTGGACTCCCGGGTCGAACTGGGGCGCAAACGCAGTCTGCTGGTGCGGGTGCGCGACGATAGCGGTGAGATCGGCCTGCGTTTTTACTACTTCACCGCGCAACAGAAGAATCGCTTCAGCCCGGGCCGTAAATTCCTGTGCTACGGCGAGGCGCGCCTCGGCCGTAGCGGGTTGGAGATGTATCACCCTGAAACCACTCAGGTGGATGAGTTGAAACCGGCGGAGATGGAGCAGCGTCTTACGCCTATTTATCCAACCACTGAAGGGTTAATGCAAAAACGGTTGCGCGATCTGTGTCAGCAGGCGCTGACGCTGATGCGCCGTTACCCCATCAAAGACTGGCTGCCCCAGGAATTACGCAATCATTATCAGATGCCGGAGCTGAATACGGCGCTGGATTACCTGCATCACCCGCCGGTGGGCGCCAATGTGACGGCGCTGGCGGAAAGTCGTCATCCCAATCAGCAACGTCTGGTGGCGGAAGAGCTGCTGGCGCACCACCTCAGTCTGTTGCAGTTGCGGCAGGAAGTGCAGTCGCAACCGGCCCCGGCGCTGAGAGCTGGCGCTTTACAACAGCGCTTTATCGAGCAGTTGCCTTTCGCTTTGACCGGCGCGCAGAAACGCGTGATCGGGGAGATCGAACAGGATGTGCGCGCCTTGGTCCCGATGTTGCGTCTGGTGCAGGGCGATGTCGGCTCCGGCAAAACGGTCGTTGCTGCGGCGTCAGCCCTGTGCGCTATTGAAACCGGCCATCAGGCGGCGTTGATGGCGCCGACGGAAATCCTGTCAGAACAGCACTACAAGACGCTCAGTCAGTGGCTGGAGCCTCTGGGCGTCAGCGTGGTATGGCTTAACGGCAAGCTTAAGGCCAGTGAGCGGCAAAAAGTGCTGGATGCAATTGCTTCTGGCGCAGCGCAACTGGCTATCGGCACTCATGCCCTGTTTCAGGATCAAGTCGAGTTCGCACGACTTGGCCTCGCTATTATTGACGAACAGCACCGCTTTGGCGTGCATCAGCGACTATCGCTGCGGGAGAAAGGCGCCCGTTCCGGGCAGGCTCCTCATCAGCTGATCATGACCGCGACGCCGATTCCCAGAACTCTGGCAATGAGCGCCTACGCGGATCTGGACACCTCTGTGATCGACGAATTACCGCCGGGACGCACGCCCGTGGTCACGGCGGTCATTCCCGACATCAAACGGGACGATGTGGTGGAGCGGGTGCGCAAAGTCTGTCTCGAAGGACGTCAGGCTTATTGGGTCTGCACCCTGATTGAAGAATCCGAAGTGTTGCAGTGCCAGGCCGCGGAAGCGACGGCGGCGAATCTGGCGGAAGCCTTGCCGGATTTGCGCGTAGGCTTGGTGCACGGCCGGATGAAGGCGGCCGAGAAAACCGCCGTCATGGATGACTTTAAGAACAATCGTCTGCACTTATTAGTGGCGACTACTGTCATCGAAGTCGGCGTGGACGTGCCCAACGCGAGTCTGATGATCATCGAAAACCCTGAGCGTCTTGGGTTGGCGCAGCTGCATCAGTTACGCGGCCGGGTTGGGCGCGGCAGTCACGAAAGTTACTGTGTGCTGATGTATCACCCGCCGCTGTCTCTGGCCGGCAAAGCGCGCATGCAGGTTATGCGGGACAGCAACGACGGCTTTGTCATCGCAGAAAAGGACCTGGAGATTCGTGGACCGGGAGAAGTGCTCGGCACCCGCCAAACCGGTTTGATTCAGTTTCGCATCGCCGATCTGCAACGGGACCGACAGTGGTTGCCGGTAGTGAAAGAAATGGCTCTGAGCGTCATTGATCAGACGGACGTGACGGAAGCCCTCATCCGCCGCTGGATCGGCCACCGCGCGTTATACGGTAAGGTCTGAGCGGGCGCGCGTAGCACTCCCTTACCAATCATTACAAAAGATACCCTAAGCCAGCAGAACCCCCGAAACCTGCTAAGCTACAATTAAAGTAATGATGAAAAATCCCCCTGATATTAGAAGCCGGTTTATTTTATTTCTCCCATACGAGGCGATAAGAGATATGGCCGTTCCAGCAGCCGTTGCGCGTTTACTAGAGGACTACAGCACTCAAAGGAGCGACTTGGCGGAAGACGCCGCCAAGGTGCGGGAAGTAGCGGGCAAAGACGCGCCGACGGAAGCGAGAGTGCGGGCTATTATGCTGCACGACGAGGCTGGCGTTCTGCAGGCGGTGATACCTGAAAGCACTATCCTTGATCTGGACCGGCTTAATGAGGGCGTGGGCCGCAACTTGCGGGCTTTGCCGCTGGCGGAACTGGATGAACTGCGCAAGCGCCTGCAATGGTATGAAGTGCCGGCGCTGCCGGACCTGACCGGTTGCGACGCGGTGATTGACGCCCGCCTGAGCGCACTGGATGAAATTTTCCTGCCGTCCTCGGAAGAAGATAAATATCTGTGCATGAGCCGCCGCTTGTTCGAAGCCGCCATGGGGGCGGTCAAGAGCATGCAGATCAGTGTGCGCCTGCCTGAAATCGCCGTTAACCATAATCAGCCGGCGAAAGACATGGATCAGATCAACAAGGCGATTTCCAGTTTCACCAGTTTGCGTATTCAGCGCCGCCTGGAAGATACGCTGGAGATGCCGCCGTTGCCGGAGACCGCCCAGCGCATCATCAAACTGCGCGTCGATCCGGAAGCGGGCATTTCCGAACTGGCGGATATTGTAGAAACCGACCCCAGCCTGTCGGCTCAGGTGGTCAGTTGGGCCAGTTCCTCATTTTACGCCGCCCCGGGCAAGATCCGCTCCGTGCATGACGCCATCGTGCGGGTGCTGGGATTTGATCTGGTCATGAATCTGTCCATGGGGTTGGCGCTGGGAAGGACGCTGGAAGTGCCAGAGGAACGCGGCGATGGCTTTACTCCCTACTGGGAGCAGGCGGTGTGGACCGCCACGCTGTGCGGCGCGCTCACCACTGCGATACCGAAGGAGCGTCGTCCTGAATTTGGACTGGCGTATCTGGTTGGGCTGTTGCACAACTTCGGCTATCTGGTGCTGGCTCATGTGTTTCCGCCGCACTTCTCGCTGATTGGTCGTTACAACGAAGCCAATCGACACGTGGATTCCGAGAACTGCGAACAGTTTCTGTTAGGCATCACACGGGAGCAGATGGGCGGCAAGTTGATGGAAATGTGGAACATGCCGGAAGAAGTCTGCGTGGCTTTGCGCTATCAGAAAAACCCCTACTACAACGGCGATTATGGGGTATACAGCGCCTTGCTGTTCGTCGCCACCCAGCTATTGCGCAAACACGGCATCGGCGAAGGCCCGGCGCAACCTGCGCCTCAGTCCATATGGGACGATCTCGGCCTGACCCGCGAGCGCGCCGAGGAAGTGCTGCAGGAATTGCTCAGTATGTCCGAAGATATGAAGAGTCTGGCGGACAATCTGGCGGACGCCACACGCAGCTGATCCGTTTCCGGGATTAATCTCCTCCTTCGTGGTTACTTTGTGTAAGTGGGAATTTAAAAATAATGTGACAGGTTTCACATTATTTCAAAACTGTGTCTATAGTTAAGTTGTAAGCTCTTTAAGAACCATCAACCAACCGATCCACTCGCAACGCCTGCCATATAAGGCCTGCAGACGGACATAAACACCACCGAAGGCGCTTAATAAACTTTACCGACAGGAGGGCTGTCATGGGCGCGCTTATTTTCAATCAAGCCAGCATTTATCACTTGCAGCAGTTGGAGTATCAGTTCCGCCGTCGATTCGGCGAACGTTACCGGCTTTCCGAAGAAAGTTCGCGCATGGAGCTTATTACTAAGTCATCGCAATCGTCTGACATCATCATTCAGAAATATTTCCGGAAGTTCGCACATGAGCTGGAGCCGGAATTGATCAAAGAACTAGTGTCCCGAGGAGTGGTTCCTCCGAAGCTCTGGAATTGATTTTTTGTGTAAACCCCAGAGACTTTAGTCCTTTTGCCCCGTTCTGCGGGGCCTTTATTAACGGATGTCAGTCCTTAGAATGAATGCTCCAGAATCGCTTTGGAAGCATCAAGAATCTGCTCCCGATACTTTTCCTCCAAATCCCAGCGCTGCTTGTCCAGCTTAAATAAAAAGCGCTTGTCCACTTCCTTGCGGGCCCCATGAGTGGGCATGTGCTCAGTTTCTTTGTAGATCTTACTGAAGATGGCGTAGGGCTCCCGCTCATGCAGGCTGGGGTCGACGGCGTCGAGCAACACTTTGATGCGGATGCTGCCCTCGGACAATTCCACCTGATCAGACAGGATACAGCGTGCCAGCACCGTGATGCTTTCGATGGCGTGGGCGCGATTCGCCTCTGTGCGGCTTTGCTGCTCCGCTTCCAGTCGGCGGTGTTCTTGCAAAGTGCGGAGTTGGCGACGGATAAAAAATCCCAGAAACAGACAGACGGCCAAACCGACCAAAATAAGAATCCATTGTAAATAAGCAGGCATTGGGGCAATTCCGGTAGGTATTCAATTCGCGCGGACGCCGGCCTCGCGCCGACATGAACATGGTGCAGATTATTGGCGATCCGGCGACAAAATGATACCCGCGCCGTAATGGCCGGGCCAGGGACATGATTCTGTCACACTGGCGCAGCAGGATAGGGGGGAGAGTCGCCGGGAAGCTGGCTCAGGCGTTGGAAAACTGGTCTACCTGATTGGTCAGGCGGATATACATGGCTAACTCGTTTTCAGCTTCGGTGATGGATCGGTATGGGCCTTCCTGGGTGTTTTCTCTAGTCATGAAATACCACCCGTCGGAAGTGTGGATGAATCGCTCACTACGGAACCAGGAACGATCAGCTTCGCCAGCGCGTACTTTCATAGCCTGCTACCTCTTACTGCTTGGACTACGAGGGGATGGCCACAGGAACCTATTTTAAGGTTAGATCGTTTTTTGATCTATTATTAGACTGATTGGCTATAAAAAAGCCTGTCACTCAGATTGCGCTGGCATAAACGCAAGATCAGAGTTCATAGAGGGAACGCTTTGGTTCCTTCCGGACGCATTGAAATTTAAAGGCGTCAGAGTCTGTAAGCCCGGCCCCATGGGCTTTGGCGGGTATTTCAGCCGCCGTACGGGAGAGCATTAATTGATCAGGCATTTGTGAAATTTGTCTGCTATGGTGATGTGAGAGCTCGCAGTACCCGAACTTCCGCTGTGAACCGGGCGGCGCCAGCCGTCTTCTGATCCGCCGTTCGGGCAGCCTACGTCAAACCCCATCAAGAACAAGGAATAGAACCTATGGCGGTGACGAAGGAGACTCTGGCCGAATTTTTTTCAGCCGTCAGAGGCGCCTCCCATGAGCTGATCCAGGGATTAAGCGTTGAGGACATGCTGCTGCAGTCCATGAACGACGCCAGTCCTATCAAGTGGCATCTCGCCCACACAAGCTGGTTTTTCGAAGAATTGATTCTCGCCCCGTTCATGAGCGGTTATGAGCGTATGAACGATGGCTTTCGCTATTACTTCAATTCCTATTACGAAGCATTGGGGGAGAGGCATCCCCGGGCGCGACGAGGCATGCTGAGCCGGCCTTCTCTGGAGGAGGCGCTGGCGTACCGTGAGCATGTCGATCGCCATATCCTCGCTCTGTTGAGTAAGCCTGACCCGGACCCGCAAATACTGCAGCGGGTGGAACTGGGCCTGCATCATGAAATGCAGCATCAGGAACTCATGATCACCGACATGCTGCATGCTCTCAGTTTCAACCCCGCCTATCCCGCCTGGAAGCCGCCGCTGCCTCCTGAAACAGAATCCAAGCCCGCCGCGCCTCTGGAATGGTTCGACAGCGACGGCGGTTTATTTGAAATCGGCGCGCTCAGCAAAGGCTTCAGTTACGACTGCGAAGGTCCCCGTCACAAGGTGTTTCAGGCGCCTTTTCGTCTCGCTTCCCGGCCTGTGACCAATGGCGAATGGCTGGCGTTCATGGACGCCGACGGCTATGAGGACCCCCAACTTTGGCTTTCCGACGGCTGGGCGGCGCGATGGCGGGAAGACTGGCGCGCTCCCTTGTACTGGATCAAACGTGACGGCGGCTGGCTGCGATTCACCCCTCATGGTCTGACGCCTCTCAATCCGGATGAGCCCGTGTGCCACGTGAACTATTTCGAGGCGGACGCCTACGCCCGCTGGGCTCAGGCGCGTTTACCCAGTGAAGCCGAATGGGAAATCGCTGCTCGCAGCTACTTGGCGGGCATCGCCAAAGAAGGGGACTCAGGCGGCGTGGCGCCGGGTCGCTTTATGGAACAGGGGCGCTGGACCCCCTCTGTCAGTCAGCCTCAGCAGGGGCAGGCGCTGGCGGATATGTTCGGCAATGTGTGGGAATGGACGCAGAGCGCCTATTCCTCCTACCCAGGCTTCAAACCTTTGGACGGAGCCCTGGGAGAATATAACGGCAAGTTCATGTGTGGTCAGTTTGTGTTGCGCGGGGGCGCCTTTACCTCTCCGCGGCGGTTGTTGCGGGCCAGTTATCGTAATTTCTTTTATCCCCATCAACGTTGGCAGGCGACAGGAGTGAGGTTGGCGCGAGATGATTGAACCAGTTATTAAGGAACTATGTGAACACGAAGTTATTGATAAGGCGTTTTTAGCGGACGTGGTGCAGGGCCTGTCCGGCTGGCCGAAAACGCTGCCGTGTAAATACTTTTACGACCAGCGCGGTTCGGAGCTGTTCGAGCAGATATGTGACGTGGACGAGTATTATCTGACTCGTACGGAAATGGGCATGATCGATTACGTGGCCCGGGAAATGGCGCAGAGACTCCCGCATATCGGACAGATCGTGGAGTTTGGTTGTGGAAACTGCGAAAAGGTGCAGCGACTGCTGGATGCCCATCCCAGGGTTGATGGATTCGTCGCCATCGACGTGTCTGAAACCTTTCTGCTGGAGAGCGTTAAAAACCTGAGCCAGCGTTATCCTGCTTTAACGGTGACGCCGGTAGTGGGCGACTTTATGGAGGCGCAACCACTGCCGGACACCACAGGACCTCGCATGGGCTTTTTTCCCGGCTCGACTATCGGCAATCTGCAGGCCAGGGACGCGCGACGTTTTCTTTACCGGGTTGGGCGTACGCTAGGGGAAGGCGGGTATCTGCTGGTTGGCGTGGACACCCTGAAAGATCGCCGTATTCTACTGCGCGCTTACGATGACGCCAAAGGCGTGACGCGAGAGTTCAATCTCAATCTGTTGCGCCGCATGCAGCAGGAACTGGGCGCAGAGCTGACGCTGGAGCAGTTTGCCCATGAAGCCCGCTTCAATGAAGCGAAGAGTCGCATAGAGATGCACTTGCGCAGTCTGTGCGACCAGTTTATCGCTGTGGGCGGCAAGTACTTCCATCTGTCGAAAGACGAAACCATCCATACGGAAAATTCTCACAAATACACCGTGGAGCGTTTCCAGGATCTGGCGACGTCGGCGGGCTGGCAGTCGCGTCGGGTATGGCTGGCGGAGGATGACATGTACAGCATGCATCTGCTGCAGTATGAAGGCGGCGTCAGAATGACGGACTGAAAAACGGGGCCAAGAGGCCCCGCATTCGCCGGAATCAGTGAGTGAAGAACAGCTCGTAGAGCGTCAGCAGTATCTCAAACACGATCAGGATGACGATGTACCACTCCACCCGCAGACTGCGTTTGGCGGTAATGATGTCGAGTACGGTTTGCGAGGTGCGGGAAATGATTTCCATCTTGCGCTCCAGCGCTTTGTCCCGCTCCCGTATTTCGAACTCATCGGACAGGCGCAGGTAGAAGCGCTCCAGCTCTGGGAAGTCCCACAACAGGTCCGGCTTTTCGCCCACTTCGACGCGGCCCACCATGATTTGTTGATTCAGCAGCACCTTACCGATTTGCTTTAGCAGCTCCTGCGTCTTGGCGCCGGTGCGGCCCTGAGAGTGCAGGAATTCCGCAAGGGGACTGATGCGCTCCAGGTTACGGCTCTCCTCTAGCTCATAGAATTCCAGGATCACGGATTTCGCCATCGCATCGGCGATGATCTGTAGCTTCTCCACAGTGGGTGCGAACACGCTGATGATGTTGTCGGCGACGGTGTCGGACGGCGTGGTGGTAATGGAAAGCTCTGATTCTTCCACTACAGGCTTGTCCAGCGGGCGTTTGGTATGCAGCATGATTTCCCGCATCAGCGCCGCCTCGTCCTGAGGTTTGACGTTGAACATCACCACTACGCCGTAGCGGAAGATAGTCACGTAGGCGGCTTCCTGCTCCACCATCAGTGTAAGTGGATTACGCGCGCAGGCTTTTACTTTTTCCAATTGACGAACATCTATCTGGTCGCCGATATAAAGCGCCCGGATAAGCAATGAACTGATATCCTGAAACATCGAAGGTCCTGATTTAACAAAAAATGACGGTTCCCGAACTCCCGCTGAATAACGGGCGCGAAGCGGCGCCGTCTTCAATGAGCTTAGCACGAAAGTGAACAAGGTAGAGGACGGAAAAGCCCAGGATTGGTATATTTCCTGAGGATGTTCAGCACAAGCTGTCATGTGTTCAGAAGCAGTTATCTACCCGGAGTCCCGCACCTTTGAAATTCCTTCGTTACTTTTCCCTGGCGGCAGCCTGTCTGTGCGCTTTTTCCAGTGCGGCGCAGACCGTCTATAAGTATCAGGACGCCAGCGGCCGTTGGCATTTCACCGATAAGGCGCCGCAACAGGGTAAGCATGAACAGGTGAAACTGACCTCTTCCCGCGACTCCCAGGACAAGCCTGTTATTACTTCCAGAGTGGAAGATAACGTCACGATTCTGACAGCCACGAATCCGTGGCGTGGTCCCGTGCAGTTCCTGTTGCAGGTGCGGGACAAGGGCGAGTATAAGCGGGACAGTATTTTGGTGGAGGCTGAGGCTACCCGCTATTTCAAGATTCAGGGCCAGGTGGATTACCAGTATTACTATATCCCCGGCGATCCCGAGGCCAAACCCGATTACAACGCCATATACTCTCCTCCGTTCGCCGGTGGCGAATCCTATGTGATTTCCCAGGGCTTCAACGGTCAGTTTTCGCATACGGAAGAACCCAACACCTATGCCGTGGATATCGCCATGCCAGTCGGCAGCTACATTCACGCCGCCCGGGGCGGGGTGGTGATGGCGGTGGAGGAGAATTACAGCATCGGCAGCGCCGCTTTCGCCTATTTTCTGGATAAAGCCAACTTCGTCATGATTCTGCATGACGACGGCACTACAGGCATGTATGCGCATATTTTACAGGGGAGTCTACAGGTGCGTCCCGGTGACCGGGTGGAGCGCGGTCAGGCGCTGGCGCGCTCCGGCAGCACCGGCTTCTCTACCGGGCCGCATTTGCATTTTGTCGTGCGTAGAAATGTCGGACTGGATTTGCAGTCGCTACGCTTTCACATGCAGGACTCTGCGGGAAATGACTATCCCATTAGGGAGAGGACTCGTATGGTTGGCTGGTAGAGGCCTAATCCCTGTCGAGATAAATGACGCCTCAATATTGATACAACCTGAGAGTGGACGCCAAGCGTCCATTTTTTTTACGCGTATTTCGGGCATAGGACAAAAGGCTGTCAACAAGCTGGCTTTGTCTATGGGGCTAGGCCGATAGGCTTACGCTGTTGTCTGGCGCAGCGGAGGGGGAGAAGACAAATTCAAGTGAAAAAGTGATTTAAAGCTGACCAATCGGCTACCTCTAGTCAGCAATTTTTACAGTTAATGGCTCATCCGCGACTTTTTTTCTCGAAATTCTCATGTGACGTAGTTCAACTTTCTTTTTACTGTATTCAACTAATTGATATTTAATGTTTTTTTATTTTGTGGCCTCAGGTGTGCAATATAAGGGGCAATAGTGTTATACAGACAGTTGGGAGAATGAAGTATGCCTCCGATAGTAACTGTTCCCGAGCCCGCGACGTTGGCTCTTTATGGTATAGCGCTCTTGGCGATCATCCTCTACAGAGGCATGAAATCCAAGAAACACGGTTAAATTCATTGGCGGTGAATACCCCTCTTAGCGTTATGTTAAGAGGGTTTTTTTTGCCCTGAAGAAAGTACGCGGCAAACCTTCCCTGGTTTATGTATTCAATTCACGTGAGACCAGACTAGCGGCGCAGGCGAGACGAAAGCTCTGACGCGCGATCGGCGAGATGGCTCAGTCGACCGATTTTATCTTTGGCGGATGTCGCATTACGTGCGGATTCGTCAGTCAATTCCGACACTTCCTCCAGATTCTTGGCGATATCCTCAGAGACTGACAACTGCTCGTCAGACGCGGTAGCCACTTCCGTATTCAAAGCGTTCACTTTGGCGATGGCTTCGCTGATGGAAGAGAGCTTTTCTGATGCGCTGGCGAAATAGCCACTGCATTCGTCAGTGATGCGATTACTGGCCTCCATCACAGACACTGTGTTTTTGGCGCCGTTTTGCACGCTGTCGATGATGGACTCGATTTCCGCCGTGGAGTTCTGGGTTTTCTGCGCCAGGGAGCGCACTTCGTCCGCCACTACCGCGAAGCCGCGGCCTTGCTCACCCGCCCGGGCCGCTTCAATGGCGGCGTTCAATGCGAGCAGATTGGTTTGTTCGGCGATGCCGCGAATCACATTTAACACTGTGCCCACATTTTTGGTGTCTTCAGCCAGCTTCTTCACGGTATCCGAGCTGCTCGACACCTGCTGTGACAGGCGTTTGATGGCGTCGTTGGCGCGCTTCATCGCCTCCATACCGTCTTTGGCTGCGATATCAGTCTCATGGGCCACTTCCGCTGCGTTACTGGCGTTCTGGGCGACTTGCTGAGAGGCGGCGGTCATCTCCTGCATGGCGGTGGCGACATGAATAGTGCGGCCGTTGGAGTCCTGTGAACAGTTAACGATATCGTCAGCAGCGCGGGTAATGATAGTGATGTTTTCGCCGAGGTCTTCCGCTGTTTTGTCCATGGCGGTGGCGAAATCGTCGAGAAACTTCTGTAGTTCGGAGGCGGAATTCGACAGTCGCCCCAGTTCATCCTGGCGGTCGGAAGAGAAGTCATGGCCCATCTCGCCGTGGCTGAGCTTGCTGATCTTATCAATGATGTTGCGGGTAGGGCGCACGATACGCACGTTAATCAGGGATAGCACAATGATGGCCGACGCCAGGGTGACGGCGGCCAGAACGATGCTCCAGAAAGTGAAGCTGCTGCTGAATTCGTGGTGGGCGCGGGTGTAAGACTCGGTGACGTGCGCCTTGAGACTGTCCGCCAGGTCCTGCAATAGTTTGGTGGGCTCTCTGTCGATGCCGGAGACCGCATTGTCGCCAGCCTGTGGATCGAAGTTCGCCTTTTTGAACTCCGCCAGACCCTCGCGATAGGCCTGTCCCATAATCTTATGGCGATTGATAAACTGGTCCAGCGTCGACTTCATGGTTTCTTCCGGCAGCAGCGGGCGGATGGCGGCGACCTTTTCCTGCACTTTGGCTTCCGTCTCTACGAAGCGGTCCCAGTACTTTTTCAGATTGTCCGGATTACCGCCGCGCAGCAACACGTTCTTCCATTCCTGCACTTGAATTTTAAACAGCGCTACGGACTCATTCGCTTCCTGCAGAAGATCTCCATTTCTGGCCAGGGACATTTCCAGTTCGCTGATGCGGCGCTCATTGGATACGGCGCTGAAAATACCTGCGGCCAGCGTCAGCAGTCCGCTTAACACGACGACGGCTAACAGCTGATTAAACAAACTTCGGGATAACCATTGCATGATTGACTCCGGAACGGATCGGAACGAAGAGTGGTATGTATCTATAAAGTAATAGCATATAAGAGGATTTTTGCTATTTACGGCGGGATGTCGCACGTTTGTTGCAGTTTTATGACAAAACGCTGGACGTTGGCGGGAGAGCGAATGAATTTTGAGCTGGCGTCAGGCCTGGGGAGCAGTGACTGTACAATGTCCGAGTAGCTCCTGCAGGAGCTGATCGAGCTGATTTCGGTCCAGAGGTTTGCCGAGATAGCCTTGCGCGCCGGACTCCATGTAAGTGGCGATATCGGCAGGCTCAGTGTTGCCGGAAATGATATAAACCGGTTGCGTGTATCCCTGGGCGCGCAAGGCGCGTAGCGCCTCCAGACCATCCATGACCGGCATTTGGATGTCCATCAGGATCAGGTCGAAACTTTCCGCCAGCGCCGCCTCCAGCGCTTCCTGGCCGTTCTCGACGGTCACCACGGTCAAAGCGGGACCAATGCGCTCGATCTGACGTTTGAACAGCAAGCGGTTGACGTCATTGTCCTCCGCTACAAGGATACGTCCGGTAAGGTCTTCCGGCACGGTTGGCAGGTAAAGCCGCAGTTTTTGATAGAAATGCAGGCGGTCGACTGGTTTAGCGATGAAGTCGATAAAACCCAACTGCCGGTATTCATCCAATTGATGACGCATGACGTTGGCGGTCAGTGCGATCACTGGCGGCGTCTGGCTGAGTTCCCGTAAATGTTGAATGGCTTCATCGCCACCCATCTCCGGCATTTGGATATCCAATAGAATCAGATCGAAACGAGACGCGGACGCCGCTTCCACCGCTTGTTTGCCGTTGCTCGCCAGTGTGACGCTGAGGCCGGCTTCCACTAAGAAGCGATGAAACAGCGTCTGGTTGTCGAGGTTGTCTTCCGCCAGCAGCACTTTGCCGCGCAAACGGGGAGCGCTCCAGGCGGCGCCGTTCAGCTCCAGGCGCTGCCGGGCTTTCTCGAACTCCTCCAGGCTGTTTATCCATGGCGTCTGGCTCAGGTCGCCGGCGTTGATGGTGACGCTGAAGCGACTGCCTTCGCCTTGGGAGCTGTCCACCGTCAATTCGCCGCCGAGCATGTGGGCTAATTGTCTGGAAATATAGAGTCCCAGTCCGGTGCCGCCGTACTGGCGAGTGGTGGAGCTGTCCGCCTGCACGAAGGGTTCGAAGATTTTCTTAAGTTCGCCCGGACCCAGTCCGATACCGGTGTCAGTGACGGTGAAGCGCAGCAGGTTGGCGTTCTTTTCATAACTGACGCCGAAGTGAATGCTCCCCTTGTGAGTGAACTTGGTGGCGTTGGCGCCCAGGTTGAACAAGATCTGTTTGAGGCGTGTGGGGTCCGATTCGAAGTGAGCGGGTAGCGGCAATTTCGGCGTGATGTCCAGGGTCAGGCCTTTTTCGTGCGCGCGCATGCCGATGTGAGAGCGCAGATCTTCAATCAGGTTCGGCAACGAGATCTGCATATGCTCGATTTCAATCTTTTCCGCCTCGATTTTCGACAAGTCGAGAATGTCATTGATGATGGTGAGCAAATGGCGGCCGCTGCGCACGATGATATCGATAAACTGGTTACGCTCCTCGCGGCTCAGGTTGCTCTCCCGCAGCGACTCCGAGTAGCCGAGAATCGCTGTCATAGGCGTGCGTATCTCGTGACTCATATTGGCGAGGAAACGACTTTTGGCGGCTTCCGACACCTCCGCCGCGCGTTGGGCGTTGAGCGCCTGTTCTTTGGCCTGCCGGGCCTGCTCGAAAAGCTGGGCGTTGCGCACCGCGGTGCCGACCTGCACCAGATATTCGGCGATGGATTCGATGGCGGCGGCGTCCAGATCCAGAGGTTGGACGTAATTGACGAAGCCGAAGCCGCCAATGACTTTGTTATCTACATGCAGAGGGAAATAGGCGATGGAAATAGGTGCGCGAAAATCGTAGAGACGTTTGTCCACTTTTGAGGTTGTAGCGTCAGGGGGAGGCACCCGGGGAATAAATAGCGGCTCGTCTTGCACCAAAGGGCGGACAAAGATGCTGTTCTCATCTTCCGGCAGGAAAAAAGTGAACCCCTCCGACTGCTTGACCTCTTGCGCCGTCAGCGCATCGCCATAGCTTTTCACCAGCACCAGACGCTCCAGATTGTCTTCGAACAGCGTGATGTAAACCTGTTCGAACGGCTGGATACGGCGTAAAGCCTGCATGACCCTGCCCATGATCAGGTCCAGTTCGAGGTGGGTGTTGACCGCGTGGGCCAGAGAGCTGATGTCGATCAGCGACTCTTTCTGCTCCAGCAGGCGCAGCTTGGTTTGATTCAGTTTGAGGTTGATGCGATGCAGCAGCATGCCCAGGCTCATGGTGTAGCCGAACAGGCCGGCGGAGGCGATCAGGGTGGGCGTCAACTCCAGGCTGGGACGGAAATAAAAATCAGTGATCAACCCTGTCAGCAGCGCGCCGGTGACATTGGCGACAATGCCTTTAAAAAAGAATATAGCGCCGTCGGCGGCCAGATTGGTCATCCAGGCTCCGCAGATAAAAGCCAGTGTGATCAGGGGATTGAATCCCCACAGCGCAACACAGGCCCCATAGGCGAAGGAGTCGACCAGGATGTTATCCAGTTCTTGCTTCTTGGACTCGGAAAAAAAATACGCCAGATGGGGGTAGATCAGCGTGTGCAGGACAATCAGCCCCCACATCAGCGGGTGGCCGGAGAATTTGAATATCGCGATGTGCAGGCACAAAACGATCATGCAGGCGATAACGCGCAACACATAACCATTGCGCACCTGGGTCGATTTCTGTGCGGACGGTAACTCGGCTTTCCTTTTCACTACTCACACGCGCGGTTGTGGTTTTTCGCCACGCCAGTTCTGGCGCAGCAGTGGCGACGCCGAAAAGCTGACAGACCTAATTATAGCAAAGGCTGTCCTGCGCTCGGCCCCCGTCGACGCTGGCGATCAGCTGCAAGCGTCTAACGCCCCAATGGGCGAATGAGCCTGACGCTTGATTCGCTACAGCATTTCCATACACGACTGTGCTGGTTAGTCTAGTTGACCGGAGGGCCTATGGATATTGTCCATCTGGCACTGCGGAAAGTACGGACTCTCCGCGGCGCCTTCATTGCTAATCGCGGTGGCGGTTACGCAACGGCGACGCGCCTACTTCATGGAGGGGCGTGAAGCCAGGCTGTTGTGAGTAACTTGGGCGGCGGTCAGCAGCAGAATGACTGCGATAGTGCCTGTGAGGGCTTGTTGCCACAGGTCCGGCGTCTGCAGGATTTCCGGCAGCAACAGGGCGGGAGTGACGATCACCGCCAATAGAATGCCCACCAGCTTAAGCAGGGTGCGACTGACGCAGATGGTGCTCAGTCGTAACAAGGAAGCTTCAGCGTTGCGCTCACTCTCTTGCGGACTGACTTCGTCGTCCAGTGCGCTCAATGATTCAATCACCCATTCGCGACCCAGACGATGGCCCAGGAACATCAACAGAAGGGGGCAGATGGCGATCATCAGTCCGCCTTTCACCAGATCGTTGTGCATGACATGGCTGCCTTCGATCATGATCAAAGCGGATAAAAAAACGGTGGAGCACTGAATGACGAGCAACAGCTTGGCGGGGGAAAGACGCATTGTGTACCGACCCTCTGCAGTGTTGTGGCGATAATCCGTGATGCTAATTAATGCTTCGGTCAATTTCAGTTGTTCTTTCTTAGCGGACGGTAACGGTTTGCAACCTGCGAAGGGGGGCGGTCATCCGGCGAATCCACCGGCGTCGAGAAAAAATTGCTCTGTTTGGGTGGTGACGCGTCCCAGCATGGCGTTGCGATGAGGAAAGCGGCCGAAGCGCTGGATGATGTTGCGGTGGCTGCGGGCGTGCGCGGTGTAGTCAGCGCCTAATTGCGCATTAAGACGCCCTGACAGATGCTGATCTTCTTCATGCTCGGAGTGTGCGAAGGGAAGATAAAAGAACAACCGCAACGCAGGATCGATCTGTTTGTCGAAACCCTGCGTTAGCGCTGTCTTTGCGAACAGCAGCGCCAGCGCATCGGTGGCGTACATGTGCGCGCTGCCGCGGAAGGCGTTACGTGGGAACTGGTCCAACAGTATCAACAACGCCAGCGCGCCATCCGGCGATTGCGCCCAGTGGTCCAGCTCTCTTTTGGCGGCCCGCATATGCAATTTAAGAAACCGGTCGCGAAAGATGTCGTCAAAGGCGGGGTCTTTCGCGAACCAGCGTTGCGGGCCGGCGTCTGACCAAAAAGTGATAACTTCGGCGATTGTCTGCGCAGAATATGTTGTCGGCGCATTCAGGTTAGCCACGGGAAAATCTCCACCAACAAAACAGAGCGACAGCGGAGGGAATGGCGAAGATGAGCAGGAATATCGGGGCTTCTTCCATAATGGAATAGCCGGCGTGGGAAACGCCAATCCACATATTGATGGCGGCCGCGACTGCCCAGACAGGGATGAAGATCAGCGCCGCCAAGGCCAATGCGCCGAAATAGCGTCCAAGTATCAGACAGATCGCCAACAGGGAGAGTCCGCCGAAGATCACAAGAAGTGTGTGCATGGTTATGGTTCCGCTATTAGTTGATTAAGAAGGCAATCAGGACGGCTCCAGCCCCGGTGGCGGAATCGCGCCGCCGCCGGGGCCTGCAGAAAGGCGGGCTACTTCGTGGTGTAACCGCCATTGGCCAGAATGGTTTGCCCGGTGATCCACCAACCTTCCGTCACCAGATAGCGCACCAGTGTGACAATGTCCTGGGGATCGGTCAGACCAGTGCGGGTGAAGGGGCTCAAGGCGGCCGCCGTCTGGTTATAGTGAGCAGACTCCTGCGTCTCCTGGCCATAAAAGAAAGGCGTTTCCATTGGACCCGGCGCTACCGCTGTGACGGAAATGCCGCGCTCGCCCAGCTCTTTGGCTGCTGCGCGAGTGAAGTGCTCCACGGGCGCCTTACTGCCGGCGTAAATAGAGTAGTAGCCTGTAAATGCGCCCAGCAGAGACGTCACGATTGTGCACAACTTGCCGTCGTCACTAAGCTTTTTCCCAGCTTCCTGCATGAAGAAAAATGCGGCTTTGGCATTGATGGCGAAGATCTTGTCATAGTCAGACTCGCTGATTTCCGGTAACGGCTTCTTGATGACCATGCCAGTGGTGTTCACCGCCACGTCGATGTGGCCAAAGGCTTCTACGGCGGCGTCGAACAGGCGGGCTACTTCAGATACCTGTGTCAGATCTCCCTGAATCATCAGCGCCTGAGCGCCAGCGGCCTTGACTGCCGCGAGCGTTTCTTCCGCCGCCTGGCGGGTGGCGTCGCTGTTGTAGTGAATCACAACAGCGCTGGCGCCAGCCTCAGCAAAGTGGCGAGACAACAAACCGCCTAGGTTTTTGGCGCCGCCGCCGACGAGGACGACTTTATCTTTGAGAGTGTGCGAGGTAAGGGATTGCGTGCTCATGTCATGCTCCTCTGTAAGTGAGTGGATCAGACGAACGCCTGACCTGATTGCATTCTATCTGTGCGGTTGTTTCGCATAATGGCTGCGCTGCTGCATAATCTGTCCATGAATTGCGAATAATAGAGGGGCGAATATGGATAGAATCGACGCATTGCAGGTGTTCGCCCGGGTGGCGGAAACCGGCAGCTTTACCCGGGCGGCGGACTTGTGTGAGCTGCCTCGCTCCACGGTCTCTTCCGTGGTGCAGAAGCTGGAGGCCAGCCTCGGCGCCCGTCTGCTGCATCGCACTACTCGTCGCGTCAGCCTGACGCATGATGGCGCGGCGCTGTTGGAGCGCTGCTGTCATTTGCTGACGGAAATCGAAGAGATTGAAAGCATGTTCCGCGAGCCCGGGGCGAAGGTGAGCGGGAAACTGAAAGTGGATGTTCCCAGTCGTTTTGGTTCCCGGGTGATTGCGCCGGCGTTGCCGGACTTCTTTGAGCGCTATCCGGATATTGAGCTGGAGCTGGGAGCGACGGATCGCACTATCGACCTGATTCAGGAAGGCGTCGACTGCGTGGTGCGAGTGGGCGATCCCGGCTCCGCCAGTCTGGTGGCCAAACCGTTTGGAAAAATGGAATTCGTAAACTGCGCCAGCCCTGCCTATATAGCGCGTTACGGCGCGCCGCAGACCCCGGATGATTTGCGCGCGCACCGGGCGGTCAGGTTCGCCTCACCCAATACCGGACGTGCTGAGCCCTGGGAATATATGCAGGATGGTGAGCTGCATTATGTGGAAATGCGCAGCTGGGTGACGGTGAACAATGCGGAGACTTATGTGGCCTGCGCCCTGGCGGGAATGGGGCTGTTGCAGGCCCCGGCATATGACGTGAGACACCTGTTAGCCTCCGGGGAACTGGTGGAAGTGCTGCCGCAGGCCAGAGCGGAAGCCATGCAGATTTACGCGATGTATCCTCATCGACGGCAACTGTCCCGGCGGGTGCGCGTCTTCATTGATTGGGTGGGCGAACTGGTCAAGATGGTCTGCGTCTGAGCATCGGCGCGCCCGATGAGGTATACTAGGCAGGCTAAAGCGCCTGTTTAGGCACGCGTAATTGGTTGTTGAACAACCTGTCTAAATGATCGCGGGGGTCGTTGGAGATTACTCTGACGCACTGCGATTGCTAGGTAACTCTAAGGCGCGCCGGATGCGCATCCTGCGACCTTATCGAATCAAATGCACGACGACTTAAGGACACATTATGAATGGGAGCCCGAAAGCGCGTTTAAATCCCCCTGTCTTTTTTACCTCCTCTGGACTGATTGTATTGTTGGTGGCCTTTGCGGCGCTCTTTCCTGAGAAAGCCAGCGAGTTGTTCACTGAGCTGCAGGCGACCATTGTCGCCAACGCCAGTTGGTTTTACGTGCTGACAGTGGCGATCATTTTGATCACTGTCTGCTTTCTCGGGTTGTCTCGTTATGGCGAGATCAAACTGGGCCCGGATCATTCCACGCCGGATTATTCCTACATCACCTGGTTCGCCATGTTGTTTTCCGCCGGTATGGGCATTGGCCTGATGTTCTTCGGCGTGGCGGAGCCGGTGATGCACTTCCTGTCGCCGCCGGTTGGCGATGGCGGTACCGTACAGGCGGCGCGTGAGGCCATGAAAATCACCTTTTTCCACTGGGGCCTGCACGCCTGGGCGATCTACGCCATCGTGGCGCTGATCCTGGCGTTTTTCAGTTATCGTCACGGTTTGCCACTGACGTTGCGTTCCGCGCTGTATCCATTGATCGGCGAGAGGATTTACGGCCCTATCGGTCATGCGGTGGATATTTTCGCTGTCATCGGCACCCTGTTCGGCGTCGCCACCTCCCTGGGGTACGGCGTGCTGCAGGTGAACTCCGGCTTGAATCACCTCTTTGACATACCTGTCGGTCTGACGACCCAGGTTATCTTGATCGTTTTCGTAACGTTTCTGGCGATACTGTCCGTCACCACAGGTCTTGATAAAGGCATTCGACGCCTGTCCGAATTGAACATGGCGCTGGCGGTGCTTCTGCTGGTCTTCGTGTTGCTGGCGGGCCCGACTGTGTTCCTGTTGCAGGCGTTTGTGCAGAACCTGGGCTCTTATGCTTCCGATATCGTTCGCAACACTTTTAATTTGTTCGCCTATGAGAAAACCGATTGGATCGGCGGCTGGACCATTCTGTACTGGGGGTGGTGGATGTCCTGGGCGCCGTTCGTGGGTCTGTTTATCGCGCGGGTATCCCGTGGACGCACCATTCGCGAATTCGCCATGGGCGTGTTGTTCGTGCCGACTGGCTTTACCCTGATGTGGATGACCTTTTTCGGCAACACTGCGATTAACATGATCCTGAATGAGGGCCTGACTTCGTTGGGAGATACCGTATCCAGCGACGTCACCATTGCCTTGTTCGCCTTCCTGGAGCAATTCCCGTTCTCCGGCGTGCTGTCGCTGCTGGCGACGGTGATGGTGATCGTGTTCTTTGTGACTTCTTCTGACTCCGGCTCCATGGTAGTGGACATGCTCTGCTCCAACGGTCGCGACGATACTCCCATGTGGCAGCGGGTATACTGGGCTGGCGGCGAAGGCGTTGTCGCCGCCGTATTGCTGGCCGCCGGCGGCCTCGGTGCGCTGCAGACCATGACTATCGCCAGTGCGCTGCCATTCGCCGTCGTTTTGCTGATCGCTACCTATGGCTTGATCAAAGCCCTGCGCATCGACGCATTCAAACGGGACAGTCTACAGCTCAATGTGCAGCCGGCTGCGCCTATGGTGCATGACGAAAACTGGCGCGATCGCTTATCCAACATTGTCGATTATCCGGACAAAGATAACGTCAGCCGTTTTCTGGGAACTATCGCCAAACCCGCTTGCGAGTCGGTGTGCAAAGAGCTGCGGGAACATGAGCTGGATGCGCATGTGGAAGAGGACCGAGAGCGTCATCGGGTGCGACTGACGGTGATGTTGGGCAATGAGGTGGACTTCGTTTACGAGGTGCGCAGTCGTTCTCATGTGAAGCCGAATTTCATCCACCCGGAGGAGTCCATTGAAGAGGCCCCGGAAGAGGAGCGCTACTACCGCGCTGAAGTGCATTTGCGCGAAGGCGGGCAGGACTATGATGTGATGGGCTGGAGCAAAGTCGCGGTGATCAACGACATCATCGACCAGTACCACAAGCACATGCACTTCCTGCATTTGCTGCGCTAATCGCCGCCTCTGCGCCGACGGCGAGGTTACTTCACTTCGCCGTCGGCCACCATGCGATAGAATATCTCCACACCCCAGGGCAATAAGCGCTCGTCAAAATCGAAAGCGCCGCTGTGGTGGCCGTCTCCGACTGGACATCCCAATATCAGGTGGGTGGCCAGTCCCCCCTGATCCCGCACTTGCCGCACCATATAGCCGGCGTCTTCACTGGCCGGAACCAGATAAGGCCGTTGCAGCAACTCCTCAGGCAGCCCCAATTCGCGGGCGATTGTCTCCGCCTTCGCCGCCAGTTCCGGACTATTAGGCCACCCCGAAAATTCGGCGAAGGTGGTTTTTTCATATTCCACGCCATTCATCATCGCCGCGCCGCCTAACACTTGTTCCGCCTGCTGCGCCATGTAATCAGCCACATCGTTGTTGGCGCCGCGCACTTCATATCGGAAGCGCACATCGTCAGCGATGACATTGTGGGCGTTGGCGGAATGAAAACGTCCGACGTTGATGCGTGATAAGCCTCCGCTGTGTCGGGGCAGGGCGTACAGTCCCTGCACCGCCTGACAGGCGGCCAATAAGGCGTTACGTCCATCCTGCGGCGCGTTGCCAGCATGACTGGCGCGCCCCCGGAATTGGACGTCGTAGATTTTGGCGCAGATCCAGGTGGCGTCGCAGATGATCTGGTAGGCGTCAACAATGCCCAGATGCAAGGTCATGAAGCGTTCGACTTCACGCAACTGCGGCAGGTCCGCAAAGACGACTCCGCCTCCGCCGACTTCCTCTGCGGGCTGGAAAAACAAATGAACGCGCCCGCGCCATTGCTCACGCGTGGCGGCGAGGCGCTGCGCGAGTCCCAGTCCGATGGTGAGATGCCCGTCATGACCGCAGGCGTGCATGACGCCAGGGTTGTCTGAGGCGAACCCCTTTGCGGCGGGAGGATGCGAAGAATCGCGGCTTTCCTCAATGGGTAGGGCGTCGATATCAAAACGGAATCCCCACACTGGGCCCGGGCGTCCACTGTCCAGTGTCGCGCAAAGACCGGTGAGATTGCCGGCCATTGCGGCGAGGTGCGAATCGTTCCTGCCCAGAGCGGCTTCCGCACGGGCGTAAGCCTGCCGGGTGACCTCCGCTTCAGGAGGATTGGATGGCTTGCGTTCGCCATATAGCGCCTTGCCGTAAAGCACGTCGAAGCC
The DNA here is from genome assembly GCF_004135205.1 of Hahella sp. KA22. Taxonomy (NCBI): domain Bacteria; kingdom Pseudomonadati; phylum Pseudomonadota; class Gammaproteobacteria; order Oceanospirillales; family Hahellaceae; genus Hahella; species Hahella sp. KA22. Next base: position 6,768,486 of record NZ_CP035490.1, on the reverse strand, counting down.
AAGCTCAGACAGCTCGGCGCACAGTCGCGCGCTGGTGCGAAACTCAGTCCAGGACAACTCAGGTTCGCGATGAAAACTCTGTCGTATGGCGCTTAACGTTGACTGCTGCGCTGCATCGGGAAAATCGGGGAAGCCGCTCATAGGGTCCTCATTAGCAATAGATAAAGTCGGTGACGTCAGCGCAACTTACTGGGGTCCAGGTTAACCGATTTGCGCGCGCTAAAAGCCTGCAATCCTTCCGGGGCCAGCGCCAGAGAGCCGTTACCGGAACTACGCTGACCAATCCAACCCAGTCGCGCGTCCACGAAATTACAGCGATTGACGAAAACCGTACCGGTTTCCATGGCGGCGATATACTGCTCGGCGCGCTGTCGGGAAGCGGTAAAGATAGAAGAGGTCAGACCATAGGCGCTATTCAGTGCTTGTTCAATGGCTTCATCATCGTTGCTGACGGACATCACCGGTAAAACAGGGCCGAAGGTTTCCTCCTGCAAGACGCGCATGTTCGGCTTCGCGTCGGCCAGCAAAGTGGGTTTGAGGAAGTCGACCACGCCGATGCGCTCGGTGGTTCCGCCGCATAACAGACGGGCTCCGTCCTGCTGCGCCTCCTGCGTCATCGCCAGCAGGTTGTTCAGCGTCGCCTCGCCGCCATGTAGCGGTCCCAGGCTCGTTGATTCCTCCATGGGGTCGCCGTTTTTCTGTTCTTCCATAATGGCCTGTGCTTTATCCAGAAAGGCGTCGTAGATGCTGGCGTGGGCATAGATGCGTTTAACGGCGCAACAGGACTGTCCTGAATTGTGCAGTCGCCCGATTCTCACCGCCCAGAACGCGGCGTCCTCAAGATCCGCGTCTTCGGCGATATAGGCGGCGTCGCTGCCGCCCAACTCCAGAGAACTGGCGATAAATGGGTCTGCTACATCGTTGAACGCGCGTTTGGCCACGCTCTGTTGAACGGCCCGGCCGCCTTTCACAGACCCGGTGAACACCACATGATTGATGTCGGCCTCTTCAATGATGCGCGCGGAAACATCGAAGTCCACGGTCACATTGATGAGCAGATTCTCAATGCCGGCCATGACGCCGAAGGCGTTTTCGAAGTGCGCGCCGACGGAAGGCGTCGTGGTGTGTTTGAGCACAACGGCGCTGCCGCTCAACAACGCGCAGACCGTGCCGTTGATGGCGCAGAACAGGGGATAATTCCAAGGGGTAATGATATAGACGACGCCCTTGGCTCGGCATTCAATGCGGCCCTCAAAACTGGGATCGTCATACTCGGGGTGACGACTTGGGCGCAGGGCGCCGTCTTTGGCGAAGCGACACAGATACTCCGCACGCTCAAGCATGAAATCCAGCTCTTCTCCCGCCGCCTTCAGAGGTTTGCCGACCTCCCGGGTAACGCCCTGCGCGATATCCGGGCGATGATGGCGGAAATAATCCAGAGCTTTCATGACGTGCTCGGCGCGCTCTTCGGGCTTCAATCTGCGCCAGTAATAGGAGGCGTCCTGGGCGTCATTGATTCGTAAGTTGACGGACTCGAATGTCTGCGAGGGCTGGGAGAACTCCAGCTCACGGGTGAAAGGATTGTAGACGTCGATTTGACTCATAGTGAGGCCTCCTGCTGTGTGGGTCGACCGCTGTCTTCGATGACGCGTCGGATAGCTGTGTGGGTGAGTTTGAAAGAGAGTGCGCTAAGCTCCTGACAGGTTTGGAATGCTAGAAAAAGATCTTTTATGAGACGCCGGTCGCGGCGTCTGTGTTGGCGAACGCTACGAAGCTCCGTGTATTCAGGCTAACGATACAAGACTTCCCGGTTTACCGTGGTTAAAAACTCGCAGCTATTGGCGGTGACTTCCACGGTATCGGATAAAAAGGCGTCGCCTATGCCGGAATTGAGCAGCCAGCTCATCAAGTGAAACGTCATCCCCTCGCGTAACTGCAAATCAGAATTACGGCGCAGTCCCACGGGAACGCCGCTGCCGGACCAGCTGGGCGGATAGCCAATACCGATGGAGTAGCCGCAATGGTGACGGGAATAGTGAGCCAGATTATTGCGGTCCAGTACAGCCTGCCATGTCTCGTACACATCGCCCGCCCTTACGCCGGGCTTGATGGCGTCGGCGGCGGCCAGCATGGCTTCCCTGCATATCGTGTTGACCCGTTGCGCTTCCGAGGGCGCTTCGCCAACAAAGACAAAACGGCCGATAGGCGCATGATAGCGGCGCACGCAACCCGCCATTTCCAGAAACAACAGGTCGCCTCGCTCCAGCGCCATATCTTCCCAGGTGCCGTGTTCGTGAGCGAGGGTGCGGGTGGATCGCACCAAAGGTACGAAACCGGGGTAGGTGCCGCCGCGTCGGAACATGGCGTCGTAAATAGCGGCCATGATTTCCCGGGCGTTTACGCCAGGGCCTGCGGCGGCGATGGCGGAGAGCATCATGGAATCGGAGATGGCGGCGGCTTCCCTCGTCAGCTCCAGCTCTGCGGGGGATTGAACGATGCGTACGTCGTCCACCAAGTTGTCGAGCTGGCGCCATTCCGCATCTGGAGCGCCATTCATGACGCCTTCTGCGACGGAGTAGGGCAAAAACGTACTGTTCATGTCGATGCCAATTACGCCTTGCCCCAAACCAGTGTCATGTAAGGCTTTCACGGTTTCGCGCACTGCCGCGCTGGGAGTGAGGTTGGGGCGTTTGCGAGTGGCGTCGCGCGTGGGGGCTCCCATGGTCATCGACCAGGCGTCTTCGGAAATGGCGACATCGTCTTCTCCAGGAAGCGGCTCGCTGCCATCGCTGTATCCGATATGAAGGACATCCGGCGCCTGATCCCGCACCGTGGCCTTTTCCATGGCGCGGGTGATGAGAATTGGCTGACCGCTGGCGGGTAAAATCAACAGTTGGCTGGCGAAATACCCTTGATGGTCCAGGCCGGTTAGATAGTAGATATTCTCTGGGCTGGCGATCAGGCAAGCATCCAACCCCCGCGATGACATGCTGGTTCTCACCTGCGCGCGTCGACGCTGGTACTCGGCGTCTTTGAAATAGCGACCGCTGACATTTTCCATCATAGCTCCTCCTCCCATTCTATGATTCAGGTTCGCGCCTGTTTAACCTTGCCTCCGGCATACCCCTTACCCCCACTGTAGAAGTCTATGGATGAGAATTCAATTTACGCCATGAGACTGACCAGACGATCAGCCTAGATCCTATCTACTATTCGAAGGGCATGGGGGATTCAGTAGACTGACCCTCTAATGGAGTACGGATGGGCAAGTATGATGAAGAATAAAACGCTATGCATAACGGCTCTGGCATGCCTCACATTGAGCGGCTGTGGCGGGGGAAATGATACGACAGGCGACGCCTCGAACGGGGGGAGCAACTCCGGTGAGAGCGAGGTGGAGATTGTCGCTGGGGCTTTGTATGTCAGCCCGGATGGCGATGACGGCAATGATGGTCACCTAACGTCAGAGGGGGGAACCGGCCCTTGGAAAACGCTGCAGAAAGCGGCCGCCACCGCGGTAGCGGGAGAGACCGTCTACGTTCGCGCTGGCGAATACAAAGAACCGGGTCCGATTCCAGGCAGCGAGAAACTCTGGGGCGTACGGGCGCAGAACGATGGCGAGGAGGGCAAACCGATTGTTTTCGCCGGTTATCCGAAAGACGACGCTATGCCAATAGTGGATATGGATTATGAAGCGCCCTGCTTTACTCTGTATGGCCGTCAGCATGTCGTCATCAAAGGCTTTGAGATGCGTGAGTGCCGCGGAGCTGGCGTTTGGGTCATGAGCGGCAGCGGACGGGATAATCTCTATCTCACCATTGCGAATAACTATATTCATCATATTGACGGCGGCGCAGGAACCAATGTGGCGGGCGTGCGTATGGACACTGTCGGCTACGGCGTCATCGCCAATAACCGCATTCACCATATACGCGTCGATGGCGTGGATAACGGCAACGCCGCCGGCGTGCTGAGTTACCGCATGTATGAAACCACCATCAATAACAATGAGCTCTACGACGCCCACTCAGGCATTTTTCATAAAGCCCCGGACTATGAAGGGCGTAAAGGCGGCATATTCAGAAATAATCTGATTCATGACGTTTCCAAGGCGTTCTATTTCAACACTAATATTGGCGTGCCCGCCCCTGGGGCTCATGTGAATACGGAAATTCGGCAGAATGTGGTGTATGGCGTCGAGACCTTTATTTACGACTGGACGTTTGGCGCCAACACTCAGAATAAAGGGCTGAAGTTGTATAACAATACGATTATCGGCGCCAATCTGAATGTTCGCGGCTTCACTGAATTTGAGTTCCATCACAACATTCTGTTCGGCGGAGCCAACATCACTACGACCTATCAGGAAGATGTTTTCACCGATGATCAGAAGTTTCCTCCCGGTCTGAAAGCCGTCGATTACAACCTGTATTCGGAGGACTTTACCGCCACGTTGGGACGCTATAGCTCGGAAACGATCAATTATGCTTCGCTGGGAGAATGGCAAGTGGCGGGAGCGACTTTCGACAAATTTTCCCTGAACGTTCCCAACGGCACTCCGGATATCAACAGCGCGACCACCAGCGACCCGAAATTCCAGAATGCAGGCGACCACGACTATCGGCTCAAATCAGAGTCACCGGCTTTGCATCCCGACGGAAATATCGGCGCTTACATCAAAAATACTGACCAGATCGGACCTGATTGGTGATAAGGCTTGAGGCAGGGGAGTTATTTAATGACTTCCCTGTCTGGTCGTTGTCCCGCCGCACCCCGGATAGCCGTGGGCGAAAAGCCGAAGCGCTGCTTGAATCTCACTGAGAAACGCGAAGCTGATTCGTATCCGACCAGATAGGCGACACAGCCGATGGCGGCGTCCGTTGACTGTAGCAATGACAAGGCTAACGGCATTCGAACATCCACAAGAATTTCACCGAAGGTTTGCCCCTCTTTGGCTAGCTTGCGTCTAAGCGTCGCCTCGCTCATGGCCAGCGATTCGGCGATGTCTTGCGAGGACCACTTCCTGTCCGGCTCCGCGCCAATTAGTAAACGCACTTTTCGCTGAATATTCGCCCGCTCATCAGATCTGAATACATATCCTGAGCTCGCTAACCAGTGTAGAAGTTCGCAGACACGATGTACTGCGATCAGGTCCGGGACTGTCTTCGGCTCCCTGATGGCCTGAAGGCCGCGTTCGAAGGTGAGGGTGAACTCTCCTCCCAGCCCTTGCATGGAAACGATGCCTTGCACGCCTTTGAGCTTTGGAAAATCGGGTTCCACTTTGTGAATGAGCGCCCGAGGGCAAACTATCCAGTCAGCCTCAAACTGACCGTCATCGGTTTCATTCTCTACATCGCAGGCCGCGCCCGCCCCGATGGCGACAGCGTCGCCGGGAAGCAGAACGACGCGCCGCTCATCCATGAGCAAAGTCTTTTTCCCGCGTTTAACCAAGATAAGCGTTGGGTAATCGGTGACGAATTTGCCTATGAACAAATCATTGCGCGTCAGTATAGACGCGGTGGCTCCTACGCCTTCTCTGGAGATAACTGTCCGTTTGATAGAAGTCTCTGAGTTCATTCGTCGTTTCAGGGTGAGTCTTTATAAATCTGCGCCCAAGCGTTAAGACGCATTGATCGCATCAGCACAGCTTATGAACGTCTCGGCGCAGGTTGTGTAAATACTCTTATGTATCATTGGATTAGGTTTATCTCAACAGACAGAAAGGGAAACGCAGGAGTCATTATGCTGACCGTTCATCACTTGGGGCGCTCTCAGTCGGAGAGAATCGTCTGGCTTTGCGAAGAACTTGGAATCGACTATGCACTCAAATGCTATGAGCGCAGGGCGGACAATAAAATGGCGCCGCCGGAGTATAAAACCCTGCACCCCCTCGGCGCCGCGCCGATCATTACTGATGGCGACCTCGTGCTCGGCGAATCCGGGGCCATCATAGAATATCTGGTTGCGGTGTACGGCAGTGGCCGTATGACGATCAAGCCAGGAGCATCCGGTTACACCGACTACCTGTATTGGCTTCACTTCGCCAATGGCACGTTTCAGGCGCTGATACTAAGAATGCTATCGCTAGAACGCGTAGACGCCTCGGACAACAACGCCCCCCTGACAATGGCGAAAGAGCGTTTCCAACTGATGCTATCCATGATGGAAAAGAAACTGGGAGAATCAGACTATCTCGCCGGAGACACACTGACCGCAGCAGATATCATGATCATCTTCTCACTCACCACGATGAGACTGTTTAAACCCTACGACCTCTCACAATACCCAAATATCTTGGCTTACCTGCATCGTATCGGCGCACGGCCAGCATACCGGCGAGCTATGCAAAAAGCAGAGCCTGGCTTGATTCCTGTTCTGGGAGCCAAGTTGCCAGTAATAGCACTTTAAGTGCTAGTGGGTGTTGGGGCTGAGATAAATCGCATTGAGCTTCGCCCTGATGGCGGGCTAGGACACAGGGCGGACCTTCCTATCGGTGATCAGGCACCAAAGCTTCTGCACCTGCGTGAGAGATAGGTGAGTGGAGATGGCGAATAAGTGGGGTATTCCAGCTTGGCTAGAACGGGAAGTTCGGGAAAGGGATAAGGCATGTGTTTATTGCGGTAATGAGTTCGTCTCGCCAAAGATATCTGCTAAAGCCTCCGCCAGCTGGGAGCACATTATCAATGATGCAGAAATAGTCACTAGGGAAAATATCGCCCGCTGTTGTCGTGGATGTAACGCAAGCAAAGGGCAAAAAAGTGTGTCTGATTGGCTGGAGACTCAGTATTGCATAGAGCGTGGTATCACTGCCCTTACTGTAGCCCCTATTGTTAAAAAGGCTATAGAGAATGGGCAGTAGGGTGGTGATAAATAAGTGAAGTCGCGGCCAGTCTTCGTAGCCGGGGTGTCCTCTTTCTCAATCTGTGTGGACACTATGTCGACACTCAGCCTTAGATCTAGGATGTATGCTCCAGATTTAAGAGTGTAATTTACTGAATTCAATGGGAAAAATTGGTGGGCCCACCAGGACTTGAACCTGGGACCAACGGATTATGAGTCTACGCAAACATTATGATCCGGTATAACACTAAATCACAATGTATAACTAAGTTGTTGTTTCTAAAGAATTTTATATACACGTAGGTCACGCTATGTAATATGAAATCTTATTGTGATGTAACCCCAGTGTAACCCCGGAGAAAACGTGGAACGACAATTCAACTTCACCAAGCAGGCCATAGAAGACCTACCTCTGCCTGATACCCGGATTGAGTACCGGGATGAAAAGATTCCTGAACTGCGCCTGCGGGTTACTTCAACCGGAGTAAAAAGTTTCTCTGTGTTCAAGCGTGTATCGGGTGGCAGCCCGGTGCGGATCACTCTTGGCAAGTATCCGGGCCTATCACCGGTCAGGGCTCGAACGCTGGCCCTGAAACACCTGGCTGACCTGAGTGACGGGGTGAATCCGAATGAGCAGCGACGTGTTGAGGCTATGTCGGCTGTGACGCTGGGCGAAACTTTTGAACGCTACAAGCGCGCCCGTAAGCTCAAGGTGTCCACATTGAGGGGGTATGAAGGCGTGGTAAGCAACCACCTTAAGAAGCTCGTGGATAAGCCTCTCAAGGACATTGATCGCCGGGTGATTGTCGACATTCATGCGGGCATCGCCTCCAAGGCCCAAGCAGACCTGACCATGCGAGTGCTGAGGGCAATATTCAACTTTGCCAAGTATGAATACTGCCGACAGGACGGCTCCTCGATCTTTCCTGAAAACCCGGTTGAGATCCTGTCTCATCGTAAGCAGTGGAACAATGTTCGACGCAGGCAGACCCATCTCCGACCTGGTGAGCTGTCAGTTTTCTATAACGCCCTGCAGGAGGTTAGGCAACAGGAAACGCCTACCGGTCAATCCATCTGTGATGCAATGCTGTTTGCCCTGCTGACGGGGCTAAGGCGTGGTGAAATCTTCAGCCTGAAGTGGAACGACGTGAATCTGCGGGCGGCTATCTTTACCGTCTATGACACCAAGAACGGGCTGCCGTTGGAGCTGCCAATCACCAAGCATATCGACGAGCTGTTCCGGAAACAGAAGGGCCGTATTCCCTCCGAGTTCGTATTTTCTGCCGAGAATGAGTATGGTCAGGTGCGGGAGCCAAAGAAGGTGGTAGCCAAGGTAAAGAAGCTATCGGACACCCATTGCGACTTCCACGACCTGAGGCGGACATTTGCCACCACGGCAGAGCATCTGGACGTAGGTAGCTATAAACTAAAGCGCCTGATGAATCACTCCACTGGGCGGGATGACGTGACAGCCGGGTATATCATTCTAACGGCGGAGACCCTGCGGCAGTCTGCGGAGAAGATCCAGAACTATTTTGTTAAGCGAATGGATAGCACAAATGTCGTAGCGTTTACGAAAGTAATCTGAGCGTGAAAAAATTATCGGGGAGAAGGTGAATGCCGTATTTTTTTGTCGGCACTCACCGGTATCAAAAAGGGTTGAGGTTTATTTCGTTCTATTTCCGGGAAAGTCGAGAACATTTCCCCCGTTATTGTTTTTAGGCTTGCTGGCATTTTCTTTCAATAATGCTTTCAGCTCCACTAAATTACTTTCGGTTGATTTGGGTGAGAAAAAACCCTTAGGTAATCCGCACAAAGACTCTACTAAATACTCTGAAAGACCAAGCCTGTGAGAGAGTTCAGTTCGACTGAGAACGTTTTGATCAACAAGCATCCTGACGGCTCTGTTTAGCAATCTAGGTTCTTCAAATGGAAACTGATTGTCATACGGTTCGCCTTTTGTCCAGCCTCTTGCGGAACGTCCTTTGAATAATCTCAGTTTCTGGTCGTCATCTATGATGTCAAGCTGGTAGCATCTCATGATCATTGCTGCCACAGAGGTTTTCCAGCGTGGTTTTAACGATAATAATGTCTCTAGCGTTGGCCAACTAACTTCCGCAGAAAATGATTCAGCAGGCAATAAAAAACATCCTGCAAAAAGGTCTGCCTGTCGCTCGATTTCCTTATAGTGTTGCTTAAAAGTCGGTTCATCGACATTTCTGTGAAGTACCAAGTGGCCTAGTTCATGGGCTGCGTCAAATCTATTCCGAATTCCATTTGCTTTATCAGCCGTGACAAAAACATAAGGTCTACTGTCTAACTGGCTCCAATGAGAAACACCGTCCATTTTTAAATAGCCGATTTCATCGCGTACGAATATTACGCCGGCATTTTCCAGCGTAAGAACAACATCAGAAATTGGCCCCATGCCCAACTTCCAAACCTTTCTACACTCGGCAGCCAAAGTTTCAATTTCACCATCTGTGATTTTGAGAAATACTTTTTCTGGTATAGAGGGAACATTAACTTTAGGCCAGTTTACCCATTGGCCCAAAGTGTTTGCCATCTCCGCCACCCAATTTAATCGAACTCTCGCCATCTCTCTTGCAGTCTTGGTTGATGATGCGAGTGATCTGAAAAAATAGGGTTCGTTACCATGCTCTGGTGAGTTTTTCAAAAACCAATTCATAGGGAACTTTACGGCTTCGCCCAGCGCGCGAAGTTTGTCTTCCTCTGGGGACTGACTACCTTTCTCCCAATTTGAGATGGTTGCTGGTGAAACACCAACAAGGGTCGCTAATGCGACCCTTGTTATGCCTAATGATTCTCTAGCCTGGATTAATCTCGCAGGCTGGAATCCACTGACTCCAGTTCTCATAGCTTTACCCTGACTTTTTCTCGGACGTATGTTCTTCTTTTTGTAGATCGTCTCTTAATGTCGGCCAAGCCTCATCAATGAGGCTTGAATCACGTTCTACCTCATACTCTTGGAGAAGTTCTCGAATAGGAATTTCCAAATGATAACCGGCCCAATCTGTATAAGGTACCGAAATGAATATCTCGCTCGGCTCGGATTGATTCTGAGCTTGTGGGCGAGGATGTAATACAACAGCTACCACATGTAGTGCGTCATCAAGCTTAGGAGGAGCCGTTTCAAACAGATCGAGTGTCACTGGCTCCAATATCGCGTTTTTCTGGGCAAGAAAGCTTCTGTGCTTAGCGGGTCTTGCCCACGCGTTTTCATGTAGCTCAATGTGGCTTAAGGTGACGTTGCCAGAGCACACCACCACATACTGTTCACCTTTAGGAATGGTCTGTAACACAGACGGACTCCCCTCGGCTAAGGCCCCCGCGAGAGCATCATCTATCATATAGCGTCTCATTTGGGCTCGGGGGCGTGCAGGGTTGGTGTTCTTGAAATCTTCCAGGGCTCTGGCGTTTGCTTTGGCATAAGCTGCGCGTATAGAGTCATCCATAGAAAGGAATAGGCTCCTATCTACATTGGAGGTGATATAGCGCACCAGGCGAGATTTCAAGATTTCTGTCATGGGTAGCGGATTCCTGCATTTAGTTAAGCGGAATTATTGCCCTGAAAATTTAGTTTTGCAAGTTGTTATGCTATTCTCAGCCGGTAGCTTGGTAAAGAAAGGGTATGGCAATGGCTAGAAAGCGGGTTTCAGTGACTACAGAGTCGAAATCGGGGCGTAATCAGAAGTTCCATGACAACTACACAAATGAGGATATGACCAGAGCCCAATTTGTCAAACAAATCAAGAATGGGAGCTATTCTCAATATCATGTCCGGAATATCAACGGAGTGGAGACACCAGTATCTAATCCAGATTCGAGTAAAAACAATAACTTAGATTGATGGCGGGCGGTAATGGCTGGAAAGTAAGAAGCCCCGACACTTTCGCACCGGGGCCTCAAATCAGTCGCCAATTTGTGGGGGCATCACCACTCAACCTTACGGCTGGCGGGAGAGGAATCCCCACTGGCTATGGGGCAAACATACGATAACAAGCAGGAACTGTCAAGTTGAGAACAATAAACCATACAAGGCTGGAGCCTTACATATCGTCCGCCCGTTTGAATACATACAGTAACTTTTTTGCCCCTGCTGACCAAATAGAGCTATTCGGATGTTACCTGTGGAGCAAAGAGGTTGCCGCGGCCTTTTTCCCGCTTCTCCAGGTGTTGGAAATAACGTTAAGGAACGCTATCCATAAAGAAGCCAGGAACGCTTTAGGGCCGTACTGGTTTGACAATGTCGCAACAAGGCCCCAAAGAAGGTTGAGTGCTAGCCAGCATCGCCATGTACAGCATCTTGCAGACTCGATTCGAAATGCAAGAACGGAGATAAGGCGAGATTTGAATATGCCGCGTACTGCAACAGTTAATGAGGATCGGATAATTGCCAAGGTAACGTTTGGTTTTTGGACAAACCTTTTCAGTGCCGCCTTTGATGTAAATCGAAACCCCAGAGCTCTCTGGCCAAACCTATTGCGGCCAGTATTTCCAAATGCACCTCAGGGGCATAGAGATCGGGCTACGATGCAAGGCAAGTTGTTGGCCATCAAGACTTTCAGGAACAAGGCTTTTCACCATGAGCCCATCTGGAATATTGGACGTCCGGCTGGAGTGATTGATGCGATCAATAAACTGCAATCTACATGCGATGATATCTCGGATATGATCAAGTGGATTTCCTTGGATGGTTTGGATCTTGTTGAGAAGGCAGGGTATATAAGCACTATTCGGCGGGTTTGTTCCCTTGAGCATTTAGATTATTTAAAGAATCCTGGTGCCAACGATAAACCGTTTAGCAGGGTAAAACGCGAGCTGAGAGCCATAATTCGTCAGCCTAACCACACAACTCATATAACGTTAAATGGGCGAAACAAAGGGAAGATACTGGGTAGTTGAGGTTAAATAAATACCGGAAACCGCACCAAACACAGGCGGGTTTCAGGCTGAGCATACTTAATCACGGTTTTCGACACCAAAATAGCTTTCCAGGTCGTCCGCGTTGCCCTTGTTGGTGTCGCTTGTTCTGGTCAAATCCCACCGGACACTTTCTTTAGAGAATTTTCATAATTAACCGGCGACATATCATTGTTCGCCGTATGCAGTCTTTCGAGGTTGTAATATCTCATGTAGGCTGCGACATCCTGCTTCATGTGTTCCCGGGTGGGCTGGGGGATTTTGAATATCCAGTCATGCTTAAGACTCCCAAAAAAGCGTTCAACCACCGCATTGTCCCAACAGGCTCCTACATCGCCCATACTTGCCCTGATTTCATACTTTTCCAGCAGTTTTCGATAATGTCCGCTGGTGTACTGAGAGCCCCGGTCACTATGGAATACCAGGCCCTTGGGCGGCTTCCGCAAATTGTAAGCCTTGATCAGCGCCTGGCTGACCAGGCTCGTTGTCATGCGCTTATCGATGCGCCACCCGACGATTCTTCGGGAATATAAATCCATGACAATGGCCAGATACATCCAGCCTTCTCCTGTTTTCAGATAGGTCACGTCGCCAGCCCAAACCTGATTGGGCGCAGTAGGATTAAAATTCTGATTCAACAGGTTATCCGCCACCGCATGATGGTGCTTGCGCCTTGTAGTGGGTTTGTAAGCAACGCGTTGCGTGACCTGAAGACCAAGCCGACTCATGAGCTTGCGAACCCGGTAGCGTCCCACCTGAAAGCCTTCTTCACGTAGCTTCTTCATCATCTCTCGACTGCCCAGACTGCATCGAGAAGCGTTAAACAGTCGCTTCATTCGCCGATGCAGGTGAAGCTCATCAAAATGGATCACCGGCGCGGAGCGCCGTCGCCAGGCATAAAATGCTGATCGACTTGCACGCAGAGCCCGGCAAAGCGCTTTCACAGGGAAGCGATTCGACTCTGCCTGAATGAAGGCGAACTTTATTTCATTTCTTTCGCGAAGAAGGCCGAAGCCTTTTTTAGAATTTCCTTTTCCATGCGCAGCTCTTTGTTTTCTTTGCGAAGCCGTTTTAACTCGGCGCGCTCGTCTTCAGCCAGAACCTGGTTTTCAAGCTGAGCTTCAATTTTTTCCTTCCACTTGTAGAGCATATTGGCGCTAATGCCGAGGGATTTAGCCGCTTCTGGGACGGAATAACCTTGGTCGCGCACCAAGGAAACGGCCTCTTCTTTAAACTCTTTTGTATACTGTTTATACGACCTTTTCTGACTCATGCTGACACCTTAATCGTTGACGGGTATTGTCTCTTATTAATGTGTCCGGGACTATTAGACCACTACAGCTTTCCTGAAAGTGCATATTTCTTCAATTCCGTGATGACAACGGGGCGCTCAAATATTTACATTTTCCGGTTCTTTGCACATTCATGGAGTAATGATAAATGTTTCAAACCTCAAGAAGTTCGGAAATCAGTCTCCCGGAATCGTTGGGAGATGGCGATCATCAGCAGTGGCATACAATATCTCAAACACTGATGACATGTTGGTTTCATATCCATTGTATTAATTTGAGCACGCGGTTAGAAAAAGTTTTATTTACTGGAATGCCTGAAGTGCTTGAAGAAGTCACTCGTAGTCCCAGGGTAAAAATATCAGAGGTAAACATTGTTACTCCTCCGCAGTTGAATATGACTGGAGGTTGGGAGTTAAGCCCGCTTCAACAGATTACTATTTTTGAGCGATACCATAAAGAAAACAAGGCTCTCATAGGGTTTCAGTATTTGCTAATGGATGGCAGGGTTCTCACAGATCAGTTTGATCGGCGATTCAAGCTTTCGCGATCTGATATAGAGCGGCGTGTCATATCTATTCAGCTTTATTCAAGCCAATCCCATTGACGTCGAGAAAAGCAATGGCTAAAGAATCCGAGATTATCAATCCCGATAGCGGCGTCGATATCGTTATTATTGATATCGAATGTACCTGCGATGACGCTAAAAATTTACCAAGATCGGAAATGGAGATTATTGAGATCGGGGCAGTTTTTGGAAAGCTTACCGACGTTTCTTTTGTGCTTGTGGACGAAGTCCAAATCTACGTTCGTCCCGTAATTCACGCGAAATTGACACAGTTTTGCATCTCGCTAACCGGCATCACGCAAGATGTCGTTGATACGGCCTCACCGCTTAGCGAGGGGTTAAAAAGGTTTGCAGGTAGAATATCGAGCAATTCGCCTCGAGTATGGGGAAGTTGGGGAAATTTTGATTTGAGGCAGTTCGAGAAGGAGTCTCTATCAAAAAATATAACCAATCCCTTGGTCGCTCTGCCACATGTCAATATTAAACAATTATACGCCAGAAAGCGTGGGCATAGGGTTGGTCTAGCAAGAGCGATTCGGTTGTCAGGGCTCGTCTTCCAGGGGCGGCATCACTCGGGGCTTGATGATGCTAGAAATATTGCTCAGCTTCTCGAAGTTGATGGAGTGTTGAGGGAGGCTATACTGCAAAGAGTATAACTGCTTGTAAAATTGACCAAGTTTCTGATTGGCAATAGAATCTCTGTGACCGGGTATGAACCCCTCCTGTCTGAAAACATGTAATGGGGTCTGCGAAGCGCATGAGGTGGCCAGCGATAAGAGCAAATAACCTCGTGATTTGAGAGCAGCAAATCAATTCTGTAATAGGTTAACGTGTTGAGGGGCCTTTGGTCCCTTTTTCTTTTTTCTATCGTTAAAATCCTTTTCGGAAGCTTTTTATTCCCTCTGATTTATATATTTTTCTTCAACGTGCTATCTGGTTGCGCATTGGTAAAAATTCTCCAAGAAAACTCCACTTTTCTTCACTTTTTTAGTGAATAAAGTGTTGACGCTCACGCATCATAATCCCTCGCCATGTAGCGAAACACATCGTCACATGAGCGCAAAGTAAAGATTACTGGTTGGAGAGTGATTATGAATATTGTCGATCCAATGGCAGTGCGTGGAGGTAAAAATGCAGGTTAGCGCTGAACGATATCTCACTTACGAGCAAGCAGCAGCTTTGCTCTGTATGTCTACAGGTGGGCTTAGAAATAGGATGTGTAGAGGGGAGCCAATGCCCCCCTCAGTCAAGATAGGGCGCCGTCGATTATTTCCCGAGTCTGAGCTGCATAAGTGGCTGGCCGAGCAAGGTGGGCTATTAGCTCAAGGGGAGTAATTAAGTGGCTATTGATATTCTTGCAGCATTCGAAAATGAGCCTCCACATCTGGATTTTATATGGCCAGGTTTTTTGGCTGGAACGGTGGGTGCATTGGTCGCACCGGGAGCTACAGGAAAAAGTTATTGGGCTTTGGAGGCCGTTATGTCAATTGCATGTAGTGTTACATGCGGAGATTTATTAAAGCTTGGCCCCGCCCAAACCGGTCGCGTAGTCTACCTGGCAGGAGAAGATCCGGAGAGTGTTTTAATTGGTCGTGTTCACGCCATTGGTCAGCACTTTAACCAACAGGCACGGCAAGAGATAGCGAGCAATCTTTCTCTTGAACCAATTATGGGCAGGCGTTTAAACGTTATGGCACAGCCGGATCTTAATTGGTTGATTCAGCTGGGCGCGGGGGCAAGGCTGATCGTACTGGATACACTAAGCCGCACACATTGCCTTGATGAAAACAGCAACGGAGATATGTCTCGCCTTGTTTCAACGCTTGAGCATATTGCTGTGGAAACAGGGGCTGCAATCCTTTATCTGCATCATGTTAATAAAGGCTCCGCCAGAGAAGGGCAGGCGGATCAGCAGCAGGCTGCCCGAGGGGCTTCGGCTCTGGTGGATAATGTTCGCTGGTGTGGGTTTGTTGCAAAAATGTCAGAGTCAGAAGCCAAAAAGTTAAGTGATCGCCCCTATGACAGACAGCCTGTAGGCAATGACCGAAGAGGTTTTTTTGTTCGGTATGGTGTTAGCAAACAGAACTATGCCCTGGTTGAGGCTGACAAGTGGTATGAGCGTGGGGATGGTGGTGTATTGTTGCCCGTAGATTTATCTGCTTCCAGGAATAACGACAACAACAGCAAAAAGACCACTCCTTTTAGAGTGGGTGAAGTTGATGAAGAGCGCTGGTAACGCCGTCAGTCCAACCAGCACAATCGCTCAGGCTCGGGTGATGTTGTACCAGCCGAGTCAGCGCCCACGACACCGAGAGGGCGACTGGCAGGAAACCTCTTTTGGTCGTTGCCGCGTAGCTGGCAGGTTAGGTCAGCGCCACGCTGATGTTGTTGAGGCGATTCTTTACTGCGCAGAGAAAAGGCGAGACGTGTCAGATGGTGGTGTTGAGCTGCTGGTAGACCCTGCTCGGATACGAAAAACGCTTTCCGATAGCCGATACAGTCTGGCTCAAATTCAAAAGCTTCTTTCTGAGCTGCGCGCATCAACCATTGAAATCGAAACGCCAGATTTGGCAAGAACTGGTGACCGGATTATTGGTGGTTTGATAGACCATGTTATTCCATCCCCTATGATGCGCCCAGACCCGCTTACAGGTGGTGAGCGGAGCATGTGGCGCGTGCGCTTGGGGATAGCTCTGGTAATGCTCCTGGAGCGTGATTTGGCCCTTTACTACAACCCGGCCCCTATTGCCCGTCTACGGCATGGTATTGGTCAAGCCGTTGCCAGGCACATCCTGAGTCATAAAAATGAGCCGGCCGGCGGCTGGCATCTGGATACTGTCATCTTGGCGGTAGCTCGACAGGCCACAGGAAAAGCGCTGAGAGATGCTCGTTTTCGGCTTAGGGAGGATGCCGAGCAGCTCGAACAAATTGGCCTTGTCATCGATGGAAACAGGGTTCGAAGAGTGAGTTTAACTGCGCCAGGCCGTCGCACAGCCGCCCGATAGCGTCGCACAGCCGCCCGGCAGTGTCGCACATCCGCCCGAAACGTCGCACACCCGCCCGAAGTTAGCAGGATGTTCAGGATATTCAGATTCGGCGCAGCCGCCGCTGGATGCGGCGACTGGCCTTAAGCTTCTATAAAAACAAGAAGAAAAGTTTGGAAGAAAAATCATTTAGTGGAAGGAGCGTTGCCCTTTCAAAAATCCCCGCAAACAGCCGTGTTTGATCCGGCATGCGTTATCAGCCGTTAGAATATATCACCGAACTCATCGTCCTGATCGGTGCCCAACAGGTGCGATAAACGACCAACATCGTTTGGCGTAGCTTGCCCCTGAGCAATACGGTTACGCAAAGCATGGATTTCAGCCTGCCTGTGTTGAAACTGCTCAGGGGTTTCACCGAACCGAAATCCGCCAGTCATTTCAAGCCACTGATCCTTGGGGCGGATATTTGGCACCTCGTAATGCATGTGCTCATCCGGCTCATCTGGATAGGGATTATCAAAAGCATTGACGCTCACACGGATGGTTCGATCGTCATCCAGACCGTTGATCTTTTCCAATATCTCAAGTGGACAGCTTTCATCAAAGGTCAGCACATAATCATAGGGCAGACCATCATCACTGCTGTTTTCCAGTGTTTCCCATTCCAGCAATTCCAGATCATCGTCCGTAATGCCAAGCTCTGCTGCTAAATTGCTCCGAGGGCGTTTGCCGTATCGCAGCTCAGGATCAACCCAGTCGTCATTGACGCTGCCACCAACTTCCAGCTCGAAATCGTAGAAACCGCGTTTACCAGCCATACGGGGTAATGTCACCTGTACAACCATATCAATGGTGTCCCCACAGAAGGGCTTGTCATCCAGTGGCTCGCCCTTGTACTGGGTTTTGGCGATTGCTACCAGCTCATCACCACGATCTTCGATCTGCACATCGTCATAATATGGTGAATCGAAAAATCCCGCGTTTGTTTCTGCCATCGTGCCTGACAGTTGATCATCTATCAGCGTTTGACAATCGGGAAGTAAGACCTCGGCAATGTAGGTTTCCAGTGAGTCATAGAGCCAGATATTTCCACCGCATAACCCCTCATCGGAAAGCATGCCTGATAGGAGCTTGGCGATGTCGATTGACGGGATAAGATCATCTGGCAGGCCACCTAGCTTCGCACGTCTGTCATTCATGAGCGGTATATCGGGAATGAAAATATATGCCTCTTCGAGCCGATCCAGTGGATAGCCCTTCTCGGCCATAAGTGCCGCATGGCTCTTATACCCAAAAAATGCCGCCACCAGCTCTCTGGCATGGGACGCTTTCAGCTTTTCAGTAGAACGAGACGTATGATTTTGGCGCAGGAAATCTGCACACAGTTTTGAGAGATCAATACTCATAGGAGTGATCCTTTCTTAACAATGCCGGACTTTAAAGGTAGTGGTAAGTGTTTAAGTCACTACGCTTGCCAGCAGGGTTAATAAAGATCAACTGCAACCACCTAACCAGGAGGTGATTCATGGCTGATGCCGATTTTACAGTAAGAGATATTCACTCACGAGAGTTCAAGCGGGTTTTGCCTGTCATTGTCGCGTTGGAGCGCATTGAGCGTCCTACTGTCGTGGGGTTGGCATCAAGTACCGGTCTTACAGAGAGGGAGCTTGAATCCCGTTTTAAACAATTGCAGAGTAACTATCAGGTTGTCATAGAGCGATCACGCAACGATGGCTGCCTTACCGTCAAAAATTGGGGAATAATCGTTCGCCACCAGTCCAGCAGTCAGGAGGTATGACATGGCCGTTTTCTCTATCCAGCGTTGCAATCCAGATGAACAAATCGTCCTTGATGTTGGCGAAGGTATGCTCCGAATATATGGTTTGACCTCATTTTCAGTCCCACTTAATGCGGTGACATTGCGCTATGTAGAAATTGGTAAATATGAAGGCGGAGAGCTGGTTGTAGATTCAGAAGGTTTTTGTGGAAATGTACGGTTAACGCTTGCCGAATATATCCAGGCTGATCACTATTTTAAGGTCATTAATCAATACAATCATGAGGTGACCTTGCAATGACTAAAGGAAAAATTTTAGCGATTCTAATCCACTGCGCAGGTGTGGCAGTTGCAATGGCTATTTGCCTTGGGGTTATGAATGCCCTGGCAGGAAGTGTTTCAAGTGAAGCGCTAACCGGAGCAGCCGTTTTTTACTGTGCCACGGTTGCCTGGGTAACTGTTCGCGTGTTGCGAGGGCAGGATCGCCTGGCCAACTCTGCGGCCTCTTTCATAGACGAAAAGTGAGTTTTTATTACCCGGTGCAAGCTGGGTTTCCAGTTGATTTGACAGGTATCTATATAGCGGTACGTTGAAGCAAACTGCCATAAAAATATAGAGAGGAATGTCGCCTCATGAGTGACTTTTTGATGAGCCAGCGGGAGCTGGCTAAATGGACTGAGCGTCTGGCCGCCGATGATTGGGGCAGACAGACCTGGGAGTCAATCGCACTCGGGGTAAGCTGTGGTGTATTGTGGCTGTTGTGTATTGTGGTTTTAGTCGGCTGCCTTGTTCCACCGATTCGTCGCAGGATTCACTCATGGACAGGGATATACCTGCCCTGGAATATTGCTATCGCAGTTCTGATCATTACTAACCTGGTGGGAATCATGGGGCATCCAGCGATTTTCAGCAGTGGAGTTGTTGCTTACTGGATCAATACAATGGTTCCGGCATCCGTGCTGGAACCACTGGCGGAAGCACTGGACTTCCTGGCTTTTGCTGGCTGGTTTAGGCTGTAGTCCTATTTTGGGCTGAGCATTTTGGAGATTTTACTCATGCCTGTTTTGGCTGCACCGGCAGCATTTTTTAGCCCACTGCCTGCCGCGTCAGCCATACTCTGAGCGCCTCCGCGCGTTTTATCCCGCATAGTATGACCAGCTCCACCAACAACCTTAGCAGCGCCGCCAACGAATACGGAGCGGCTCTGCTGCTCCTGGCTCGCTTCCCCGAGGTTTTCAGATCCCCCGCCGATGTAGCGCAGCACCTTGTCCGGCACTTCATGTATCAATCCAAACGCTCGATGAGCGATTTGGATTATCAGTACGGTGAAAATACCCAGCATTGCGACTGCTGTTACCACGCCGCTGATTGAGTCGCCGATCATGCCACTCATGGCAGGCAAAAATATGAGCATGACCACTTTCAGCATGACGATAACCAGGAGCATCGATGCGAAAAAGCCGAATATGGCCAGCGCCGGTCGAAGGAACACACTCAGCGCGACCATGTAACCGGCTTTCGCCCGCTCCCCGATGAACCCGGAACCTTCCGGCATGGCATGGCTTACAGCCCATATAGGAGCTGCTATCACGGCCTCGATGAGCATCACGAACCAACCGGCTACTCCCATAATCCAAAGAATCATAGGTGTGGCAGGCAGATAAAAGGCAAGCATTAACGCAATAGGGATCAGCAGCAGGCCAGCGCCAACTAATGACCACAAAGCTTTGTTTGTCATCCGGCATAGCGTACTGGTGACGGGCCGGGCTGCACCACCAATCAGACCGCCTACCGCCTCACTGGTGTCGTCAGCAACGCAGGCCGCCAGATCCGAGACGAATGCAGCGGTTAGTGCAGTTTCAAACGTCCCAATGATCACATGCCCTACGTTGGCCAGCCCCGCTACCGGATCAGGTTCGGATAACGCAAAATTGATAACGGATTCAACGCGACCCATTACAAAACCTAAAGTGGCGTTGTCGTCAGCATAGGTGCTGCGTTCCATCGCATTTACCGGTGTGCCTGTGGCTGGATCTGTGACCAGCATATTCTGGGAATATGCTGCAAGGCCGTCCATGAACGACTGGTAGTCGTCATGTTCCAGCGCTGCCTCTGTCGGCCCCACGAGTTCAGCTTTAACTGAAACCATTTTCTGGGTTTCTGCATTAACTCGCTGCAAATCCCAGTACCAGGCACCCACTGAGATCCATCCGGCATCACGAGCCCCTACCGTCATCCCAGCAGCGTCCGGGTTGCCTCCTGCCCACTTGCTAACGCGAGCGCTGGCAATCTCACTCAAAGCATCTGAGATGGCCTTTTGGTATTCCGTTTTAAAATTATTAACGGCCAGATTGTAGGCTGCTTGATCCGGTGCGGGGGCGGTTTCATCCACAGTACTCAGAACAATTTCACGAGCCAGAGAATCAAGATCCTCATCAAGCTGTGCATGTGCCGCAATCACCTTATTTTGGTAACTCCGAACGGGTATATCTATCGCCGTGCCTTCGTCTATTTCTGCAAACTCTAAGGTGATCGATCCACACGGGTTTGAGCCGTAAGATCTGGGAATGCCATTTGGGAAACCGCTAAGCCAGGCAGCGCCGTAAGCAATACCCGCTCCGGCCAATCCATACACCGAATCATAGCGCTGCATTACTCGATGCTGAACAGGCACAAGCGGGGCTTCTGTTGTCCCGGAGGAGCGGATTGATACCACCTGATCATCATCAACAATTTCGACCGGTTTTTCTTCCACGTTTATGTGTCTGTCCGCCGTGTTAATACCGTGCATGCACACCCTCGATTCGAGAATTCTCATAGCGGTATTTTCATAATCGACGGTGATCTGTGGTGGGTATAGAGTACCGGTGCTTGTGATGTGATCCAGCGCTGCATTCCAGGTTGAATTGACGAGCCCGATACCATGCCCCGCTAACCACATAACACCGATCTGCATAGTCGAATAACCACCACTAAATGGCAAAACTAAAGCCAGTGCTACAACCATTCTCAAAGGCACCCACATGGTTGAATACATTCTGCCTAATGGATTGCCTTCGTGAGCCGAATTCAGCACTCCAGTCAGAAACACATAGCCGATAATAAGGCCGGTAAAAACGAGCATTCCCGTGTTGAGAATTTGTGACATCGCACCCAGAACAGAATCAGGATTGGCTGGCCCGGTTCCACCTGTTATGACATCAACAGTTGAACCAAAAATGTACCTCAAATACTCAAGACTTTTATCAGCAGGATCAACGTCCGTAATTGACGCAAAAGCCCCCGAACTACTCAGCAGTAGCGGGAGCAGAATCAATATTATTTTCAGTGTTTTCATTTTCCATCTCCCAGCCAAATCGGCTCATGATTTCTTTGTCTCGTGTCGCGGTTAAATGCCTGGATAAAACTTTTTCAAAACGTTCTCTAAACGTGGGGTTTTTCTCGCACTCTGAGAGAACGGCTACACCGATCAGAATTTTCTGTCGGGTCATATCTTTTTTTGCTTGTTCGCTGGCTTGTCGCATTAGGTCAATTGCCTTCGCTTCTTCCTGAGCAAGGTTCTTGAGAATCTGGGCTGCTGGCCCTCCAGGGTTACGTTGGGCTTCCTCTTCCAAAAGGCGCCGCTGTTTGGGTTTCAAAGACATTTACAACCTCCACTAAATGAACAAATTTTCTTCCCATTCAGATTAATGCTTGATAGTTTTCTGGTAAACAAAAAAGTACTTAAAAATCAATAAGTTATACGTGCAGTTTAACGGCGCGTTGGGCGAGCGGGAGCGAGCATTGCACGGACTTTAAAGTTGGCACTGAGCAAGCCCCCCTGGCGATGAAGGGCGCATATACGACTTGTTCCAAGTCATGCGTTTTTCGCTGCGCGAAAAAGAGAAAACCGAGGTTCTTTTCATGGCCATTTTTTATTGCCAAACATCGCTCATTGCTCGTTCAAAAGGGCGAAGCGCAACGGCTGCGGCAGCGGAAAAAATCATGGATGAAAGAACCGGAATTATTAATGACTACGAACGCAAAAAGGGTGTGCTGGATAAGTTCGTTTTTAACAGTGCGGGACTATCCCGAACAGAATTATGGAATCTGGCAGAAATGTCAGAGAAACGCTCAGATTCCAGGGTAGCCAGAGAGTGGATTCTCGCCCTTCCGCATGAGCTTCGAAGAGATGCGCATCACCGAATTATTGAGCAATTTTCTCAAGCGCTTATTGCTCAATACCAGGTCGCTATTGACGTTTGCGTGCATGCGCCAGGTCGAGGTGGAGATAACCGAAATTTGCACGCCCATTTACTGATGACTACTCGTCCAATGGACGCGGCTGGAGAACTGGGAAAGCTGAAAACTTTCCTGGAATGGAGCGACGCCAAACTCCGAAAAAATGGATTACCAACAGGGCGACAACAAATAGATGCGATCAGGGAAAAGTGGAGTTCCATTGTGAACTCCGAATTAGAGGCTGCCGGTCTCGAAGAGCGCATCTCTCACCTATCCCTACAGGAGCAGGGAATCACAGACAAAATTCCTGAAATCCACGTTGGCCCGTTGAACATGCAACTGGCCAGGATGGGCTACCACGAGCGAGCCTCTCGCTGGAAGCTAAATGAAGCAATCAAGGCTCAAAACAACATTATTGATATTCAAACCGCGAGGATTGCACGTATGCAAAACCAACAACAAACCATTGAAAAAAACGATGCTCAGGCATCTCAAAATCCAGCAGCCGGTTTTGGCGGCCTTGCCGCTACACAGGAGGCAGCGGACGAAGCTTACCAGCAGGCTAAAAAGCGTATGGATACACAGCAAAAACAAATCGCAGAACAGGCTAATGAGGAGCGTTGGAAACCTGCGCAGATCGACCCTAACCGGGGCAGCGTGATCAGCATGTTTCAGGCTGATACTCAAGGCGTATACCGCTGGACGAAAGGGAAAAATGAGGGCGCGGAGGCTTTCCGTGACTCTGGAAAGGCGATTCACAGCCAGACTATAAATTCATGGGCTCTGGCGGCCGAGTTGGAACTGGCTCAGCAGAAAGTACAGGACAGAGAGTGGAAGGAAATTCGTGCATTCGGCTCCGAAGAATACCGCCGTGCCGTGTGGATTCAGGGGCAGACAATGGGAATTCAGGTCGAGGGCTATAAGCCTACGAAAGAAGAGCTGGCGAAATATGGCCAAGCGCCTGCCCAAGGGTTGGCGGCGGATCAAAAATCAGCGGCAGAAGCCGCTCAAAACCGCTTCCAGCAAGATCAAAAATATCAGAACAAGTTCGAGAAAAACAACGGCGCAGCCAATACAACGGACAACACAAACTCCAGCTCCTCACGTAGCCCGAAAATGTAATAAATCAGGAGAAAACCTAATGAGTAAATCAAAAATTGAACTGGTAAAGGATCAAGTTGCCTCTCTCCAGAGTCGGCTAAATTGCAAACTTCAGGTAACGATCTATAACAGTGGATTAAACGATGATGACTTCAATCAGGCTGCTAGAGATTGTCGTATGTCGATGGTTACGTTTAAGTCTGATAGCGATGAATGGGGAGACACCCAGGGAGAGATATTTTCTGTGCGTGTTGTTGCTGAAGGGCTGGGAGAGATCCCCTATGCTCTTATGTGTGAAACGGCCTATTTTGAAAACGGCGAGGATAAGGGCGAAGCCGAAGTGTTCAGCAGTCGTGCGCTCGCCCCGGCAGCCCTGGCCAGCGTAGTGACCAGCATGTTGACCGTTGATGAGCTTGAAAGCCTGGTTAACTCCGCCTGTGAGGCAGGAAAGCTTAATGACCAGCAATTGGCGCTTATTAAGCAAGAATACCTAGGTGAGGAGGTGGCTGATGGTGTCTAACCAAGATGGAACGATCCTGGACACGTTGAGGTCTGCATTGCACAGCCCTCAGACAATTCACAATGAGTGCCTGGCCAACGGCTTGGAGCGCTTCAAACTGAGGCAGGTAATGCGCCAGGCGGAAGAGCGGAACCAAGAGAGGCGGCAGGTAGAAATTGCCGAAAACCGCAGCAAGGCGTTTTTCAGCTCTAAAATAGATGAATTGGAGGATTTGTCCCGTATTTTTGAAGACTGAAACCGCACTTATGCAGTTTTCGTCATTCCCTTTCATTAAGTGGGCGGGTTTTCGTGCGGTTTTCGGCATGTTCCCGCTCAGTTTTCATGGCGCAGCAGATGTTAGGCAATGAGATTGGCTCATCTGGCACCACGACATAGTTGTAACGGTTTCGCTCTTCAGCAGAGGCTGAGTCATATTCTTCTTGGGTCACCAGAAAATGGGGTATATATATTGGTTTGATGGCGTCAATCCTGCCAGTTGTCTGATCGAATCTTGCTTAGTTCATCGATAGCTAAATCTATAAACCGTTTACCGCATTCCATACAGTAATTCCGCTCGCTTTGCCCTTCTTTGACCGTAAGTCTCTGGTCTCCCTTTTGTATCTTATGCTTTGCATTGGATTTACAAGAGTGGGCTCGCTTTGCTTCGGAAATATAAATATTTTTAACAAGTGATTTTGGTCTACCCATTGCGTAGTTCCTCTTCGAGAGAGGCTACATGTCCATTCAGGGCTTCATGAGCGGCTTCCAACTGGGTGAGAGTAAAGTTCTCACGGTTTGAGCCAGCTTGATCCACGCTGGCATTAACTCTGCGATTAAGCTCGGTTACAGCCCATTGAAAATTTGTGCTTTGATGTCGGGGGTCTAGGTTGCGTCCGCCGGGATTCACACCACATCTCCCTAGTAGCCCACCAGTCTCATTTTGAATTCTTTCGTTTAAGGCACTACGGCGTGCGATACGCTGATCTTGTCTGGTAGGACGAATTCTCCGGATTCCTGCTGCAGCTTGGTCTGGAGTAATACCTCTATCTACAAGTTGTTGAAGAAGGGCTGCGACCTCAGGATCTCCAATCGGATCCATTTCTGCTGCGGATACTCCAGATTCAGATACGATATCAACTGGAGATAAGCCGCCTGTCCCTGTTGGCTCTCTTGTCGCGGTTCCACTTGGATCGAAATCTACGTTGTCAGCTTCTGGCAAGAGGTCAGCAAAATAAGCTTGGTCTGCCGAGCTAAAATCTCTGAAGTCGTTCCAGCGTTGAGCCACATTTGCTCCAGCATGGAATACCACTACGCCACGGTTTACCGGATTATCTGGGTCGTTTTGCTCAACGACTCGCATTATTCGCCCTACAAATTGAACAAAAGGAGAAAGATTGGCGAATATACTGCCGACCATCGCTACAGCTAAAAATCTATGATCAAATCCTTCACCTAGCATTCTGGCTTGGACGATCACATCAAGTTCATGGTTTTCTAACTGCTGAAAAACTCTTTGGTTCGCATCTGTTCCCTCTCGTGAGTGTACATAGCCCGCCCTTAACCCTCTTGCTCTAAAGGATTCTGTGATCTGTATGCAGTGGTCTATATTTAGAGCTGAAGCAATAATTTTCAGGCGTTGCTCACCAGTCTCCTCTCTTAGTCGCCTTAACTCACCAATAGAGCAGTCTACTATCGAAGCCAAGGTATGCTCTGACATTACTATACCGCGCCGGAATTCGGCATCCTGCTGGCCAAGGTCAATTACTTCTTGCAGTCCTATGGTACGCTCTTCGCCATTGCTACGATCAATATAAGTCAATTCTGAGGGACGAAGCATCTTTGCGGAAAGTCGCTTTACATACCCGGCCTGTATAGCCCGGATTACCGGAAACGAATATATGACGTGGCCTTCCATTAGTTGCCCGTCTGATCTCGTTGGAGTTGCGCTGAAATTAATTACACGCGCATTAGGAAAGCGATTGAAAACCTGTTGCCATGAGGCCGCTGCATTGTGATGACC
Organism: Hahella sp. KA22; assembly: GCF_004135205.1. Lineage (NCBI taxonomy): Bacteria > Pseudomonadati > Pseudomonadota > Gammaproteobacteria > Oceanospirillales > Hahellaceae > Hahella > Hahella sp. KA22. Next base: position 6,742,243 of record NZ_CP035490.1, on the reverse strand, counting down.
TTCATCGACTAGAATTAGATCGAAAAAATCGTTTTCATATTCATCAAGCCACCGATTCTCTTCCCCAGCGATTTGCTGGATATTGGATACCACGATGTCTGCGTTCTCTATGTCATCATGGTTTACTGTTCCGCTTGCGACGACAACTGTTTCTGGGTAATTGGCATTCCCAGGCAATACCGAGCATCTTTCATAAAAGTTCGTAGCGCTACTTGACTTCATGTCTGCGCCTAGCTGGTCTCGGATTCGAGTGCCTGGAGCAATGACCAATACTCTTTGAGCTTGTAGTGCATAAGGCGTTACAGAAATAAGTCCTGATTTTCCACAACCTACTGGGAGAACAATTCCCACAAACCGTTCGGCACCAATGTTATTGTTATAGTGATCGCGAATTGCGAGCCAGCCCTCTCTTTGAGGCGCTCTCAGGTTTTGATTATTTTCTATGTCGAACGGTTCGATAAATGTCACAGAAGCCCCCTGTAGAAATTGGTCATCAAGCTTGTTTGAATTGTGTGATCTCCACGTCTTGCCCATCTGGAAATTTTGCATGGATTTCGAGTTTTCCACCTAAGGCTTCAACATAAGACGCCAGTGTGCTGATCATTGTGTCAGGGCGTTTTTCAATTTGAGAAACATTAGGTTGGGCTATACCCAAGGCGCGAGCCACCACTGCTTGACTGCGACCACGCAGCTTACGAGTTTCTGCCAGTGACATTTCTGCAACTATGCCAACTGCTTTTGCTCGTGCGGCTGCTTGTACTTCAGGGCTCATTTGCTTGCGCAGTTCGCTTAAAGGCTTTGCCATTTCATTTCTCCCAGACCTACTTGAGGCCTTCGCTTTTTAAGTGATCCGCAAACTCTGCTTCAGCTAGCGGAACCATCTGTTTGTAAAACTGTTTATCTTTCGATCCATCTTTTCGACCACCGCATAGAAGAACAGCGCGTCGTTTGGGGTCAAAGGCATAGAAAACTCTATATGGTTTTCCTGCGTGCTGAATGACCAGCTCCTTAAGGTTTTTAACCTTCTTTGTGCCTTTTATCGTATCTGCCTGAGGGCGGCCAAGGTTAGGGCCTTTGATTTCCAGAACGTCAACCATTGCTTGAACGTCAATTTGTTCAGCGTCAGTTAGATTTAGAAACCAGCCCTCATATTCATCTGTGACTAATATTTCCCACGTCATGTGCTGTCCTTACTTTCTTAAAAATATACTCCACAGCTTATATATCGTCAAGCGTATTATTTCTGATTCAATGGATGGGTTTGGCATGCTTTGTCAGCAAACCCTGTCGGGTAGGTAGAGGCTGTAAAGACTATCGTTCTGCAAGGGGTGTGCGTAGGGCTGGTATGTGAGGATGTAACCCCAGTGTAACCCCGGAAAAATTAGCGTTCGGTACTTTGGTGGGCGTAGTGCGGTGGGAATGGCTCGGGGTTACGTCTGTTTGAACCCCAGAAGAAACCGGGATGTTTCGCTAACATACTGATTTTAAAGGTTTAAATGGTGGGCCTGCTCGGACTTGAACCGAGGACCTACCGATTATGAGTCGGGTGCTCTAACCAACTGAGCTACAGGCCCATTTAAACTTTTTTCACCCTGGCCTATTGATTATGAGACCGTCTTGATGGTCCTTGTTGTTACTCGTTTTTCCATAAGCTATTGATTTGTATGTGAGGATTCCACATTCAAACGTGATTTTCCACGTCTCGGTTGACACTTTGTTGACAGTATAGCGTTGCTAGTGGGTTTTTATGTACAGCATCAGCCAAGTGCCTCGGCGCAAGCTTTGCGTACCGCAGTGTCATCGTTAACGTCTGATGCCCAAGGATGTCTTTGAGCTTCAGAATATTTCCGTCATTTATCATGTAATGACTTGCAAATGTATGCCGCAGCACATGCGTCATTTGTCCATCTGGGAGCTGTATCCTAGCCCGCTCTATTGCACGCTGGAACGCTTGGTGTGATGAGCCTGTAAAAAGTCGGCCAAATCGTGGGCGACCTGTCAAAACCTCTCTTTCCAATTCAGCAGATATTGGAACGGCTCGCACCTTACTATTCTTGGTTTTTGTAAAGTGGATTTTGCCTTGCTTTACTTGCTCTCCTCTTAGGGATTCTGCCTCTCCCCAGCGTGCTCCTGTAGAAAGACATATTTTGCTGATTACTAAGACATCAGTATTTTTAGATTCGCTCAACGCAGCCAGTAGGGATTTGATCTGGTCTTTTTCTAGATAAACTAAATCTGGTTCATCAATGATGAGCTTTGATACGCCTTTAAGTGGGTTATCAAAAGGCCAATTTTTGAGTTTTATTAGGCGTCCAAACACTGCTGATAGATAAGCTTGTTCATGGTTAATTGTATTTGGCTCAACTAACTTTTCCCGTCTCTCTAGCTTTTGCGTGAGGCGTTCCTTCCGGTATTTTAACCAATCTTCGGAAGTAAAGTTTTTGGCAATAGGATTGCCCAATCTAGAACACAGGCCGTTCAGTACACGCAAACGATTATCGCAATCCTTCAATGTGTATCCGTGAAGCTCGTACCAGGTATTTATGAGATCGGCCAATCGCCTTTTATCCTTCAGAGGCGGAGTCCACTCGCCAGCATTTGCCTTTGCTTTTTGCTCTGTATCGAATTGCTCGGCTTGTCGCTTTGTGGGAAAGGTTTTTCTAATTCTTCTACCGCCTCGACCTTCTGGTTGGATATCAACTTGCCATCCTGAAGCAATCTTCTTAATTGCCATTGTGCTATTCCTTTATAAAGCTGATCGATTTATAGTCTTTCACTGTTTTATTACTTCTTCGAAGTAGTACCCTTCAGGAATCTGACCCGCTTCAAACCGGGCCGCGAGAAGTCGGCAAAGCTTATTCTCACTTACTCTTAGGGCTTCTAGCGATATGTCACCCTCAAACGCTAGCCATTGAATAATGTCGGGGAAAAGAAGCCCGAGCTTCTCGTATTCATCTTCTGCTACGCGAGCCTTTAGTTTTTCCAAGTTCGTTAGCCGCGTAAGTTCAATGTTTGTGATATTTGAAAACTCTTGTCGAGTGAAGCCAGCCAACTCACGAAGCCCTTTAAGCCTCTCACCTGCTTTAAGTCTCATCCTAATTTCCTTTAACGACAATTTTGTACGCACACACCGGCACATTTTTACACTTTCAGGGGTAAAAAAAGCAACAGAAAAGGTAAATGAAAATTAACTGGCGCTCATGCAGGTCTGAATCTAAGTCATATAAAAATATTTAATGGGTAACAATTACCTATAACAGGTCAAAAAATTGTTGACATGCATTCGTTTAGGGGTAAATAATGACCCTGAATGGTCACATAGTGGCTTATACAAACACATAGGATGTAATTTCATGGAAAAAAATCTAACTATCACCTCGCCTGTAATGACTAAAAAAGCCTTCGCGGAATGCTCAGGGCTTCGGGAGGACCAAGTAAGAGGCCAAATTGAACGTGGTTATATACCCGTTAAATATATTGGCCGCTTGGTATTGGTTAACGTCGCGCTCCTTATGCTGGAGTGCATGGAAGAAGATGGAAAGCGCAGGTAAGAGTCGAAGTAATGCTACATTTCGATAACAGAAAAGAAATAGCGGAGGCGCTGGCCAGCGATGGCCAGTTCGCTTTCAAGCGCGTAGGGGAATACCTACAGCAGGGCAAATGCCCGAACTGCGGAAAGAAAGAGCTTTTCGTCAGTATGAAAGAGCCCTGGCGCGTCAGCTGTAACCGCTTGAAGCATTGCGGTTACAGCGAGACAACCCGGGAGATATACCCGGAACTTTTCAATAACTACTCCGAACGCTTCCCCACTACGGAGGAAAACCCGAACGCCACGGCGGACGCCTACCTGGCGCACAATCGCCGTTTCCCCCTTAGTGAAATGGTGGGCTGGTATGAGCAAGGCAGCTATAAGCTGCCCAAGTCTCAGGAGTGGTGCAACACCGTCCGCTTCTATCTGAACAGCGACCGGACCCTTTATTGGGAACGGCTGATCGACAAACAGAAAGACGACGGACAACGCATCAACTTCAGCGGCAAACGCCATAACGTCAATGGGCGATGGGTGTTAGTTGACCCGGTCAAGGGCAAATGGTGGATGCCGCCGACCCAGGAGCTTAAACAAGGTGATCGCGTTTATATCGTGGAGGGGATCTTTCACGCCCTGGCGCTGCACTTCTCTGAGCGTAAGGCGGTGGCGATCCTGGCCGCCGGCTATTACCCAAGCGAGGCGATAAAACCCTACTTAGGGAAAAAAATCACTTGGGTGCTGGCGCTGGATGACGACGCAGCGGGCCGCAAGAGCATGAAGTCTCATTACACCAAGCTCCAGATGGCGGGTGAAAAAGTCGAGATATCTCTAACCGGGACCAGCAAGGACTGGGACGACCTTTACCGCCTGGATAGGATCAACGATACGTTCCTGCAGGAAGCGCAATACCGGGGGAAAATGTTCACGGCGCAAAGCGTGATGTGGAAGGCGTACGCGTACTATTTGTGGAAGAGCCATTCTCACTTCGTTATCGACTTTGATAACCGGCTGTATTCGGTTTCAGTGGACTTACATAAGCTGTCCGAAGCACTGGAAGGCGCAGCATTGACGCTAGGTAAAGGCTATGACTCCTTTAGCCAGCACTGTACGGCGTTCCCGATCAGTAACTTTGTGCCGGAACTGCTTTATGCGGAGCGGGACGACATCCTGGACGAAAAGTTTTATGTGTTTCGGGTGCAGTACAGCAGCAATAACGCGGATGCGTTAATCCCATTTGACGGGAGCAACATCGACACGCCATCGAGCTTTCATAAGGCGATGATCACCAAGGGTTATGGCGCGTTTTCCGGTAGCTCTAAAGACATGGCCATGCTGCATGAGCTGTGGTTAAACCGTAAGGTCAAAGAGATTCAATCCATTCCTTATGTGGGTTACCACGCCGACAGCCAGGCATACGTCTACCAGACCTTTGCTTTCTGCAAAGGCAAAGAACTGGAACTAAATGCGGAGGGGTATTTTGAACTGGACCGGGGCGGCATCAAAACCAGCTTTAAAGGCTTTCGGATTCAGCCTGGGGAGTTTAACCCGGAGTGGATCGATAACTTTATAACGACCTTTTCCTGGCAAGGTTTAACGGCGCTGGCCTTCTGGCTGGGCTCGTTGTTCGTTCAGCAGATCCGGGCGAAGCACAAGAGCTTCCCCTTTCTTGAACTGACGGGCGATCCTGGCGCCGGTAAATCCACGCTGATTGAGTTTCTGTGGAAGCTCATGGGGCGCGACGACTACGAAGGATTCGACGCCATGAAGGCGACGGCCGCCGGACGCCGGCGCGCATTCACGCAAAGCTCTAATATGCCGCTGGTGTTGATCGAATCCGACCGGGGCGACGAGCCGGACGTGAAAAAGAAGCAGTTTGATTTCGACGAGTTTAAACCCTTCTTTAACGGGCGCGCGGTCGGGACGTTGGGCGTCGCCAAGCGCGGCAACGACACGGAAGAACCGCTCTTTTTGGGTTCCCTGGTGTTTGCGCAAAATGCCGAGGTGGACGGATCGGAAGCCCTGCTACAACGGATTGTCCATTGTCACTGTACGACCGAACACCACTCGCCAGGCACGCGAAAACTGGCGCAGTGGTTTGAACGACAAAGCGTCGACCAGATGGCGGGTTTTCTGCGTAAGGCGCTGGAGAATGAAACGCAGATCTTAAACACGTTCTTCAACGAGTTTAATCGCTATGAGGAAGCCTTCACCAGCCGCGGGGAAATTAAAACCAGCCTGCTGCGTTTGGTGAAAAACCATGCCCAGGTAATGGCGGCTGCAAAAGCGTTGCGGCATATCTTCCCAACCCTTAATGAAAGCGCTTTCAGTGGCTTAAGCGATTATCTGTATGGACGTGCTCTCAGCCGCCAAGAGCGCTTGGCGGACGACCATCCGGCGGTGGCGGAGTTCTGGGAGTCTTTTGAGTATCTGAACGCGCAGCCGGACCCTAACGCGTTTGCATCCAGCGCCCTGGTGGAAGTTCTAAACCACGCCGTAGGGACAGGAAACATCGCCGTTAACCTGAACCATTTTGACGAGGTGTGTCGCACTCACGGCCAGAAGTCACTGGACCTCAAGGCCTTAAAGAAACTGCTGCCCAACAGCCAGCGCTACAAGTTCATTGAAACCGGGAAGGTTTATTCCAGGAGTCTCAATAAAACGATTCATTGCTGGATATTTAAGCGCTAAGTAAACGTGTAAATACGTGCGCCTATGTGCGCGTTAGGCAGAGGAAGCCCGTTTTTTCAGGGGGGTGTCGGGATTTGGTAATTTTGGTAAGACGGGTTTAAAAATCGAGTTTTTTCTATTTTAAATCAATGTCTTACAAACTTACTAAAAAGGTAATATTTAGGTAATTTTGAGGTAAGTTTCTTACCTTTTGAAACTCTAAAAAATTACTTCCCCATTACCTTTTTAAAAATGGAAAAAACGTTATAAATCAAGGGTCTTACTTTTTGTCTTACCTTGATATTACCTTTTTCTTACTTTTTTGGAGCGACTAAAAAACCATTTAAAAACATAAAGATAAGTGCTTTTTTCGGGATCGTCTTACCTAAATTACCAAATCCCGACACCCCCCACCCAATTATCGGGGGGAGATTCAGGCCCGGGGCTGACCCGGAATCAATGTAAAGGAGATAACACCATGATGAATAAAGGGGCGATTGCGCCCACTTTAGAGGCCCCCTTATGCCCAATGGAAACCTGGGCGGCGGGGATCTGCAACGGCCTGGCGATTGCGCCGGGCATGTCGAAAACCCTTAATTCGCGGCAGGCGCTGCGCTGTTGGGTGCATGAAGCGAAAACAAAAGGCCGGCTCGCCGTGCTCGAAACGCTGGGCAAGCGTCACTACAGAGCGCCGTTCGAACTCCCCCAGGCGACCCCGGCTTTTTTCTTCTACTGGAGCCAAGCCGTCGAAATGCTGGGAGAGCATGCTTTCGCTATCCAAGCCGTGAAAGAAGGCCACAAGGGCGTTAGGCGTCTGGATCAAATCGGTTTGAGATCCCCGGCGGCGTTGAATGCAGCTTTGATTAACGCCAAGCGCCGCGACCAGATTTTACTGGCGACCATGGCCAGCCTGTTAAAGCCTGTGTGGGGAACATTACTTGTCGCCAGCCATGGCGTATGTAGTCAAAGTGATCTGGCCGGGGGCGTACTGGATAGCTATTACGAGTCGGTTATAGAGGGGTTGCTGATATGAACGACTTTAAAGGAGCACTGACAGCAGAACTTGACCGGGACGCTGTCAGCCGCACAAGCATTTACCTGGAAGCAAATCCACACAAGGCCGATAAATCGGCTCTGCTAGGCGCTCATACGTTAGCCCGAGTGTGATTCTACGTGGTGAAACGTGCAGAGGAAAGCGCCGGCAATGGAACGCAAACACCCGAAACACAACGGCCACGTCATCGCCTGGCTAAAGCATCTAGTGAAAGGCGGCGAGTACCACCGCAGGTTAAGAGACAGGAACAAAAGAGCAACGCAGACGACAAGTGAAAGCAACGACGTTACGCCAGTTAATATTGACGATATGAATTAACTAAATGGAAGCACAAGCAGAGGGCCGCAACCGTTCGCCCTCTGCTAATTAGGACAAAGTAAAAGTGAATGACGAATTATTGGAACTCTTAAAAGGATGGATATACAGCCCCCAAGTGGTGGTGCTGGATACGGAAACCACAGGCCTGGACGACCAGGCGGAAGTGATAGAAATCAGCGTCATGGATATGCGCGGGAAAGTGCTGTTTGATCAGCTGGTGCGCCCGCTTAATCCGGTGCCGGACGAAGCCACAGACATTCACGGCATAACCAATGATAGCTTGGCGAGCAAGCCAAACTTTCCCGATGTATACCTTGCGCTTAGGCGAGTGATCAGCGGAAAAACCGTGGTGGCCTACAATGCGAGCTTTGACAATCGGCTATTAATGCAGACCTGCGCCGCATACGGATTACCGATGATAGAAGCAGACTGGCAATGCGCCATGGATGCATACTCAAGGTATCGGAAAGAGCCCGACGCAAAACGAGGCGGCTATAGAAGGCAGAGCTTAGCCAAGGCTGCCAAGCAAATGGGCATAGAAGTGTATGGAGCCCACCGGGCAGTGGCGGACTGCTTTACTACCGTTGAAGTGATTGGAAGCGTATATTCGAAATTATTAGCAAAATTATCGTGAATACAGATTCCTGGCTACCTCAGTAGCCAGGGGTTACGGTGAAGGCCGCATTGCTTTACGGCAATATAAAAGTTTAAGGAAGTGTTTCTAATGCATACATACTATCTACGCACAAGCTCCGTATACCATATGGCCGATTTATTTCTTTCTCGTGGTTGATTACAATTTATCCACATCTTCATTCGAAGCAACATCTATAAATAGGGATTTTTCACCTCAAAAGAAACTCAACTTCTATCTTCAGGTTTCATTTTTCTTTGGCTTATTTCTTTGCTTAGAAGTAACAATGTTTCGCTTTTTAGCCTTACATGAGATAAAGAAAAAACTAACTGAAAACATAGCGAAGGTTGTAGCCATTCTTGTTGAGTTTATTAAGACCAAAATTCTTATTTAAACCAAATTGAGAGGATATGATGAGCGGCGTACAGCAAGCAGTTATTGACCACAACTCAACTATAAAATCCGTAGGCGGAACCATCGCGTCTATGGGCTTAGAAAAAAGTGGTTACAGCACAATAGGCAAATTTATTACTCCAGCAGTATGGGCCACAGACTATGCTGTAAATAAGAATATGCCAGACAAGGGAGACTTAGGGATATACGCAACGGGTCTTTTCGGGGGGGCTGCGGCGGTAGCTTCTACAGTAGTTGGCATCTTTAAATCAGTTGTTGATGATGACATGAACATCAAGCTTAGAGCTGTAAAAGCTGCTGAAGGAGCCCCTTACAACGAAGGGATAAAAATTTGTTATCACTACGCATCAAAACCCCCATTTATTAACGCAATGACTATCGCAAGCTTAGGTGGTACTAGCTGGCAACATCCTAATGGTTTATGGGTTTATATAGTGGATAAAAATAACAATCCTGTTCATGACTATAAACCGAAAGTAGCCGTTCAAATTATACGTCCTGCGCATCCATTTAGAATGGATTCGAATGGACGATTAGCTATATCGAATATCACCGTACGAAAATTTTAGTAACTATATAGGGATTGTAGGCTAAATAATGAAAGCTAAATTTATTGGGTTGATTGTTGTTTTTTTCGTGGTCTCAGCAACCGCATTCACCTTTCTTTCAAAGGTGGATGAAAATGACTTTGATATAGTTTGCTCATCATTTAAAGAGCTGTCTAAAGAAGGTGACGTGGATGCTTTATCCCACGAGGAAAGAGTGGCGTATATCACTAAGAAACTGGATCAGAAGCTAACTGCTGACGATAATGCATATGAAGCATGGATGGCTACTTCTTCAGCGGTTGAAGGACAAAGGTACATGCTCTTTAAAATGGCAGCGGATAGCACTGGCTATGAAAGCTGGAGTTGTGAAGAAATGCGCAGCCTGATTGAGCCTTCTTCAGAGTAATATTTTATAGCCATTCAGATGGAACTATCAGTGGGCAGCTTTCACTATTCGGCTGCCCCAGTTTTATAGATGAGAGCAAGCTTTTAATTTCCCTTTCAATAAACGCACCGTCCTCATACTGTATAATATCAATTTGAGCTGACCGTGAGTTAGACTTGCTGATAGCTATCCAATGCCATTTTTGGAAATACTGTGAACTTTTATTTTCCAGTATCAGGCATGAATAAATTTCATTGTTGGTATAGCACTCAATATCTATAATCTCTTTTCTTTGCGATAAGTCTATTATTGATTCTGGTATGGAAATGGTAGGTGGGCTGAAACACTTTGGTCTTATCTCAGCAATTTCATTCTCATTTTCTGAATAGCTAATATACGGGAAATATGGTGACTGTAAATATTGTTTGTTCCATTTTATGCTAGCCACTAAAGACACCCCCATTTCAGGGAAATAAAACTCTTTTTTATCACCTTCTTGTTCTATGCTTTTGGGAAATGGCAGTGCTTTATCGAACAGGCCTGATTGTATTGCAATCATGTTTTTTATTTTAACATCAAACTCTGATGTTATTGCGTAAGATAAAACGAAAACTGGAATACAAATACCACTCAGTATGAAGTTGGCATTTGTGACCCGCTTTGTTAAACATATCAGGCAGATAATAATAAATGGAACAAAAAATACAGCCTGAATAAACGCAGTAGACTCCTCGGCTAACGACGCATAGATATCTATATATGGAAAAAACGATAAGTAATAAGTTGCCATTAATGCTCCGACTACAAGCCGAGCGTGAGTGTTTTTTGTTTTATAACTTACAATCATCACAAGGGCTATGGAGGCAATTAAATAAATTTTTTCCATTTTTCTCAATACATAAAGTAGATGTTTGTTGATGTGGACTTTCGGCTAATATCTAGTTCAGAGGAAAGGCTTCCCACGGCTAGACTAAATAAATGAGGTTTTAATATTGCTCACTTATATGGTGGCCAAAGTGTGATTCTACCTGGTGGAAGGTAAAGAAGAAAGCATTAGCAACTTATTTTCCTACATGATGGTTATGCAATCACTTAGCTGAAGTAATTAGGTGGAGGGCGGGACGACGTAATGCTTTAGAGATAGGGGAGAGCGACTAATAAGGATTGATAAGAAACAAGGTATCCTAATACTGGCAGTTATACTTAACCTTACTTTAGCTAACTAGTAGAGAGCCTGAAATATTAGAATTGCAGGCTCTCTACTTAATGGAATTCATATTTCAGCTTTCTGAGAAAAGGGAAGTTTTCAAAATGTATTGGCTTCCGTAGATTACAATTGTCGAGCCCAATTAATTATATTTTTCGATGGCTCATTCGGATTTGCCAATGCTATTTGTACAATCTTTCTCCCAAGATCACAATTTCTTCCTAAAATATCCATACGATCATAGGCTGCCTTGTCTCCCAAGCTCCCTGGTTGTATAACACCGGGAGTTAATCTCCATTTATACCACTCCCCTTGATTCCACTTATACCATACTGCTCTATATCTTCCATCTACGCTCGGAATCTCTCCTCTCATAAAACGAGTAGTTTGGGGTCCAGTATATCCACCATTATGAGTTCCGTGGTCGGTAATCCAGATATCGTTGCGGTTATTTGGACAAATGAACATTCTTTTAGTGAATGCACTTACCCCTTGTTCTTGATATTCGTAATAGCCCACTCCATTAACAGGTAGAATTCTCTCACGATTACCATATCTATTTCTCTTAGGGTTAACATCAAATCGAAGAGTTATGCCAGATTTAGGGAATGTATTTTTACAAGAGTTTTCCGCTACAAAAACCCATGTTCGTAGTAACGCTATGGCTACATCAAAATCCATTCCAATGTCTTCTGATTGATATGTCATTAATGTATCTTGAAATTTCTTTGCAAGATCATTTATCTTTGCCGAAGTATTGGACAAAGTAGAATTAACAGGGCTGGTGCAGACATATAGATCTTGCACTATAGTAGCTGCAATCTCGCCAAGATTTGGGTTTACGCCGACAGGAGTAGAGTTAACTATTGCTGAACTTATAGTATTTGGTTCTGGTATCATTATTCGCTTCCTCTGCTTTCCTTCTTTTCATTAATTAAAATGCAAGAATAAAATTAGTATACATGCAGGGATATAAGCGACATTAACGCATAATGCCCTTCATGCTTAACGTAACTTTTAATATCACAGATAGAGCGCGCTGCGCATAATTGGCAAACATCACATTAATAACCAATAAAGAGCTACCCTCCTGCAAGTACGGTCTTTACTGGATTTATGTGGCAGGGTTCACAAAAATACAAAAAAAACTATACTTTTGTTACACACTTTATCGTCAAAAAAGTGTCATATATACACTCTGTATTTACATACAGTTATCCGTGAAAGCTAAGGTGAGATCTGATTTATAAGCCCCCAAAGTTGTCGGGGTATTGTAAGGGCGGAGATGCTGGACTGTAGACGCAGCGTAGGAAGTAAATCGGAGTTTAAGTATTGACGTCCAGGATGAAAAAAATTGACGCTTTGGAGCGACTGGCGGAGAGCCAGCAGATTTTAGAATTCGTGCAATTTTCAATGACAGATAGATCATGGCCTGAAATGAGCCAGCAATGTCAGCAGGGTTACAGCCTAGTGATTGAGCACGTGAGAGAAAGAATAGAGGAGGCGCAGGGGATTATTAATAAGGATTTGAAATAATATCATGCGTTGCTTCGAGCCTGGGCCAGCAGTTCTAACTGCTCGGCCTGACCCATTCCCCTTAACATTTCCACCATCATTTTTTTAGCCTGAAACGACGACGGGCTGAGCGTATGGCTAAACGCCAGATTCATGACAAAGCTGTGTCCACACTCTGCGTTTTTGCAGACGCAATATAGATTCGCCAGCTTAGGGTCCAAGACTTGGCGACTGGTAATAATGGCTTTGTTTCCGCACTCGCTACAGTTAACTTGCATCAGTTTTCATTCCTTCGTTGTAAGCCAGAATTCTAACATATTACCCTTTTTATTGTAGATATTACCTCTTGGCTATGGTTGGCTAGGCAGCTCCGTAAAGCGAATCTGTTTTTGACCAGGTAGCTCGTCATTCAATTTTAAAAACACATGCTGCATGGGGACCACTTCGTTTTCGTAGTAAACGCGGCTGATCTTTTCGATATCCCCAAAACCTCCTGTGTTTTCCGGCATGATGCCGGCCAGCGCCGGCTGAATGCGCCACATGCTTAATACATCGTTACGGCTTAGATTCTTGACCCGCTCGAATTCGTCCTTGGTGGTGATGTCGCCCACGGGAATGATTTTCACCGAGTCGGGTTTGCCGCCGGGTATGTTGATGTAAAGGCTTCTAAAATTGCCCACGCCCTTGCTGGCGCGGATTTGTTCCTTCAGAGATTGTTCGTCTTCGGGGTCCAGCTGGGCATCGGCGGTGTAGAAGATAAAGCCCATGTGCGCGCCGTTGTTGTAGTACTTGCGCCTAAATAGCGTTGCGCTTTCGTTCAGCAAGACGGATTGCAGGCCGCCCAGGTATTGCGGGACGCCATAGATCTGCTGATTCACGTCGTACTCTTTTAACTGAATGATTTCCCCTGGACGAAATGCTAACGGGTCCATCAGGTTAGGCTGAAGCAAACAGAACTGATCCGGCGCTTTCATGCGCCGCATGTTCAACGCGGGAATGTGTTGCAGGCGGACGATCTGACCCAGGCGGTTAAAGAGCTTCTGAAAGTAGCACATGCCAAACACCAGGTAATCGAAGCCGGCGCTCTCCAGATCGGTGGCGCTGAGCACGGGCGACGGCACGTAAAACTTGCGCAGCATGTTGCGCTTAAAGTAGGGAATAGTCCCGTGATGGGCGTTGGCGCGTAGCAGTTTGGCCAGCCCGGTGAGACTGACCGGCGGCGCGTAATAGTCGCCATGGGGATTCAGAAACACGCCCAGGTAAGAGGTCAGCGTCGTGTCTAACACGGCCTCGGGCGCGCCAAAGCTAAATGCTGTCGGGGAAGTTTGCTTGCTCATAGGGGGATGCTCTTCTATCCGGCCATGGCGATGGAGCCACGGCGCTGCTTACGGTCCAAGGGTTCATTGCTAAGTGCATGCATGATTGACCAGGCCACGTCGGCGTGGCCGGTTTTGCTGCTGCGGTCGGCCACATAGGTGACCAGGTCGTTGCCGGTGGTGGTCTGCTTCACCTGCAGGAACGCCTGGGGAATGTCCGTGTGCTCCGCGTCCCACTCAATGCGGGCGTTTTCGATCACGTCCATGGCTTTCAACACCAGGGCGGTTTTGGCGTTCAGGCTGTAGTGAATGGGCGTGGCGCGAGGGTAAAAGGATTTCACCTGTTCGAATACGCCGAGGCCCGGGCCGGTGCAGTCGATGCCGACAAACTGCACGTTGTAGCGTCCTAACAGATCCTTGATGCGGTTCGCCTGATAGCTGAACGCGCCTTTTAACTGGATCTTTTCCAGCACGCGGAACTTACCAGCGGGATGCATCGGCGGCGCCACCACCACCACGGTGGAGCGATCCCCCGTGCGCGCCGGATCGTAGCCCAACCACACGGGATAGTTTGCAAACGGGCGCGGCTGCCTGGGCTTGAAGTCGGACCAGACCTCGCCGCTGCATACGGCGCAGCTTAGCAAGTCGTCCAGCTTGAACACGGACAAGCCCGCTTCCATGAACGCGCACATAAACAGGTTGTTGAATTCCGCCTCCGTGTATTCCTGTTTCAGCTCGTCGATGTCGAACAGGTCGCAGCCCTGATCCGCCGCATCCTCTACCGTCACCACATTCCGCCAGACCTTATCCGGTCCCAGCTGGCCCTCCCGTAACGCCACCCGCGACAGATCAAACTCGACCTTATGCCGGCGGCTCTCGTTGTAGCGCTCGCCGCTCCACAAGGTGTACGCGCCGTGGCTTTTCACCGATGGCGTGGAAAAGTACGTTTTGCGCCATTTCTTATGCGCCGCCATGCCGCTGGCCAACTTGTTGAGCCGGTCAAAGTCGGGAATCCAGAACACTTCATCAATGTATAAATGACCGTGGTAACCCTGGGCGGTGCGGCCATTGGTGGACACGAAGCGCAACTCCGCGCCGTTGCTGAGCGGGATCACGTCCACGCCTTTCAATTCCGTGTCGAAATACTCCCGCGCGAACTTGAGGATGTAGGCTTTAAATATGTCCGCCTGGGAACGGCTGGCGGATAGAAAGATCTGGTTATCGCCGGACGTGATGGCGTCCTGGAAGGCCTCCCAGGCAAAGTAATAGGTGGCGCCGATCTGGCGCGACTTCAGAATAAAGCGTGTGCGCTGGTTTTTGTTGTCGTGCCAGCGGTGCTGGTAGTCGTAAAACAGTTCCTTGCGGATCGTCTCCAGACGCTCCGGGGTAATCGCGCTGACGTCATTTTTAACGCCGCGCTTTTTCTTCTTACGGTTGCCGCTGGCGTCGCCGTGTTCCGCCTGCGCTTTCTCCCTCGCGGTTTTGGCTTTCTTTAAATCAATGCCGGCCAGCTTATCCAGCAGGTTGCTAAGGCGGTCCAGTTCCTGGAAGTCGGCGGCGGTTTTGCTGGGCTTCTCCACCAACAACACCATACGCCGGGCGGTGGCCTGCTCGACGGTTTCGTGCTGCAACATGTCTTTCCAGTTGTGCCGCTCAATCCACTGGTAAATAACGCGGACGTTATTAATCCCCAGCTGCTGCTGGATTTCCGCCGGCGTGATATGGCGAAGAAAAAGGCCCTTCGCCGCTTCGATAATTTCAGGGGGGTAACGTGATGACATGCGGCCCAGTTTAAGGGCTTTTTGGCGGCGTTAATCCTGGTTTAACTCCTTGTTATTCCTACTAAAAACGACAAGGAAAAACGCGCATTCAAAGCCTTTGCCGGGTTCGGTCGGAATGCCTATCTTGGCGTCATCGCAACGACTGACGGACCCGAACCCATGCCCCGGACCCTGCATACTGATTTTGTCAAAGTGGCCACCAGCGGACCCACGATCGACGGGCGCAACATCGCCGCCCAGGACATTATCGACATGGCCGCTAACTACGACCCCGCCGAATACACGGCCAACATCTGGTACGAGCACATCCGCATTTTTGGCAACCTCGGCCAGGTGGTGGCGGTGAAGCACGAACAGGACGACAAAGGCCGGGAATGTTTGTTCGCCAAAATCGCCCCCTCGGACCAACTGATTTTGATGAACACCAGCGGACAAAAGCTGTTTACCTCTATCGAGATCCAGCCGAATTTCGCGGGAACCGGCAAAGCCTACTTAGCAGGCCTGGCAGTGACTGACTCGCCGGCCAGCCTCGGCACCTCGGAACTGCGCTTTAACGCCCGGGCGCAACACCCGGACAACCTGTTTACCGCCCCGATTGAACTAGCGCCGCTGCGCGTGGACAACCCGACCAGCCTGTTTTCCCGGCTCATGGGCAAGTTTGCGCGAGCGGAACCCAGCCACGAACCCAACGAGCAAGAGCACGCCATGACGGAAGACCAATTCAACCAGCTTAACCGCGCCTTGGCGGACGGCTTCGCCAGCCTCGCGGACAAGCTAAACGCCAACGACGACGCAGCCCAGAAAGAACCGGAAACCCCCGACCTGGCGCAAGCCCTGGCGGACATCAAAGCCGAATTCGCCGACCTAAAGACCGCGCACGACAGTTTAAAGGCCGAGTTCAGCGCCGCCCTGGAAGAAGCGCCCGGCACCCTGACCCCGGAAGGCGTCGGCGACGCCGCGCCGCGCGTGCTGTAACTCCAACCACCTACGAGCGGACCGAATGAACTTTAAAACGAAACAACTATTCAATGACATGTGCGCCGCCATGGCGGCCACCTATGGCGTAGGCTCCGTCGCGGAGCAGTTCAATGTAGAGCCCACTATCGCCCAGGAGTTGCAGGACAAGATCACCGAAAGTTCGGAGTTCTTGCAGCTGATTAACGTGGTGGCGGTGGACGAGCTGAAAGGGGAAAAGGTGATCGGCAGCGTGACCGGCTTTGTGCCCAAACGCACCGACACTGACAGCGCCGACCGCCAGACCAGCGACGTGCTGGCCCTGGGCAGTAAAGGCTATGAGCTGCACCCGGTGGAATACGACACCCACATTAAATACAAAACCATCGATTCCTGGGCCAAGTTTCCCGACTTCCAAGCCCGTTACGGCGGATGGGTGCGCAAGGCGATCAGTCTTTCCAAGCTCCGTGTGGGCTGGCTGGGCACCAGTTGCGCCTTGCCCGCCACTAAGCCTGGCGACCACCCCAACGGCGAGGATGTGAACAAAGGCTGGTTGCAGCAACTACGAGAATTTAAATCCGGTTCGCAGTGGTTCGTCGAAGGCGCGACCGCCGGCCAGATCCGCATTGGCGAGGGCGGCGACTTCGCCAACCTGGACGCCGCCGTTCACGCCTGCTTACAGATGGTGGACGAACTGCATCGCGACGGCGGCGACCTGGTGGTGATCATGGGGCGGGATCTGCTGGCGGAGGACAAAGCGCAGCTGTACGCGGCGCAAGGTCACAAGCCAACGGAAAAAGAGCGCCTGGAGAATCAGGCCATTATCCGCACCTATGGCGGTTTACCTGCGATCACCGCGCCCTTTTTCCCGGCCCGAGGCCTGCTGATCACCAGCCTGGATAACCTGAGCCTTTACTACCAGGCCGACAGCCTGCGCCGTCAGGTGATCGACAACCCGAAACGCAACCGCGTGGAAGACTTCAACAGCCTGAACGAAGGCTATGTGATCGAGGACGAAACCAAGGCCGCCGGCTTTGAGTTCGCCAACGTGAAGTTGCCCACGGGCGCCGGCGACTGGGCTTAACCCATGCCGTTGCTGACCGTTCAACACAAACAGCGCCGTCTCGCCAGGCAGGCCGCTAGCGACGCCTTAACGGCGGCGGAGGTAGCGCGCAATTCGCCAGTAATGAATAGCGCCCTGTCTCCCCGGGTGCGGGGCGATTACCAGGTGGCGCTGGCGGCGCTGACGCAATGCCGGGAGCAGCTGGCCGAGCTGGACAGCATCCCCGACAAGGTGGCGTTAAAGGCGCGCGTACTGCCCCAGTTCATGGATTTTTTGCAGGCGTACCGGGATAGCGGCCAGCGCTACCCCAACGAAGTATTGGTGTTCTGCGTCATCTGGCTGTTCGACGTGGGCGACATCGAAAGCGCCCTGAGTTGGGCGGGGCTCGCCATCGAGCAACAGCAATGCATGCCCGGCCACTTTAAACGGGATCTGCCGACCTATGTGCTGGAAGAGGTCCACGACTGGGCGGAGCGTCAGTTCAAGGCCGGCGACAGCGCCAGCCCCTACCTGGACGACGCGGCGGCGCGTTTAACCTCGCAGGCCTGGCCGACGGCTAACGACATTGTCGCCGGCAAGCTGTACCGCCAATGCGGGCTGAACGCGGAGCAAAACGGCGACCTGAACGCGGCGCTTACCTACTTCGAGCAGGCGCAGGCAGCCAACCCGGCGGCGGGCTGTAAAACCCGCATCGCCAAACTACAGGCCAAGCTAGGACTGGCCTAACCGACTACCCACCCAGGCGGGCGCCTGGGGGCGCTGCCGGCCTCGCGCCGCGTCAGCGGAACCCAGTGCGCGCCGCCTTCTTATTTGGAGGCTGCGACCATGAGTTTCAGCGGTAAAAGCAACGCCGTGATAGAGGCGACGCTCGCCAATGACGGCTTTTTCCCGGACCTGTCCCTGGCGGCGTTCCAACGGGTTTACCGCATACCGGCGGAGTACCACGGGGACATGGTCGCGGCCCATGTGCGCCAGGCCATGCTGGACATTAATTTCAGCCTGGCGATGCGCAAGGCGGAATGGCTGGGCGGCGGCTTTAAAACCTTGGACGCGGTCGGCGCGGAGCAGTTGGACGGGCGCAACGTGCTGGTCCTGTACTACCTGCGCGCCGTGTCCTGTCGCGCCAAAGCGTCGTTGCTGAACGCCTTCGCCACCATGAACCGACGGGCGCAGGCGGAGAACCTGGCCAAAGAATCGGACGACACCGAGCAGCAATTGCTAAGCGACAGCGTGCGCGCCCTGCGTCGCCTGCTGGGCGCGGCCACGGGCATTACGGCGGAGTTGCTGTAATGGCCCTGGCGAAGCTGCGCGACCTGACCCGCTTTCTCCTGGCCCAGGATCTGGCGCCGGCGGAGCAGTGGGACAGCTGGATGGAAAACGGCGCCCTGGAGGCGGCGGACAAACGCCTGGGCGCAGGCGTGCGGGTGTGTCGTCTGAAATATGACGCCGTGCTGGTGGTGGAACGCTACTGCGGCCCGCCGCAACTGCTGATCGCCCACGTGGTCACCTGGTTGATGGATCACGACCCGGAACGGGAGCGGGACGGCCTGGGCCACCCCGATATCGACGTGGACGTAAACGGCGACGACACCGCCGACATAGAAATCCGCATCGGCTTTTACGAAAACCTCGACCTGGTGCGCGACGACGCCGGCGCGATCCAGTTTAACGGCGCGCGCTGGCGGGTGGAGTCGGTCCCGGTGTACGAGCCCGACGCGGTCGGCGTGGGCGACGATAAAGCTTTGCCCACGGATGCGCCCTATGTCCGTAAAAATTGAGGTCGGCGGCCATCTGAAACTACAGCGCCAGCTGGCCCTTTTGAAACTGCCGGCGGCCAAGCGCAAGCGGATTCTGGGACAGATCGGGCGCCAGGTGCGCACCCAGTCGCGCAAGCGCCTGCGCAGCCAGACCGGCATGGACGGTCAGCCCTGGGAAGCGCGCAAACAGGGCAATAAAAAAATGCTGCGCGGATTGAGCAAACGCCTGGCGGTGTTCGCCGGCGTGGACCGGGTGACGATCACCTTTAAAAACGCCCTGGTCGGACGTATCGCACGCATGCAGCAAGAGGGCGTCACGGAAGTGATGACCCGCGCCCGCATGCAACAGCGCCACGGCCAACCCGACTACGCCGCCCCGGCCACCCGGGGCCAGGCCAGGCAATTGCGCGAAGCCGGATTCACGATCCCGCGCGGCCAGGGACGCGGACGCAAACGGCCCACGCTGAAGTGGGTCACGCAACACCTGACTTTCGGCCAGGCCGGCGCCGTGCTGCGCGCGCTGACCGACAAGCCGCGCCAGGGGCGCTGGCTGATTCCCCTGCCGGCGCGCAGCTTTTTAGGGGCGACGCAGCACGACATTGACGCGTTCATTGATCGCATTTTTGAACAGACATTCAAGCAGGCAACGAAGGGTTAACCATGGCGCAAGGCAAGGTCACCATCAATAACTTGAACCTCTCGCAGGGAAACTTCCCCGAGGTGGAGCGCAAGGCGCTGTTTATCGGCGTAGGCGCTAAGAACCTGGGACGGGTGCTGTCGCTGAACACCCAAAGCAACCTGGACGAGAGCCTGGGCGCGGACGACAGCGCTCTAAAAACCAACGTCGCGGCGGCCAAGGCCAATGGCGGCGAGAACTGGCAGGCCTACGCGGCCCCGATCAACAGCGGCGATCCCTGGGAAGCCGCCCTGGATCAGGCCATGTTGACCGTATCGCCGGAACTGGTGGCGCTGTGTTCGCCGGCGGCGGACGCCGCCGCCATCGAGGCGATGCAGACCAAAGCGGAGTTGATCCGCACCACCATAGGCCGGCGCGTCATCGTGCTGACGGCCAGCGCCGGGATTGATGCGGAGACGCAAAGCTGGAGCGATTACGAGGCGGCCCAGGCGGCGATTACCCACGGCGCGGCCTGTCCTCGCGTGGCGGTGATTCCCCAACTGCACGGCAACGACTTAGGCGTGCTGGTGGGGCGTCTGTGTAACCGGGCGGTGAGTATCGCCGATAGCCCGATGCGCGTCGCCACCGGCTCCGTGTTGGGTCTGGGGGACGCCCCCGTGGATCGCGACGGCGTAGAGCTGCCGGACGCCACCCTGGCGACCCTGGACGCCAACCGCCTGTCCTGCGTGCAGCGATACCCGGATTACCCAGGCACCTACTGGGGCGACTGCAACCTGCTGGACGTGCCGGCGGGCGATTACCAGGTGATTGAAAACCTGCGCGTCGTGGACAAGGCCGCGCGCGCCATTCGCATTCTGGCCATTGCGCGGGTGGCGAATCGTTCGCTGAATTCCACGCCCGTGAGCATCGCCGCCAATAAAACCTATTTCATGCGCCCGCTGCGCGAGATGAGCAAAAGCGTCGTTTTTGCGGGCGAACATTTTCCGGGGGAGATCAAAAGCCCCAAGGACGACAGCATCGAAATCGTGTGGCCAACCAAAACCCGGGTGGAGGTGTACTTGAAAGTACAGCCCTACAACTGCCCGAAGGACATTACCGCCAACATCATTTTGGATCTGTCCCATTAACACGGAGGAACAACCATGAGTCAAAAGCGCCTCTCCGGCAAAGACATCGACGTGATGATCGGCGACATGCTGGTGCATGTGGAGGAAGTCACTTTGAGCATTGAGGACGCCACGGCGGTGACCAAAACGCGCGGCATTCCTAACGGCTACGTAGACGGCGAAGTCAGCGCGTCCGGCGATATCACAGTGGACACCACCAACCTGCAAACCATTTTAGACGCGGCCAAGGCCGCCGGCAGTTTCCGCGCCCTGGAGCCGTTCGACCAGGTGTTTAACGGCGCCACCAGCGGCGGGGAACTGCGCATCGAGGCGTTCGGCTGCAAGTTAAGAATTTCGGATCTTCTCAACGCCAAAGCCAGCGGCGGCGAACAGCTGACCCACAAACTGGCCTACGACGTGACGGACCCCGACTTTGTGCGCATTAACGGCGTGCCCTATGTGGACGCGTCGGAAACGGAAAAGCTGGTGTAAGTCATGGCAAGGGACATCTTAGACCAAGCCGCCGAGTTGCAAGAAAAGCTTAACGCGCAGGCGTTAGCCCGGCAGCTGGCCGGCTCCACCCTGGGCCAACCCAGCCGCGCCGTCTGCATCGACTGCGAGGACGCCATTCCGCTGCTACGTCAGCAACTCGGCGGGGTCTCCCGCTGCGTGGAATGCGAAGACTACTACCAACATGCGCAACGGCAAATACGCCAAAGGGGGCGTGGATGATCGCTATCAACTATGAACAACTGCGCGCGGCGGTGCGTAACCAGGGCCACCGTTTTTTTGAAAGTGGCGATTACAACCTGAACCTGGTGGGCGTGCGCGCCCAGGATCGCCACGCCAACACCTTTAACGATTTGCTCTGTGTGGCGTTTCAGATCCAAGGGAAAACCCACTGCTTTAGTTTCCCGGCGACCACGGACCCCGGCGTTTATTGGCGCGAACACCTGGCCAACGAAAAAGGGACCGCCATCGTCGCGCCGGGCCAATACGCAGGCGTGTGGGCGCTGGGCAAACATCAAGGCAAGTATGAAGCCCTGGTGCAGCGCGGGCCGATTACTGTGTTTCGGGATAAGGACCGCAACGCCCAGCTGGACGCCCAGGGAGAAACCGAAACGGGGCTATTCGGCATCAATTGCCACCGCGCCACGGAAGCGGGCCAAAGCCTTCGGGTTGATCGCTGGTCAGCGGGCTGTCAGGTCATTGCGGACAGCGCCGACTTTGATGTGCTGATGGCCTTATGTCGCAAGGCGGCGGGGCTGTATGGACCCCGTTTCACTTACACCCTGTTGAACGAAACCGAGGTGAACCGATGAGCCTGTTAAGCAAAGTGGTGGACGTGGTGACCGGCGGCCTGGCGGACAGAGCTTACCAAGTCGTCAAAGACTATTTCCCGCCGGACATGAGCGAGGCGCAGCGCGCCAATGTGCAGCTGGCGCTGGACAAGCTGGAGCTGGAACGCAAACAGCAGGCGGAGCAAGCGCGCCAGGCGGCGGAAAAGCAGTTAACCGAACGCATCAAGGAACTGGAGGGCAGCGCCAAAGACCTGCTGCGGCTGCCCATCCTGGGACCGCTGATGTTGTTTCTGCGGGGCTGTCAGCGCCCGGTGTGGGGCTTCGCCACCCTGTATCTGGACTGGATGTGGTTTAGCGCCTGGACCCTGGACGAACAGCAACAAACCGCGCTGATCACCATCAACGTGCTGGTGTTGGGATTCCTGTTTGGCGAGCGCGCGCTGGCCAACGCCGCGCCCCGCATCCTGCACTTTATGAAAGCCCGTAAAAGGGGGTGACCCATGCACGACAAAGCCGCGTCAGCGGCGGCTTACGCCAGCTCCGCCGTGGCGACCTTATTCGGTTTGAGCCTGAGCCAGGTGGTCGCCTTGGGCGGGCTGCTGATCGCCGCCGCCACCTTTGTGATGAACTGGTATTACAAACAAAAGCATTTAGACCTGGCCCGCGAGCAGGCCAGCCAACAACGCAACGGAGTTAACCAAGATGAGCAACCCAACCACCCAACTGATTGACGTTACGGCAGCCGGCCAGGACTTCAGTTTTAACGTGACCCGCGAGGCGTACAACAAGTACGTCAACGCGGTGACGCCTAACAACAAGATCGCCCCCAGCCATAACTTTTTGGTCGGGACCATCGCCCAGGAGCAGCGCGACGCCCTGGTGAAACTGATCCGCGACATGCCCGGCGCGGAGGTGCAGCTAGCCGGCGCCGTGCTGGAGGAGTACACCCCGGATCTGGGCATCGTGGCAAAAAAGCGCAGCGCATAGCGGACCAGATCGCCGCCAACGGTTACGACCAGTTGCGCGCCTACGCCGCCAAGTGGCTGCCGGGACAGGACCAGGACGAACAGGTTTTAGGGTTCGCCCTGTTTCTGGAAACCGACTTTTGGAAACGCCAGGAAATCGCCATCGCGAACGGCATCGCCAAAGCCTTAAAAGGGTAAGACCCCATGAGCAACAAACTCGAAAAACTGATGTTCAGCGTGTCGCTGATCGACCGGGCGAGCGGCGTCGCGGGCAAGATCCAGCACAGCCTGGACAAGCTGACCCAGCACGCCACCCGGGGCTTTGTGCAGATGGCCGCCGGCGCGACGGGTTTGCTGGGCGCGGGCGTCGCCCTGGAAAGCATGCTGGGGCCGGCCATCGAGATGGACCGCGCCTTGGGGGAAGTCAAAAGCCTGGGCGTCGCCAACGAAGCCTTGCGCACCCTGGAGGAAACCGCGCTGCGCTTTTCCATTCGCTACGGCGAGGCCGCCGACGACTTTGTGCGCTCCAGCTACGACATTCAAAGCGCGATTGCCGGGCTAAGCGGTCGCGAGCTCGCGGCCTTTACCGAGGCCGGCGGCGTGCTGGCCAAGGCCACCAAATCCGACAGCGCCACGATCACCAATTACATGGGGACCATGTACGGCGTGTTCCAACGTACGGCGGAGCAGATGGGCAAGGCGCAATGGGTGCAACGCCTGGCCGGCCAAACCGCCAGCGCGGTGCAGATGTTCAAAACCACGGGGGCGGAAATGGCGGCGGCCTTTAGCAACCTGGGCGCGGAAGCGCAAAGCCAGGGCGTGGCCATGGCGGAGCAAATGGCCGTGCTCGGCTCGCTGCAGGCGACCATGAGCGGGACCGAGGCCGGCACCAAATACAAGGCGTTCTTAGCCGGCGTCGGCAACGCCCAGAAAGCCCTGGGTCTGGCGTTCACGGATAGCCAAGGCCGCTTATTGCCCATGGTGGAGATCCTGACCCGCATTCAAGGCAAGTTCGGCGACATCGACACGGTGGCCAAGGCGGACCTGTTGAAACAGGCCTTCGGCTCCACGGAAGCGGTGGGCCTGGTCAAGCTGCTGATGCAGAACACGCAAGGACTGGCCGGCGCTATTGACCAGCTGGGGGCGCAGACCGGCATGGACAAAGCGCGGACCATGGCCGAGGCCATGATAGATCCCTGGCAGCGCTGGGCGGCGGGCGTCAACGCGGCCAAGGTCAGCCTGGGGCGGGCGTTCCTGCCTTTGCTGCAACCGCTGTTAGAGCGGTTGACCGCCGGCGCGGAGACCCTGACGCGCTGGACCCGATTGTTTCCGAACCTGACCCGTTTGGTGGCGATCGCCACGTTAACCGTGATCGGGTTGGTGGCGGCGGCCTCCGCCTTCGCCCTGGCCGCCGGCGTCGCCCAGCTGGTCCTGGCGGGCTGGCATGCGGTGCTTTTGCTGGGAGCGGGAGCCATGCGCGCCTGGTCGCTGGCGGTCAGCGCCGGACGCGCGGCGCTGTTCCTGTTGCAGATCGGCACCTACCTGGCGGCGGGCGCCTTTACCGCCATGCGCGCGGCCCTGCTGACCGGCGCGGCGGCGACCTGGGCGTTTTCCACCGCGCTGCTGGCCAACCCCATTACCTGGATCGTGTTGGGCGTGGTGGCGCTGATCGCGGCGCTGGCCGCCCTGGTGATCTATTGGGATGAGGTCAGCGCGGCGGCGTCCGCCGCCCTGGGCTGGATCGTGGAAAAGTGGACCGGCTTACGCAGCCTGATCGAGGACAACGCCTTTTTAAGCGTGGTATTCGCGCCGCTGTTGGCGGCGGCGGATCTGGCGGGATGGGTGATTAATTCGTTTGGAAAGATCCCCGACTGGTGGGCGCAGTTTACTGACTGGCTGGCGCAGCTGGACCCGTTCGCGGTGATCGGCGCCGGGGTGGATTGGTTGATAGACAAAATCAACGCCATTCCCGGGATCGACCTCGGCGACGGCGGCGAGATCCAGCTATCGGAAAAAGTGCGCCAGGAGCGCGAAAGCATCCAGCGCTTTGCGCCGGCCCTGGACGAAGGCCGGGTGAACCAGACGCCGCCCGGGGGCTTTCTGCAGCAAGTCAGCAACGCCAATACGACTAATAACCGGGGCGTGACCGTGGAGAAACTGGAGGTGAACGCCACGGGACCGGTGAACGGTTTCATGCTGGCGGACGAACTGAGCATGGCGGCGGGGTAAATCGTGGCGGACTTTATCGACCTGCACATCGTTAACAACGATATCAGCCTGGACGCTATCGGCGTGCCGCAGGAGATCAGCGGGCGCGCCTCTATCGCCCAGGATATTAAACACATGATCCGCGACAGCGGTCTGCTGGTGGAGCTGATCGGCGAACGCAACCCGGAAAAAGTGGCGCTGAACCTGAGCCGCATCGAAACCCGGGTGGAGAACGACGCCCGCATTACGCCTGGCACGGCCAAGGTTACGCGCACGGATCTGGAAACGGTGTATATCACCGCCAAAACCCTGAAATACGGACACATCGAGTTTTACCTATGAACGATCACCACGCGGACTTTGCGCGCCTGGTCAAAGAGGCCGGCATTCCGACCACCGAGGCGGAGTTAAAAACCGTCTGGGAAAACGAAGTCGCCGCCCAGGGCGTGGCGTTCAGCAACAACAGCGAGTATTCGCCCTGGTGGCGCATCGTGTCGGCGCTGGTGACCAAGCCCGTGCTCTGGCTGGTGGATCTGCTGATGACCGGCGTCCTGCCGCAAATGTTCGTGAAGACGGCCAGCGGCTCCGCCCTGGATCTGCTGGCCTGGGGCGTGGCGGTAGAGCGCAAGCAGGCGGCTAAGGCGCGCGGACGCGTGCAGTTCACCCGGGGCGATTTGTCCGGAGAGCTGGAAATCGCGGCGGGAACCGTCATTCAGAGCGCGAGTATTAACGGGCGCATCTATCGTCTACAGACCACCCGGGCGCAACGCTTTAAAGACGGCGAAGCCCACTTGCGGGTGGAGGTGGAAGCGGCGGACACGGGCAGCGGTTACAACCTGGCGGCGGGCTATTACGCCGTGACGCCGAGCCCCATCCCGGGGGTGACGGTGACCAACCTGGATAACTGGCTGTTGCAGCCCGGCGCGGATCGCGAGACGGACGACGCGCTACGTCTGCGAGTGCGTAACCAGTTCAGCGCGGTGAACCAGTGGCACACCGACGCGGTGTATACGGCGATTATCGCCCGTTTCGACGGCGTCAGCGTGGATAACGTGTTTTTTGAACATGAGGCGCCGCGCGGCCCCGGCACGGCCAACGCCTTTATCTTGTTTGAAACCGGGACGCCGGACGCGGCCTTTTTGGCGCGCATCCAGGCGCGGATCTCCGACGAAGGCAACCACGGCCACGGCGATGACCTGCAGGTGTTCGCCATGCCGGAAACCCCGCACGACGTCAGCGCCGATCTGTGGGCGGACAGCGCCCTGGATGCGGACGCGCGGGAGCAGCTAAGGCAGGCGGTGACGCAGTTTATTCGGGCGGCGTTTCGGGAGAATCAGGACTACCAGCCGACGCGGACCTTTCCGTTTAGCCGGTTTTCCTTCAGTCGCCTGGCGCAGGAATTACACACGGCGTTTCCGGCGCTGTTATCCATTGATTTTAAAACCCGCGATATCACCAGCGGGATGGACATTCCCCGGCTGAAATCGCTGACGGTGACCTTGCCATGATCGAGATTAAATTGCCGTTTTGGCTGGGCGGGGAGCAGCTGGCCAAACTGGCCCGCGCCGCCCGTCGCTATTGGGAGCGGGTGGAACACTGGTTGCGCTGGCCGCTGCGTCAGATCGACGCGGAGACCTGCGCCCTGGGCGTGCTCAACCTGCTGGCCTGGCAGCGCAATATCGCGCGCTTCGCCGGCGAGCCGGAACGACTCTACCGGCTGCGGGTGAAGTACGCCTACGCCAACGCGGTGGACGCCGGCAGCATCGCTGGCTTCAAGCGCATCATGCTGCGCTTGGGGGTGGGTTATGTGGAGATGGAGGAACGCGCCCCGGGGCGGGACTGGGACGTGATCATCTTGCGTCTGTCGGATAACCAGTTAAGCGACAACCCGGAGCTATTGCGCATCATCCTGCAAATGTACGGGCGCACCTGTCGCCGCTATGAGTTCGCCTTGATTACGCCTGTCACGGTCGGCGTGCGCGTGGGGGAATTTGACTGGGACCAGCAAACCCTGACGGCGACCTTGCCGAACAGCCTGCGCCTGACCTTACGCCTGGCGGAGCCTAACCACGATTCACAACAGTTAGTCGCACGACTTTAAAGGAGTTTTTACCATGCCTGTGATCACCCTCGCCGGGGAACGTTTGATCGCCCAGAAACAAGCGGCGGGCGCGCCGCTGACCATTGACGGTTTTGTGCTGGCCAACGTGCCGGGACTGGACCCCGTCGCCCCTATTGACCGGGGCGACTTTGAATTTAACTGGATCGGTCTGGTGTCCTCTTCTGACGATAACGCGGTGGTGGCCATCGCCCATGTGCCGCTGCAACAGAAGCGCAAAACCCAGGGCGGCGTCACCGGCAACGCGATCACCCGCAACTTTATGCTGGAGTTCAACGGCGCGCAGTCGCTGACGGATATCACCGTCAGCGCCGACACCTGGCAGATTGATTTCACCGCGCGCCTGCTGGGCATCGACGAGCGCGAGCGTTTGAGCAATCAGGATTTTTACGGCGCCGCCACCTTCATTCAAGACGGGTTTAAAGTGGTGCGCGCGGGTGGGCGCTTCGCATTGCAGCCCGGCGTCGGCTATGTGGGCGGCGTGCGTATCGAGCTGACCGAGCCCTTAGCCGTCACGGTCACCGCGTGGCCCGCCAGTATTTGGGTGGACGCGGCGCTGGTGGGAGACGTGAGCGGCGTGGAGGCGCGCTTGCAGGTGATTGTCGCGGACCAGGCCGAAGGCGGCCCCGACGTTAACGGCGTGCGTCACTATGTGGCGAAGCTGGCGGATATCGCCATAGATGGCGTTATTACAGATCGCCGTCCGCTGGCGGTCACTGCGATCAAGGACGCCCTGAAAGCGCATAAGGCCAACTCTGACCCGCACCCGCAATACCTGACCGATGGCCAGGGGCGTAGCGTCGCCAGCGAGGTGGCCAAGTCGGCGTTGACCGCGCACCAGGCGGACGCCGATCCGCACGCGCAATACCTGGACACGGACAGAGGGAAGAAAGTCGCGGCGCAAGTGGCGCAGGGCTTTATGGGCGCGCATATGGCCCAGGCGGACCCGCATCCGAATTACCTGCGCAAGGACCAGTTCACGACGCTGATTTCCGGGCGCAAAAACTTGTTGATCAATCCCTATTGTTCCGTGTGGCAAACCGGCCCCGCCGTGGTGAGCCCCACCCACTTAACGTATCTGGCCGATGGCTGGCGGTTGCATCGCGCCAATAAGTTCAACGGCGAGCTGAACGCGCATTTGCTGGATAACAAGCAAGGCATGGCGTTGACCTGCACCGCCGCGTCCACTCGTAATTCGCTGGTGAGCGTGGTGCAGTACGTCGAGGCGTCCACCTTGCAACCGATCACCCGCCTGGGCAAAACCAGCAACATCAAAGCGGTGTTTAAAGTGCGCTTCTGCGCCAATTACACCGGCAAACTGGGCGTGGCGGTGCATAACCACGACACCAGCCTGCTGCTGGGTTGGAAGGCGTTGGCCGTCACCGGCGGCGCCACCTTTCCCTTTCAAGAGGTGGAAGTCGCCTTTGAGTTTGCGGACCACCACTTAAGCACAGAGCGAACCGGCGTCGGGATTAGCGTGTCCGTGCATATCGAGGACGACAGCCATTATGGATTTGCGGCCAAGGCCAACAACCAGCTGCGCCTGCATGCGATGCAGTTGGAGCTGGGCGAAACGTCCAGCGAATTTGAACCGATCTCATTGCATGAAGCCCTGGCGCAATGCCAACGCTATTACCGCGCGGTGACGATTCCCTACTTGCAAGGATGGACCACTGACCAGGAGCGCTTCACGGTGGGGAGTCTATGGTATCCCACTATGCGCGTGCCGCCGGCGGTCAGTCTGTTGGACCTCCATATCACGGGCGGCAATTTCGTCAGAGCGGAAGGGGTCACCGATAAAAACTGTTATCTCACCCTGGAACCCAACGGCAGCGGACACACGGCGGTCAGGCAAGGCAGAGCCATTTTGGACGCCCGCTTTTAAGGAGTAAGACACGATGACGAAACGCTATCTAGAAAACCAATTTGGTGAGTTTGTGTGTGACTGCACCACGTACCCGGCGCACTTTAAAACCCAGATCCTGGCGGAGGTGGAAGCCGGCGCCGCGACGCTGAGCCCGTTTGACCGCAGCGCGGCGGCGTTGGCCGACAAGCAACGCGCGGAACGCGCCTGGCGTGACCTGGAATTGAAGCGCGCGGACATAGAACTATTCAAAGTGGAGGACCAGAACAGCGACGGCCAGGCGCAGCGCTGGCGGGCGTATCGTTGCGCCCTGCGCGACTATCCCCAGCAGGCGGATTTTCCGAATGGACCCCGGCCCAGCGCGCCGAATCTTCGGCCCGAGGCGTTATGAGCTGGCGACTGACGGCGTTCAACGCGTCAACGACGGAGGCGCAAGCCGTCGCCCTGGCGGCGCCGATCCTGACGGGCGCGGACGCGTCCCTGGCCGATGCCAGCGCACGGGTGCAAGGCGTGTCGCTCGCGTACTCACCAAATCCCCTGGCGACGCAGGCCAGCGAAGCCGCAGCGGCGCGGGAGGCTTACCAGGCGCTTATGCACTACGAAGGCCAGATCCTATGCGTGCATCCGTTTCAGGAAGGCGTGGCCGATGGCAGCGGGTTGTATCGCTATTTGTCCGCACCCAATGCGGCGGCGCGCCTGGCGGCCAAACTGACCGACGCCCAGGACGCAGGCCGGCCCCTGGGCCAGCTGGACGCGGTCGCCCTGTTGATCGTGGCGCGGGATCTGGCGGGCTTCGCCGAACGCCTGGCGGCTTTCAACGCGGTATTCCCCGCGCCGGAGCTGCAACTGGCGCAGCGGCGGGCAGCGCAGCTGGCCACCCTGGAGCAGGAAAAATGGTTGCTACCGGATGCCCCTCTGACACCGCCTTGGGTGGCTCGCGATGGCCTACAAATCCCGCGCCTGGCGCAGCACGGGCGCGCGGTCGGGGCGCAGCTGGCGACGGCGCAAGGCTACGCAGCGGAAACGCCAAGCCCGATAGCGGAGTTACAGGCCGTCATTGAACGAAAGCGCCAACACCTGCAACAGCTGCAAAGCCACTACGACCAGTTAAAAAGCCAGCTGACCGGACAGGCGGGTTATGCGCTTTACGCCGAGGGCGATGCGTCAGCCGTGGCGGCGCAGTTACAAGCAGGCGCGCCCGGGCATGAATACGTGCTGACGGCGGGGGCGTTGTTTGTCGCTGACGCGGGCCGGCTGACCTTTTTAAAAGAGACTTTCGGATTATGAGATTGAACGACTTTACCGTTCCCGGGACCGAATTAACGGTGACGGGCAATCTGCGCATCGAGACGGAGGACCTGGGCGGCCAGACCAGCGGCACGGATCGCGCCAATAAGGGCATCAAGCCGAAAACGCTGACCGTGTCCCTGTTGATCCTGAAGAAGCACGCCAGCGACTTAACCGACTTGGTGAAAGTGGCGGAAGCGGAGGACGGCGCCGGCAAGCTACGCGTTTACGACATTGTCGAAGATACTGCGCGAGCGATGAACGTGCGCCAGGTGCAATTCACCGGGGCGTTCGTGTGCAAGGATCTGTCCCCCAGCCAGGCCTGGCGCGTCAGCTTCACCCTGGCGGAATACCTGAGCGTGGCCGAGAAAACCGAACAGCGCCGCGACCTGAGCCAGGTGGAAGCCCAGCAGGCCACCGGGGAAACCATCGCGGCCCAGGAAGACGCGCCCGCCGCAGGGGAAACCCTGACCGGCTTTGAAACCTTTCTGAGCAAGGTGGACAAGGCGCTGGCATGAAGCTGCATAAATCCCTATGCGTGGGCGGAACGCCGCTTAAATTGGTCTCTGAAGACGTGCGTCTGGCGTTGTTCAGTCCTGGGCGGGCGGTGTTTACCGTGCAGGCGGACGTGCCCTTGTCGGGCGTGGTCCAGTTCGCCCTGGGCTATGACCCCAACGCCTTACAGCGCTTTTTTATCGGTTACGTGGAAAGCTGCACGCCCCTGGATAACCAACAACAGCGGCTATTTTGCAGAGAGTTGACCGCCACGTTAAACCGGCGCTTAGCGCTCAATCTGCGCCATGTCTCGCTAAATGAAACCCTGGCGGCGATCAGCCAGGACACAGGGCTAACCTTCGTCACGCCGCCGGAGTCTTACGCGACCACCAAAGCGCCGGCGTTTTACTCCTGGGGCGGCGGATACCACTGCATGGACGCTTTGGCGGAGGTCTACGCCATCCCGCGGATGATCTGGCAACAACAAGGCGACGGCGCGGTCTATGTAGGAAGCTGGGCGCATAGCTACTGGGCGACCCGACCCGTAGAGATCCCAACCCATTTACTAAACGGCTTCGGCGTGGCTAACCGCGCCCGCCTGCCGGCGACGCCGAAACTCCGCCCGGGTGTCTGGCTGAACCAAACCCATTACGTCACCCAGGTGTGCCTGGCCGACAACCATATGAATCTGACCTGGAGCGCTGCGCCGTGGACGAAGAGATTAAAAAAATAGTACTGCAGATGTTCCCGGAATTGAGCGGCAATTTGCACTTGCCGCGCCTGGCCAAGGTGGTGGCGATCAGCGACCCACTGCAAAAGCCGGAACTCTGCGACCGCTTCCGCCCTCGCTACGCCGTAGACGTGCGCGTGCTGACGCCCCAGGGCGAGGAAGCCCCGGAGTTACCACTTTATCGCTGCGTGCCGCTGCCAGCGTCTTATGGCGGCATCGAGCGCGGCCAATATGGTTTCCCGGAACCCGGGACCATCGTAGAGGTGGCGTTCGCTTATGGCTTACCGGACCAGCCCTTTATCCGCACGGTGTTGGGACAGGGTTTAGGCGCGCCAGGCATTCAACCGGGTGACCTGATTTGGCAGCAATCCGAAGCCGTGCGCCAGTGTGTGAGCGCGAAAGGCGACTGGCTACGGGAGACGCACGGAAACATAACCGACACCAGCGCCCGCCGGCGCGTGGACGCCCTGAACAATCAGGAGCGCTACCAGGACAGCCAGATCGAAGTCAGCGAACACAGCGTGGAACAGGTGGGCGGCGTGAAGACGGTGGAAGCCTTGGGCGCGTTAAAGCTGCTGAGCGGAGGCCATGTCAACCTGTCGGCGGCGGATAACCTGAACCTGACCACCGCCGCCGACCTTAATCAGGCCGTCGCCCGGGACCGGAAAGCGTCGATCCAAGGCGACGACCAAACCACCGTGTGCGGCTCGCGTTCAGCAACGATCAGCGGTAACGACACGCAGACCAGCTCCAACAAAACCATAAACGTTCAGGGAAGCCATACGGATATCGCCAGCGCAGCTAGGAAGATTCAAGCGCAAGTTATTGAATTAAAAGCCAGCGCCGCCGTGACCATCCAAGCGCCGACTATCGCCATAGGCGGCGGGGGCGTGGATGTGTTGCAGGTGATTGCGGATCTAATTGGGGTGGTTCAAGAGTTGGCGGCTACGACGGCGAGCCACACCCACGGAGACGGAGGAAGCGGGACGCCATCAAGCAGTGGGAGCCATAGCAGCCAAGCGAGCCGCGCAGAAACTTTGAAGGGGCAAATATCAAGGCTTATGTGACTAGTTCTGTACTAAGCCGTTCTCAGCGAAGATCATTTATGCTTCGCTTTGTGCACAGATAGTTGTCAATAATCTGTTGACTGGTTATCAGATAACCGCTAAATTGTACGGTAAATGTCCGTACATAATGGGTGTTGGCTAACAGGCATCACTCAGCCCGCTAATGCTTTAATTCGTAGGGCGTACAACTATTAACTGACCCCCACAGAAGGGTGAGCAAAACTAGGATGAGGAGAAGCGAATGCAATCACTATCACGCATGGATCTACGTTTAGATCCTGAAATTAAGAAGCTTGCGTCTAGGGCCTCGGCCTTATCAGGTTCAAAGAGCCTATCCGAGTTTGTTATACAGGCAATCCGTGAAAAGTCTCTGCGAACTATTGAAGAAGTAGAGTCTCTGAAGCTGAGCAATAGAGCATTTGATGATTTTTGGGCAGCGTGCCAGCAAACAGTACCACCAAATGATGCACTTGTAGCAGCTAAACGACGCCTCAATAAACAGGTTGAAAATGGTGAAATTAGTATTAGAACAGCTGAATAGATCACGTCATGAACGAACAGGCTTTGATTGCGGGAACGACGAGGTCAACAACTTTTTACGCAAATCAGCTAATAAACTTCAAATTCAACAGGCCAGTCAAACGTATGTACTTGTTAAAGAGGAGCAAACGGCTGGCCTACAGCCTATAGTAGGATTCTTCACACTCACTTACTCTGAAATTAGAAGGGAAGAAACGCCAAGTGATGAAGAAATGAAGAAATTTCCGAGGTTCCCTCTTCCCGCAATTCGTTTAGCTTGGCTCGGAGTTGACAGTCAATATCAGAATACTAAAGATCGTATTGGGGCAGCAGTCCTACTTTTGGCCTTGGGAGAAGCATATAGAATTGTTAGCAACTCTGGTTTAGGTGTAGCTGTCATCGTTGATCCATTAACTAAGCAGAGCGATAGCTTTTTTAAGAGGTATGGATTTCAAGAAATGGAAAGAGATTTTGGAAATCTTAAGTCTCTCTATATCCGCATGACTACTGTGAAAGATATGCTTCAAATCTAATCGCTTATTAAGCGGGCTTATGGCCCGCTGTTAGCCTCGCCGTCCTCCTCTACAACTCAAGACTGATAATTCAGCCATCTTCTGACATGACTTGCCGAGACCTAAGAGGATTAGTTGGCCCGAACCAAGAGCTTCAAGGTCTGCTATATTCTTTTATGGTGAAAGAAAAGAGTTCTAGGTATTTTGGTGCAGTAGATTTCAAGGGCGTATCAGTGAATGTGTGGTTTAAGCTATTGCCATTCAAAAATTTTCTCAACGCTAATGAGAGGAAGGGACTTCTGAAATGTATTTTCTATATGCAGATGAAAGTGGTGATGTCGGAATGAGCGGGAGTCCTTGCCGCTATTTTTGTCTCAGTGGCTTCGTAATTCATGAGCTGAGTTGGCATGATACCCTAGAGAATATTATAAATTTCAGAGGGAGGCTCAGAAGTCAATATGGACTGAAGCTGCGTGAAGAAATACACGCAGCGGAATTCATGCACAAGCCTGGCAATCTTTCCCGAATTCCAAAGTCAGTGAGATTAAGAATATTGCGCGACACCATTGATTTCCAGGCAGGCCTCAACGGTGTAAGCATCATCAACGTTTTGGTTGATAAATCAAAAAGAAGAGCGGATGAAGACATATTTGGAATAGCCTGGACTACTCTTATTCAAAGGTTCCATAACACATTGTCAAAAAAGAACTTTCCTGGCCCTAAAAACTCTACAGACTATGGACTACTGGTTGTGGATCGTACTGAAGAGGTCAAATTGCGGGCACTTAGTCGTCGTATGCGTCGATACAACCCAGTGCCAAAAGCGTTTGGAACTGGAGCCTTTGCTATTCCAATCTCAACCCTAGTAGAGGACTCTGTTCATAGAGACTCAGCACACTCTTACTTTATTCAGTTGGCCGATGTAAATGCTTACTTCCTAAAGCAACGCTACGACGCTTGTAAGTATGTAAAAAAGAAGGGGGCTAAAAACTATTTCAGTCGCCTTGGGTCGGCGCTCTGCACCGTAGCCTGCAATAAGCATCCAGAGGGAATTGTTGAGAGATAGAAAGGTAAGGGCTCGTTTCCGAGCCCGGTAGATCCTACTGTGAAGTCTAGCTTCAGGTCAGATCTGTAACCTAGGCTAGTAGTTACAATCTAACAAGTCAATTATTAACCTAAAATATATCTATATTGAGAGCAAAGTCTGGCTGTTCAGACTAATAGCCATCGAGCCGTAGATACCTGCCTATGTGTTAAAAGCAAAAATAACTCTGAATGCCCATAGAGATGGTGTAATGGGGAATCTTCAAGTGGAGCCTTAAGAAAGCTGTTTCGCTTGATAGGCTTTCAAAGAGCTATTAAATGAAACTCACTCCTCCCCACGCCTACGCACAGACCAAGAGTTAGTAATTATTGAAACAGGCCCTAGCTGGAACTCCATATTAGTAGCGAGGTGTCAGAGGGCTGAGAAGTTCGTAGTTTGAAACCAATGGAAGGTCTCTGCACTCGAAAGCTGAGTGTGACACATCTAGTTACCCCTAGAACATCTGCGTTTTTGAGAATTTTCGTTAGTAGTCTACGCTTATATTTTAACAAGGCTTTTCAGGCAGGCTGGGCGCTCCTTGCTAGGGCCTATCCAGGTAGCTGGCAAAGCTGATTCACTGGGAGATGAGAGGTTCATCACAGGAGGGAGGTCACTGGAATGGTTGTAGAAAGTGGGCCGGAAAACTATGATGGCGAAGTGTTCATGTACTACGGAGACA
The DNA here is from genome assembly GCF_004135205.1 of Hahella sp. KA22. NCBI lineage: Bacteria > Pseudomonadati > Pseudomonadota > Gammaproteobacteria > Oceanospirillales > Hahellaceae > Hahella > Hahella sp. KA22. Next base: position 6,706,528 of record NZ_CP035490.1, on the reverse strand, counting down.
TCGCTAGAGAAGGGTACAACAAGATTTCTGAAGCTTATGAAAAAGCCGAAAATAAGAAAGATAAGGTTTGCCTCGTTCTCGTAACTTATGGTGGAGATCCCGATGCAGCGTATCGAATTGCTCGGGCTACACATCACCACTTTTCAACCGTTGAAGTCTTGATTCCTGATATTTGTAAATCCGCTGGAACACTTCTCTGTATCGGCGCGCAGAGGCTCATTTTTGGCGATAGAGGTGAGCTTGGCCCTTTAGATATTCAGCTATCTAAGCCTGATGAGATGTTTGAGAACATGTCAGGGCTGGATATTATTCAAGCTATAAATGCTCTACAAAACCAAGTATTAGAATCGTTTCGCACTTACCTATTCGACATACGGACAGGGAGCCGAATTCGTACAAAAACAGCCGCAGAGCTTGCTATAAGCTTGGCTGATGGCTTTGTGGCTCCAATTGCAGCCAGAATTGACCCTCTAACTTTGGGGTCTCACCAAAGGGCGATGCAAATAGCGTATGACTATGGTGAAAGACTAGGTAAAATGGCCGACTCCCTGAAACCTAATGCCCTTGTTAGACTTGTCAGCACCTATCCTTCCCATGGCTTTGTAATCGATAGAAAAGAGGCTGGGGAGTTGTTCAATCAAGTAGTAGCGCCTGAAGGTGCTACGCTAAGTATATATAATTGGGCCCGCGAAGTTATTACAGCTTACCAGTATCCCTTTGGAAACTCGCCGTGCGTACATAACATCCGTGAGGCTATAATGACTAATATATCGGCACAGGAGGCCTGTTATGAAGGTGGAAATACTAATGACCAGCGACTCAAGAGCAAAAGCTCGGAAGCTAATGCAAGCGCAAGGAACAAAAGCGAAGACCATGAGCCAGATGTTAGTCAATCAAGTAAATCGGGAAATGGCTCGGGGAATTCAAAGCGAAAAAGGGCGTATAAAGCAACTGGGGATGAGTAATTCAAAAGCTACTGCTCATGACGTATTCTTTGATTAGTTTGAGCGTGCCTTTTGATATTTAGATAGGAGGTATCCCTCTGCTTCCTATTTCCATCTCCTCCTGCATTGATCGCATTTTGCGACTGGTCTTTACCTTGCCCTTTACACTTTAGAATTAGCAAAAATCTTTCCAGAGAGCCTTTTCAAGGAAAAGTTTGATGGTGTCTATATCTGCACTGATTTGAAACTTCTAAACTTTTCAAATTGTTACTTTAATTCAGAAGCGTTCGTGTAGGCCGAAGCGACCTATACCAGCAAAGTTTCAATTCTTGCTTCCTGCAAACTTTAGCCCGTTGTTTTCAATAATGTTATTGACGCACTTGCGCTAACCTGCCAAGGACTTTATGGGAACCTGTGGTTAGTGCTGGGAACAATTAGGTAGATGCTTACGGCAATAGTAATAGTAGGGAAGTAAGGGGCTGGATTAAGGCATAGAGGGCATAAAAAAGCCCGCTTGTGAAAGCAGGCTTTCAAGATAATCACCAATTTAACCGCTGCTTTTGGTCGCTAGTGAGAATTCAATTTTTTTCCGCGTTGACACTTTGTTGACACTTAGGCGAAAACAGCACGAAATTACGCCACCACCAGCAAGAAATTGCTTTGTAATGTGCTGTTTTTAAAGGGAAAAATTGGTGGGCCCACCAGGACTTGAACCTGGGACCAACGGATTATGAGTCCGCTGCTCTAACCAACTGAGCTATAGGCCCTACATTGTTTCTGATTTCTCAGAAGTCCCGAATTTAGATGTCCGGGGAAGAGAGGGCGCCAATTATACCTTTCAGTTATAGTTGGCGCCAGTATTTTGCTAGCTTTCGATTAATCGTCGATGAAGCTACGCAGATGGTCAGAGCGGCTGGGGTGTCTCAGTTTGCGCAGGGCTTTGGCTTCGATCTGACGGATACGCTCACGGGTGACGTCGAACTGCTTGCCGACTTCTTCCAGAGTGTGGTCCGTATTCATCTCAATACCGAAACGCATACGCAGTACTTTGGCTTCTCTTGCGGTCAAACCAGCCAGTACGCGGCGAGTAGATTCTTTCAGGCCTTCAGTGGTCGCTGAATCAATCGGAGACTCTGCGTGAGAATCTTCGATGAAATCGCCCAAATGCGAATCTTCGTCGTCACCGATCGGCGTCTCCATGGAGATGGGCTCTTTGGCGATTTTCAGGACCTTGCGCACTTTGTCTTCCGGCATATCCATCTTCTTCGCCAGTTCTTCCGGCGTCGCTTCGCGGCCCATTTCCTGCAGCATGTGACGGGAAATGCGGTTCAGCTTATTGATGGTCTCAATCATGTGCACAGGAATACGGATAGTACGGGCCTGATCAGCGATAGAGCGCGTGATCGCCTGACGAATCCACCAGGTCGCATAAGTGGAGAACTTGTATCCGCGGCGGTATTCAAACTTGTCTACCGCTTTCATCAAGCCAATGTTGCCTTCCTGAATCAGGTCCAGGAACTGCAGACCACGGTTGGTGTACTTTTTGGCGATGGAGATAACCAGACGCAAGTTGGCTTCCACCATTTCTTTCTTGGCGCGACGTGCTTTTGCTTCGCCAATGGAGATACGACGGTGGATTTCCTTGATGTCTGCAACAGGCAGATCAACATCATTCTGAATGCTGACGATGCGACGCTGCAGGCGAGTGATTTCCTCTTCCTTGGTTTGCGCTGTTTTAGCCCATTCCTCGCTTCTTGCAGCCAGACCCTTGACCCACTCAAGGTTGGTCTCATTGCCGGGGAACATCTTGATGAAGTTCTTACGCGGCATTTTGCAGTCGCGGGTACAGATATTCAGGATCTCGCGTTCGTACTTACGGACACTGTCGTTAGTAATGCGGATCGTATTGATAATTTCGTCGAACTGCTTTTGCGCCAGTTTGAAGGGAGCAAAAATACGACTGACCTCTTCAAAGCATTCCTGTGCTTCACGGCTGGCGCGGCCATGCTTGTCAATGGCGGCGTTCAGCGTGTTAAAGGCTTCGCGCAATTCAGCAAAACGGCCGCGCGCAATTTCAGGGTCGGGGCCACTGTCATTGTCGTCGTCGCTATCGCTGCTGTCGTCGCCCTCGCTTTCTTCGTCCTCGTCCTCGTCGAGGTCTTTTTTGGCTTTAGCGTCGTCCTTCTTGCCTGAGCTTTCTTCTGCTTCTTCGTCCTCATCCTCGTCTTCGTCGACGTCATCGGACTCTATTTCATCGTTAGCTTCAGGAATGACGCCATCTTCAACAGGGTCAAGGAACCCGGTGATGACGTCGGAGACGCGACCGCCATCTTCGCCTTGTGTGGCGTCAAAAGCGGCAAGAATGTTGGAAACCGTGCCAGGATAGTAAACCAGCGTGGCCATAACATCGCGCAAACCTTCTTCGATGCGCTTGGCGATCTGGATCTCACCCTCACGAGTCAGCAGCTCAACCGTACCCATCTCACGCATGTACATACGCACCGGGTCAGTAGTGCGACCTACATCGTTTTCGACAGAGGCAAGCGCCGCCGCAGCTTCCGCTGCTACAGACTCATCAGTGGAATCACCATCGGTGATCAACAAGGTATCCGCATCTGGAGCTTCTTCGCAGACCATGATACCCATGTCGTTAATCATGCGTATAATGTCTTCCACCTGATCCGGATCTGCTATATCCTCTGGCAGATGGTCATTAACTTCTGCGTATGTTAGGTAACCTTGTTCTTTGCCGCGGGCGATGAGTTCTTTCAATCGAGATTTTCGGGAATTGCCTGACATAGTCACCCTACGAATTCGGTGGCTTAATGGGAGAAAAACAAACAGCTATTATAGCCTGTATACTGTTTGCGCGCTAGAAACCCTATGTGGAGACGACTTAAAAAATTTCAAGTCCACACAAGATTAAGATTTCGGTGTGGCGATCATCGCCATCTTTTCGCTCGACATTGTTCTGAATTTTTCGTGTAACTCCTTGTTTTTAGGGTCTCTTGAAAGATCCTGATGAATTTTGTCAAAAGACCTGTCGAAATATTTTCTTTTGAGCACTAATAAACTTTCCTGAGCTCCCGCTTCAATTTCTTCCGCACCGAAAATATGCTCCAAGGAATTGAACAGGTTTTTGAAACGTCTTTGTTGGTGTGGATCAACCGCTAACCGGTAAAGTAGGTCTTCCGCTGTCTCGATATTTTCCTTAAGCAGCCACTCCAGAAAGTAAGTCAACGCCCTTTCATCGTCCTGAGTAATCTCATAATTCAGAGTATTTGAGATTTCCTTCGCCCAGGATGGATTGACGTACAAGCCAAGACAGGCGCGGGCGGCAATACGATTGGGCACCGGGATGGGTTCTTCACGAGGCTCGTCTCGGTTCTGAAACGAATAGCCTTTTTTGCCTTTCCAGTCGCCTTTCTTCCACTCCCCGCCATTTTTGCCTTGCCGGTCTCCCCAGCGGGAAGAGCGCGTCAGTTCATTCAGGCGCTGGTAAAGAGCATCCTTTAGGACTGGCGCATTAATGACTTTTAGCGCTGTGCGGGCCTGGGTGGATAGTATGCCTTTGTTTTCCGCAACGGACAGGTCCAGACCCCTGCTCATGGCCTGGAAAAAATACTCCGAAAGGGGCGTAGCATTGGCGACGCGCTCGCGGAATGCATCCGCGCCTTCGTTCCTGACAAATGTGTCTGGGTCCTCACCTTCCGGAAGAATCAAGAAGCTGACCTTGTAGCCATCCTGAAACATGGGGAGCAAGTTATTAAGCGCCTTGTCGGCAGCCGCCAAACCGGCTTTGTCGCCATCGAAGCAGAAGACAATATCCTGACTGGTGTTAAGCAGGTGACTTAAGTTGTCCTCGTTGGTGGCGGTTCCCATGGCGGCGACAGCATTAACCACACCAAACTGGGCCAGAGAAATAACGTCAAGATAGCCTTCGACCACAATCAGCTGTTCAAGCTTGCGTGATTGCTTGCGCGCTTCCCACAGCCCATACAGCACGTTGCTCTTGTGAAATATAGGAGATTCGGGGCTGTTGATGTATTTGCTGCGGTCATTGCCAAGTGTACGACCACCGAAAGCGATGGTTCTGCCCCGGGTATCCCGGATGGGAAACATAAGGCGGTTTTGGAACATATCGAAACGATCCTGTTCCTTTTCTATTACCAAACGCAGCGTGCTGAGCGCTTTGACCAGACTGCGGTCGCTGGAGCCACTAAGAAACTGGCGTTGCGCTGGTGCGAAGCCTATGCCGTATAAGTCAGCCATTTCGGGAGAAATATTTCGACGTTTCAGGTACTCCTGAGCGACTCCGCGTTGCGGATGGCTTCCCAGCGCCTGACGAAATGCTGCATCTGCATGTGAGGAGGCATCATACAGTGATTTGTTTTGACTGACTTTTTGCTCCGCCGCTCTATCGCGAGGGACTTCCACGCCGCAACGTTTCGCCAATTGCTCAACGGCTTCATTAAAGGAAAGATGTTCGGTTTCTTTGATGAAGTTGATGGCGTCGCCGTGAGCGCCACAGCCATAGCAGTGGTAATGCGCAGGGTGGTTTTCGTTGTATACGTGAAATGAAGGAGACTTTTCGTCGTGAAACGGGCAGCGACCCTGATAGGTTGCGCCGGATTTCTTGAGATTCACCCGCTCAGCGATGAGGCTGGCAAGATCAACCCTTGAAAGTAAATCATCGACAAATACTTGAGGGATCAGACCGGCCATGACTTTAATCTATCAAGTAGAAAGTCTAGTTGCAGGGCAACGCCTGCAACCACTCTGACCTGGCGAAGTCCTGAAACAGGTCGCCGTAATATAGAGAAGCGTTTGGGTGATTAAGATAGTCGCAGAAGGGATCAGGACAAAGCTTTTTTAACTTTTTGTCCGATGACCGCCATGTCCGCACGTCCCTGAACTTGTGGTTTCAGGACCGCCATTACCTTGCCCATATCGCGTATCGACTCCGCGCCTGATTCGCTTACCGCAGTCTGGATAAGTTGATCAAGTTCTTCTTCGCTGAGCGCTTCAGGTAGAAAGCCCTGAATTACGTCCAGCTCAAGCTGTTCTTTAGCGACCAGATCATCCCGGCCAGCGGCGGAAAATTGAGAGATGGAGTCTTTGCGTTGTTTCGCCATCTTATCCAGTACTTCGAGAACACGAGCATCATCAACTTCAATGCGCTCGTCCACTTCGATTCGTTTAATGTCCGCCAGAATCAAACGAATGGCTCCAAGGCGGTCTTTTTCCTTGCTGCGCATGGCCGATTTCATGGCTTCAGTTAAACTGTCTTTCAATGACATGATCGAATTGTCTCTGTCCGTATTTGGATATATAAGCGTACTAGAACTGGAAAATGCGAGACTTGTAAAAGTCGTATTAACGCCAACAACCCGGTCTCAACAGTATTAAGACCAGGTCAACGCGGGCGTAATTCGATTAGTACAGGCGCTCGAAACGTCTTTGTTCGCGCTGAACTTTCTTCGCGTGACGTTTTACAGCTGCAGCCAACTTGCGCTTTCTTTCTGAAGTCGGCTTCTCGTAGAACTCGCGACGACGTACTTCTGAAAGGATTCCTGCCTTTTCGCATGAACGCTTAAAGCGGCGCAGGGCAACGTCAAATGGCTCGTTCTCTTTAATTTTTACGGAAGGCATATCCCCTCTCTATGATCTGTAAAAACCGAATTGGTTAAAATTGTGTCAACACAAATAGGGCGCGCATTGTAATCCCGTTAGGCTGCTCTTGTAAAGGTGTTGGCCTGTATAAATTCTAACAAATCTGTGCGAGCGGCGCTCAATTTAAAAGCGATTTGGAATGGAATAGTTGCCACGATGGCTATAAGATGCCCGGCTTGGGCGAGCGGCCTTGCTGGTCGCTGCTCTCAGACGTTTGGGCGCTTAGCTGGCTTTTATTGTACTGTCCTGACGTAGACGAGAATCAAGAGCCCCCCCGATTAGTATGGTGGCCGACCTGTGCGGCGATTTGATGATGGCGGAACGCAACATGTTAGTACTGGGCATAGAAACATCCTGCGACGAGACCGGAATTGCGTTGTATGACGGAGAGCGTGGACTGTTGGCTCATACGTTGTACAGTCAGATCAAGTTGCATGCGGATTATGGCGGCGTCGTTCCCGAGCTGGCCTCTCGCGATCATGTGCGAAAAGTCATTCCTTTGATTGAAGAGGTGCTAAGTCAGGGGGGCGTCGGCAAAAGTGATGTGGACGCTATTGCTTATACGGCGGGCCCAGGTTTGGTTGGCGCATTAATGGTGGGAGGCGCCATCGCCTCGGCGCTGGCTTACGCTTTGAATATCCCCACTATTGGCGTTCATCATATGGAAGGGCACTTGCTGGCGCCCATGTTGGAAGAAAATCCGCCGGAATTTCCTTTTGTCGCTCTTTTGGTATCGGGTGGTCATACGCAGTTGGTGCGAGTCGATGGCGTTGGCGAATATGAGTTGCTAGGGGAATCCGTGGACGATGCTGCTGGGGAAGCTTTCGATAAAGTGGCCAAGATGCTTGGTCTGGATTACCCCGGTGGCCCTCAAGTCGCTAAGCTGGCGGAGCAGGGGAATCTTCAGCGGTTTAAATTTCCTCGTCCGATGACGGATCGCCCTGGGTTGGACTTCAGTTTCAGCGGACTTAAGACGTTTACGCTGAATACTCTTCAGGAGGCGGAAGCCAGTGGTGGCGCAGACGATAGTTTACGCGCAGATGTCGCCGCCTGCTTTCAGGAGGCCGTGGTGGAGACTATGGTGATCAAGTGTCGCAGGGCGCTCAAGCAAACAGGGTTGAAACGATTGATCATGGCTGGCGGCGTAAGCGCGAATCGTCGCCTGCGGGAAAAACTGCAGCAAATGGTCAAGGGCGAAAAAGCGCAGGTGTATTATGCCCGGCCTGAATTTTGTACGGATAACGGTGCGATGATCGCTTACGCTGGTTATCAGCGTCTGGCTGCCGGACAACGAGGAGATCTTAGCGTTGTCGCCACGCCCCGCTGGCCTTTAGTGGAATTGCCTTCAATTAGAAGCTAAGGCGGCAGGAGACTAAAGCGAGCGCTCTTTGCCTTTAGCTAGATTGATGATGTTCTCTCTGTGTCGAATCAGGATGAACAGCGACAATATGAGGAATAGGGCGAGATGCTCTGGATTAAGTCGCCATGCCACCCAGGGCGCCATAACTGCCGCAGTCAGAGAGGCAAGGGACGAGATCCGTTTCCAATATACGACGGCCGTCCATACCAGCGTCAAAGCAAGAGTGGTTTGCCAGGCCAGCGCCAGTCCCGCTCCCAACACGGTGGCGACGCCTTTACCTCCCTTGAAGTGATGAAAAGCCGGTAGCATATGGCCGACAATCGCCGCTACGGCGGTGACGCCTTGCTCATAGGGCGACAGTCCCAGCATGGCTGCAATACAAACGGCGGCGGCGCCTTTGGCGGCGTCCCAGAATAAAGTGAGCGTGGCGGGAATGGGGCCGCCGAGGCGGTAAATATTGGTCGCGCCAGGATTGCCGGAGCCCGCTTCGGTGGGGTCGGGGAGCTGGAAGTAACGGCATACCCAGTAGGCCCCCATGATGGAGCCGAGCAGGTAGGCGATGGATGTCGCCATGAGAAGTTGAAAAGGATGCTCCATGGGCCCCTGCGGCTTAAAATAGATCAGACTGCGTAGATTATGAGCCATAATAGAGGTTGCTTGTCTACACCCCTTTGGTCGCTAGGGAGCGCTTCTTTCCCAGCGTATAAACGACGGGCGTATGTTAGGTGTCATGGATACAGTACTTATTGAAGGTTTGCAGGTAGACGCCATAATCGGTGTTTACGAATTTGAGAAGGGATATCAACAACGGCTTTTTGTTGATATCGAGCTGGGTTGCGATATTTCTGGCGCTGCGCGTGAGGATAACCTTGATCTCACCTTGAACTATGCAGCCGTCAGCGAGCGTTTGCGTGAATATGCGGCCGCCAGTCGTTTCCAACTCATTGAAACTTTGGCGGAGCGGTTTGCTGAATTGCTGCAGAAAGAGTTTGGCGCGCCCTGGTTGCGTCTGACGATCCGAAAGCCTGGCGCTGTCGCGGAAGCGCGTAGCGTGGGAGTAAGAATTGAAAGAGGAGCTCGCAAGAGTGGTTAAGGTGGTTGTTGGTATTGGCAGCAATATCGACCCGGATAAGAATATTGCTCTGGCGCTAGACGCGTTGGATGCGCATTTTCAGGATCTGCGTTTATCGCCGGTGTATGAGTCGGAAGCGATTGGGTTCGCCGGCGACGCCTTCATCAACTTGGTGGCGGCGTTTCACACTGATGAGTCGGTTGGCGCAGTGCAGCGCACCTTGAAGCAGATTGAAGCGAGCAGTGGGCGTACGGGGTTGGAGTCCAAGCACTCTGGGCGCACGCTGGATATCGATATCCTTACCTATGGGGATGTTGTGGGGGAAGTGGAGGGGATTGCGCTTCCGCGGGGTGAAATAACCGAGAATGCGTATGTTTTGCTGCCCTTGGCTGAACTTGAACCCAATGAGCGTCACCCTGCCTTGAACGTCTCCTACGCGGAGTTGTGGGAAAAGTACGATCGCGCCCAGCAACTTCACAGAGTCGCCTTTAGTTGGCGCGATCAGACTTTCTAGCGGAATCCGGGAGAGTTAGCTCCCGGAGCCGTTGGCTTTGCGGAATTTCTCCACCAGCGCCGCGCTGGACGGATCTAGCGCATCCGTCGACGCACCTGTGTCCAGCAGCATGGGCAATATGCTGTCGCTGAGTTGTTTGCCCAGCTCTACGCCCCACTGATCAAAAGAATTTAAGTTCCAGATAACTCCCTGCACGAAAACTTTCTGCTCATACAGGGCGATCAGCGCGCCGAGTGTATGCGGGTTGATTTCGTCCATCACCAGCGTGTTGCTGGGACGGTTGCCGGGAATCACTTTATGAGGCGCCAGTTCCTCTGCTCGCTCTGATGACATGCCGCCATCGAGCAGCTCCTGGCGGGCCTTTTCCAGAGACTTGCCGCACATCAAAGCCTGACTTTGCGCAAAGCAGTTGGAGGCAAGCATGGCGTGATGACGCCCGGCGGGCTTGTGGGATTTCAGCGGCAGTATGAAGTCCGCTGGGGTCCAGCGTGTGCCTTGGTGTAGTAACTGGTGATAGGCATGCTGGCCATTAGTACCGGCGCCGCCCCAGATAATAGGGCCTGTGGCGTAGTCGACGCCAACGCCTGCGCGGTTGACGCCCTTGCCGTTGCTTTCCATATCAACTTGCTGCAGGTGCGCAGGCAGATTCTCAAGCGTCTGGTCATAGGGCAGGATAACGTAGCTGTCCGCGCCCAGGAAATTGTGATACCAGATGCCCAGCATGCCCATCAATACTGGCATATTCTGTTCAAGCGGCGCTGTTTTGAAGTGCTGATCCATGGCTTCTGCGCCGGCGAGCAACTCTCTGAAGGCTTTCATGCCCACCTGCAGCGCAATGGGCAAGCCAATAGCGGACCACAAAGAGTAGCGTCCACCCACCCAGTCCCACATCGGGAATACATTTTCCGCATCGATACCGAAATCGCGGGCGCGCTGCACGTTGCTGGAAACTGCGACAAAATGCTTGCTCAGTCCCGCTTCAGAGCCGCCTTCGCGCAAATACCATTCGCGAGCCGTCATGGAGTTCGCCAGTGTCTCCTGAGTCGTGAAAGACTTGGACTGGACTATGAACAAGGTTGTCTCTGGGTTCAGGTTCTCCAGGGTGTAGGCAATGTCAGAGCCGTCCACATTGGAGACGAAGTGGCAGCGGATATTTTCCTGCCAGTAAGGGCGCAGTGCTTCTACAGCAACACGAGGCCCCAGATAAGAACCACCGATGCCGATACTGACGACATCATTGATCGGCTTGCCGCTGTAACCTAACCATTCGCCACGGTGAACCTTGCTAACGAATTGCTCCATTTGCGCCAGGGCACTGCGAATTTCAGGTTTGATATCCTGACCATCCACCAGCACGGGCGTAGCTGAACTGCTGCGCAGTGCGGTATGAAGTACCGCGCGACCTTCTGTATGGTTGATCGGCTCGCCAGCGAACATGGCGTCGATGGACTTTTTCATCCCTGCGTCTTCAGCCAGTTTTACCAGCTTTTCCAACGTAGCGGAGTTTGCTCTGTTTTTGGAGTAGTCCAGAGTGAGTCCCGCAGCGGTGAGAGAGTAACTTTGGACTCTGGCGGGATCGCGGTGAAAGTAATCCAGAATATGGTCGTTGGCGGTGTTTGCAGCATGTTGCTGCAACGCCCGCCAGCTTTCTCTAGCCTTATCGTTAAGCGTTTGAGGCGTGTCTTGCATTGTTTTGAATTTCCTTGGGATTGATGAAGGGTATCAACCTAGGTGTACGCTGATGTTGTCGATAAGCCTTGTCGTTCCCAGATAGGCCGCTGCAAGTATCGTGATATCGCTGTCACTGGCGACCGCCGGAGACAAAGTGTCGCTGTTCACAATATTGAAGTAGTCAGGAACGAAGCCGGCTTTTGTCAGTTTATTGTTGGCTTCTGCGCTTATTGCGGCGAAGTCCTTGTCGCCATTTTCAATCTGCTCCGCACTTTCCTGCAGGAGCTTGTACAGCAATGGCGCCGTTTGGCGTTGTTCGGCGGAAAGGTAGCCATTGCGGGAACTCATCGCCAGACCGTCCGTTTCCCTGAGGGTGGAACCGCTCTCAATGACAATGGGGAGATACAGATCGCGGGTCATTTTGCGAATGACCGCCAATTGCTGAAAGTCTTTTTCACCAAATATGGCGACATCAGGCTGCACCATATTGAATAGCATGGATACGACGGTCGTCACGCCGGTAAAGTGTCCGGGCCGGCTGGCGCCGCAATGAAGCTCGCTCAGCGCTGGCGTGATGACCTTAGTGTGACGCTCTATTCCCTCAGGGTACAGCTGACTGACCTCCGGGGTGAATAAAAGGTGGTTGCCGGCGGCGACCAGCTTTTCTTTATCTGCGTCCAGGGTTCTCGGATACTTGTCCAGATCCTCGTTTGCCCCGAATTGCAGCGGGTTAACGAAAATGGACGTCACCACATAGTCGCACAATTCCTTGGCTTGTTTGACAAGGCTGACATGCCCTGCATGCAGGTTGCCCATGGTGGGCACCAGTCCAATGCGTTTCCCTTGCGTACGCTGCTGCCGGATTGCGGCGCGCAGATCTTTAACCCTGTGGATGGTGATCATATGTTGAAGCTGTGCTCCTCCGCCGGAAATGCGCCGCTTTTGACGGCCTCCACATAACCTTTAAACGCTGCTTGAATAGAATCGGAACCGGTAAGGAAGTTTTTGACGAACTTCGGTTTCTTACCTGCGCCGATTCCTAAAAGATCGTGCATAACCAACACTTGTCCGTCAGTGTAAGGCCCAGCGCCAATACCGACGACTGGCGCGCTGACTTCTTCCGTCAATTGCTTGGCGAGCTTGGTGGGCACGCACTCCAGCAATAATATGTCCGCGCCGGCTTGTTCTAATGCCTTGGCGTCGTCCAGCATCACCTGCGCCTGACTTGCTTCTTTGCCTTGCACTTTATACCCGCCGAATTTGTTGACGGATTGCGGTGTTAGTCCCAAATGAGCGCATACCGGGACGCCCTGGCGGGAAAGATGAGCAATGGCGTCACAAAGCCAGGCTCCACCTTCCAGTTTTACCATATGCGCGCCCGCTTGCATGAGCTGCTTGGCGCCGGCCATCGCTTGTTCCGGCGTGCCGTAACTCATAAAAGGCATGTCGGCGATGATGAACGCGTTGCGCGCGCCGCGTTTGACTGACGCCGTGTGGTAAACCATGTCTTCCAGGCGAACTGGAACCGTACTGTCGTGACCCTGTAAAACCATACCGAGCGAATCGCCGACCAATATCACCTCAACGCCAGCCTGATCCATTTCGTAGGCGAAGGTGGCGTCATAGGCGGTCATTACCGCGAACTTTTCGGATTTCTTCTTGAGGTCCAGGAGGGTGCTCAGAGTGATGGACATGCAATCATCCTGTACTGTTGGAGGCAATAGACTAAATGGAAACCTGGTGTGAATAAAGCCCCGGATGCGTTGGGTCGACGTTTCGCTCTACTGAATACGCTCAATGCCTTCCTGCGGCAATGTCGCAAGCAGGGCGGAGATCAGTCCAATGCCCGGAATAACGCAGTTTGGCGCAATTTCAGCCAGGGGGAAAATAACGAAATTACGCTCATGCATGGCGTAGTGAGGTACGATCAATTCTTCGCTGTTGATGGTCTGTTCTCCAAATAACAGCAAATCCAGATCCAGGGTTCTGGGAGTCCAGCGTTCGCCCTGGCGTACGCGCCCTTGGTTGTTTTCGATTGTTTGCAGCTCTCGCAACAGGTCGAGGGAGGACAGGCTGGTTTCCAGCTGTGCGACAGCGTTGACATACCAGGGCTGGTCAGGCGCGCCGAGCGGCGCGCTGCGATACAGGCTGGACGCCTGCAACAACTGGACTCCGGGTATATCTTCCAATGCGCTTAGCGCTTGGCGCAGCTGTTGCTCAGGCTGGCTTAGGTTGCTACCCAGGCCGACATAGCAGTTTGTCATTGCGATGGCGCACTGTTGTTAGTGCGGCGCGGGCGTCTGCGCGGACGTCTGCGTCCGCCGGAGCCGTCCCGTTTAGGGCCTTGCTGCTGCAATTTGCTGCGCCCCTGGTCATCGGCTTCCTGGTAGCGCGTCCACCACTCGCCAAGTCCCTGCAGGTCTTCACCGCTTTGTTCGCGTAAGACCAGGAAGTCATAGGCGGCGCGGAAGCGTGGATGCTCCACTAAGCCTTGCAGACGCTTGCTTTGTTTGCGGGGCAGACGGAGCTGCAATTCCCAGATTTCGCGCATGGGCTGGCTAAAACGCTTGGGCAAGGCAGTGTGTTTGACCTGCTGCGCCAGTACTTTGTCGATAGCCTTATGCATCGCCTGCATGGGAGGCAAGCCATCGTCCAGATAACGCTGCTGCAGCCTTTGCATTGGCGACCACAACATGGCTGCGTACAAGAACGCAGGAGTTACTGGTTTGTCCTGGGCGATTCGCTTATCTGTATTGCGCAGCGCCTGCAGGATCAGTTTTTCCGCGTATGGGTGCTCAGCTTCCAACAGGCGGTCGGTTTCTGGAAACAGAAACTTGAATAAGTCGAACTGGCGCAAAATTTCGAATGTGCGTACGGCTTTGCCGGATAAGAACAGCTTCAGTACTTCTTCAAACAAACGCGCGGAGGGAATGTTGAGAAGCAAAGGCCCCAGTTCCAGAATAGGACTGGCGGTGCGTTCTTCGATGGAAAAATCCAGTTTTGCCGCGAATCGGGCTGCGCGCAGCATGCGTACGGGGTCTTCCCGATAACGGGTTTCAGGATCGCCGATCAGCCGCAGAACCTGGTGCTCAATGTCTTCGATTCCGCCAGCGTAGTCATAAATACTGAAATCTCTGACGCAGTAATAGAGCGCGTTAACGGTGAAGTCGCGGCGTAGCGCGTCTTCTTCCTGATTACCGTAGACATTGTCGCGCAATATCTGGCCTGAGTCGCTGGTGACCGCGTCGCCATCGTCTTCGCCAGCATTTTGATGGCCGGCGCGAAACGTGGCGACTTCGATGATCTCACGACCGAAGCGCACATGAGCGAGGCGGAAACGACGCCCGATCAGACGGCAGTTGTTGAACTGCTCGCGCACTTGCTCTGGGGTTGCGCTTGTGGCGACGTCGAAGTCTTTGGGCTGTTCGCCCAGTAATAAATCGCGGACGCCGCCGCCGACTAGAAAGGCGTCATAGTTGGCGCTGTTCAGGCGGTAGAGAACTTTCAACGCCGCAGGGCTGATCTGCTTGCGTGAGACTGTATGGCTGTCGCGGGGGATGATTCGCAGTTTCAAAGGTTTTGCGCCGGCTTCTTTGCGTCCCGGTTTTATCAGGCCCATTAACTTTTTCAGCATGACGATCTTGTGTCTATCAATACCAATGATTTCGAGGGCCGGAGTGTACTCTTTTGTAACGGATATTGCGACAGCAAAAGCCGTGCCTCATACGTGGTGGAATGCGGCTGAAAGGTGCACAGACCCAATATGCTTTAAGCATAGCTTTGATGAGGCATTAGTCGACAAAAGACGGAAATTTAAGGAAAAAATGAGAAGAGGGGAGAATAACTAAGGGGAAAGCAATGTTGCTTTCCCCCACTGAGAAGAAGGTTAGACGATTTTTTGTTTTTATTTTTGTCTTGGTCCCAAACGATTGGTCGCTCCACAATTAGAGCCTAGAGTATTAGTTACAAACGGAACGCTTTGAATACTTTGAGTGATAATAGGGATTTGGATAGTGTTGTTTATGTCTAGAATGTCCACTGTCGTGGTTCTTTTTAATACTAGACACCCTACCCATACCTTGAAATACCACTAAAAAGCTCGGCATCCAAAACAATCAGTTCGCCACCCGTATTTTTATTTTTGTTCTGGGTTGTTCTTTTTGTTCACTCTGCTTTTTTATTTTTATTTGTGCAGTTCGGTGCATTTTTATTTTTATTTTGCACTGTAAGAGAGCATGGGGCGTGCCATAAAATTAAAAAAACATTATAAAACAGCAATGTAGCTGCAAGTGTTCAAAAGTCATACGTGTTTTTGCTTACCTGAGTGTTACCAATGCCCACTGAAAGGGCATCCTGGTGTTCCCCAAAGTAACGCTGGGTAACAACTCAACCGCAGTTGGTGTCACAAAGAGGGGCGCGAGGCGCATTTAGGCTGTTTTTTAATCAAAATTATGGTCCACATTAGTGAATATGCAAGTCGGCTTAGCGCAATAATTTAAGGTTGTGAGCAATAAATGCGCGATTTCGACTAAATGTTGATCAAAGATGGGCGATTTGGGGCGTGAGAAAAGAAAGTGTGGGGGAATTGCAGCCCGGATGAGCCGGGCTGGCTGGAAAAAGTGTTACTTAGCGCTTTTTTTGGTGCGCGGTATGCCCAAACGCTGTCGACGCTCCCACAAACTCTTGCGGCTGATGCCCAATTTTCGGGCCAACTCGGTTTCGCTCATGGTGTCCTGGTTTTCCAGTACAAAGTGCTGGAAATAGTCCTCTAATGACAGATCGGTGCCTTTATCCGCGCCTTTGGAGTTGGCGGGGTTATCCATACTCAGCATACCTTCGGGGATATCCAGCTCACCTTCCAGATCAATCGCCAGCAGGTCTTTGCCAATATGGTCGCTGTCCGAGAGGATGACAGCGCGCTCGACGGCGTTCTCCATCTCTCGCACGTTGCCTGGCCACTGATAGCGGCGAATAAGGGTGAGGGCGTCCTTATCGAACTTGAGGTTGGGCTTATCCATACGCTCGCCCATTTTAGTCAGCAGCATTTTAGCCAGGCCGATGACATCATCTTCCCGGTCGCGCAATGGGGGGATGCGGAGCTGCATGACGTTGAGTCGGTAAAACAAGTCCTCCCGAAACTCGCCCACTTTCGTCATGGCCTTGAGGTTACGGTGCGTTGCGGCGATGAGGCGTACGTCCACGCGTTTGGACTGGGTGGAGCCGACCCGACGAATCTCGCCTTCTTGGAGCACCCGTAACAAACGCGCCTGGGCTTCCAGTGGCAGTTCGCCTATTTCGTCGAGAAATAAGGTGCCGCCATCAGCCGCCTCTATCAGGCCGCTACGCGCGCCCACAGCGCCCGTAAACGCGCCTTTTTCATGGCCGAATAGCTCGGACTCAATCAGTGTTTCTGGAATCGCTGCGCAGTTGACGCAGATGAGGGCGCCTTCCCTGCGTCGGCTCAACATATGCAGAGCGCGTGCGGCCAGCTCTTTACCCGTACCTGACTCGCCTTGAATCAGGACGGTGGTGTCGGTCGGGGAGACTTTACCGATCAAATCGAACAGCTTCAGCATTTCTGTGCATTCACCGAACATCAGGTCATTGATGTCCGTGCGCGCTGAAGAATTTTCCGCTTCAAGTTTGGGAGGCGAGGGCTTGGCGGGGCGCCGGTCCAGGATGGATTTGATCGACGCCAGCATCTCGTCGTGATCGAAAGGCTTGGCGATATAGTCCACCGCGCCGAGTTTCATGGAATCCACGGCGGAGCGCAGGCTGGCGTAACTGGTCATGATCAGGACGGGAGTCTCGGTCGCCTGAATCAGATCGGTGCCGGGTCGACCGGGAAGACGCAGATCGGAAATGATCAAATCCGGCTTGCTTTGCTCCGCAACTTCCAGGGCGCGATCAACGGAGTCCGCTTCGGCGACGGCGTAACCGTTGTGCTGTAAGAGTCGCGTCAGGGCGGAGCGGATAATGCTCTCGTCTTCTACAATCAAGATTAAAGCCATAGCTTAAGTTTCCGTTAACTCTGCAGAGATACTTTCTGAGTCGGACTGATAAGCCGGTAGTTCGATAATGACCCGGGTTCCTTTGCCGGATTCTTTATCAGCCGGACTTTCTATCCGAATGTGGCCGTAGTGCTCTTCTATAATGCTGTACACCAGAGACAGCCCCAAACCAGTGCCCTTATCGGGGCCTTTGGTGGTATAGAAGGGCTCGAACAGGTGATCTATCTGGTCGCCGCTGATGCCGCTGCCTTCATCCTCCACTTCAACGTGGATGGAATATTGTTGCAGCGTCGCTCTCACCCAGATATTGGCTGAAGCCTCCGAAGCGTCGCGGGCGTTGCTGAGCAAGTTGACGAACACCTGCACCAGGCGTTGTCCGTCGCCCATTACCTTTACCGTTTCGTCCACTTCGTTGACGTAGAGCACCTGTGGCTCTTTAGTGGATAAGGAGAGTAAGTGTATCGCTTCGTCGACGCAACGTTTTAACTCCGTCGGCCCATGCTGGGCGGATTGCGTGTAATTGCCGGAGCGCGCGAAATTCATCAGGGTTTGTAAAATTCTAGAGACCCGCTGGGTCTGCACAAGAATATGTCCCGCTGTCTCCAGCACTTCTTCGTTGCTGGTCATTAGTTTGAGGTTTTGGGCAAGACAGGCGATGCCTGTTACCGGGTTGCCAATTTCGTGGGCGACCCCCGCTGCAAGACGTCCCACGGAAGCAAGGCGTTCACTATGAACCAGCTCGTCTTCCAATAACTGGGTCTCCGTATAATCTTCTAAAAGCAACACTTGCCCTGCGCCGGATGCGCCATCGCTTTCAATCGCGGCTTTGTGCAGATTGAACCAGTGTGGCGCGCCGCTAATGTCCAAGCGTTTCTTGGAGACATGGCGCTCTTCCGCATTGGCGAAGCTGAATAGCAGCGTGGACCAGGGCTTGGCGATAGCGCTGATGTGCGAACCGATGACCTGTGGAGCGGGAATTCCCGTCAGCTGTTCCATCGCGTGATTCCACATCAACACCTCAAGGTCGGCGCCTAAAGAGCAGGTGGCGATAGGCAGATTTTGCAGGGTTTGCCGATGGTAACGGCGCAGCGTATCCAGCTCGCCTGCAAGTCCGCTGAGGCGGTTATGGTATTCCTCCAGTTTGCTCTCAACGAAGTAAATGTCCTGAGCGGGGGCAACGCTGGTGGCGGGCTTGAAGCTGAGATTCTGTTTGACTATGTCCTGCGCCAGAGCCGGGCCTAACAATCCTGACAAATTGGCTTCGATCTGATCGCGCAGTCTGCGTAGCGCGTAGGGGCGGTACTCGACTTCGTGCAACTGCAACTGCGCAAGAGCGTGATTCACTTCCCTCTCAGCAGCTTGGCGGCCCAGAGACTCTGTCAGAAAATCCTTAAACTGCTCGGAGCTGGTGGCGACCAGTTCGCGCCGTGATGGCCGCATCAATGTGTCGACGGAGCAGGCCTGGGCGGAACGCGCTTCCGCTTGAGAGGCGTCGGTAAACAGGCTGACCATAACGAAAATGAAAATATTCAGCGTTAGCGACGCCATCACATAGTAGTGCCAGTCGTCAGGATTGAAGCTGTAGCTGTCGCGCCATGGATTGACCGAGAATACGTCTACGCCAAACAGGATGGGCAGTGGCATGGTGACGAACCACAAGCTTACGCCGGCGCATAAGCCACTGATGAACCCGTTGCGATTTCCCAGGGGCCAATAGATGACCGCCATCACCCCCGGCAGCAATTGCAGGCCGGCGGAAAAAGCCAGTATGCCCAGCTCGGAAAGAGAAAAGCGGTTGTCCAGGAATAGAGAGAACAGGTAGCCGGAGCCAAGGATAAACAAGATTAACCCGCGTCTTACCCAGGTCAGCCAGGAATAAATATTGCCGCGGGACAAAGGCTGATACACAGGGAGAATAACGTGGTTAAGCATCATTGAAGCCAGCGCCAGGCAGGTCACGATCAGTAAACCGCTGGCGGCGGTCAGTCCGCCAAGAAAGGCGACAATGCTGATCCAGGGGGCGTTGAGCACCTGACCCAGGCCCAGAATAAAAAACTCCGGCGTTGTGGGAACGGACAGCTTGATGCCCGCCCACATGAAAATTGGGATGGGCAGACTCATCAGGAGCAGGTACACCGGCAGTCCCCAGCTTGCTTTGTAAAGCGCGGTGGGATTCAGGTTTTCCGTAAAGGTGACATGAAACATGTGCGGCATCACCAGGGCGGATGCGAAGAATATCAGCAGCATCGCCCGCCAGGGTCCTTCCTCTAAGTGGCGCTCCATGGCGCTGATGCGTTGCGCGTTCTCTTGCAGCCAGCTGTTCACTTCTCCGAAGCCGCCGAACACCTGATAGGCGATCAATATGGCCAGGGCCAGAATGATCACCAGCTTGAGTCCGCCTTCAAGCGCTATCGCCACGATCAGGCTGGGGTGTCTTTCCGCGCGAGTTTGCCCGCGGGCGCCGAAAAAGATGGCGAAGAAAATAATCATGGCGCAGAACAGCACACTGACGATCCGTGTGTCCTGAGACGGAGCCAGGACATGCAGAGAGTTGTCGAGCGCCTGGAACTGCAGCGCCAGCAGCGCGAGTGAAGCGAAACTGATGAAGAGCGTGCTGATGGTGCCAGCAGCCTGACTCCTGTAGCGGAAGGTGAATAAGTCCGCCACTGAAGAAAGTTGATAGGATTTTGTAACCCGCAGAACAGGAATCAACAACACCGGCGCAAGGAGAAAGGCGCCACAGACACCCAGGTAGAAAGCTAGAAAGCCGTAGCCGAATTCGTAAGCCAAGCCGACGGAGCCGTAAAACGCCCAGGCGCTGGCGTAGACGCCGAGAGATAGAACATAGGTGGCGGGGTGCCGAACCCAACGCAAAGGTATCCAGCCGCGCTCGGTGATATAAGCCAGGCCAAACAATGCGCTGAGGTACAAGGCTCCGTAGGCGAGCAGGCTCCAGGCGCTAAAATTCATTCGGTCCCCGCTTTCGCTCTAACCAGTATGCGACGACGATCAGCAGAGACCAGATAATGTAAGGCCTGTACCAAGCGCTACCTGGCGCGATCCACCAGTCCATGATCACTGGTGAAAATATGTAGACGCCTAAAATCAGCAGAAACACCAAGCGATAAATATACATAGACCGCGTTACCAAAATACCCGGAAGACTAGGTTTGTCCATGTTACTGGAGGAAACGGGAGCATGCAAAATACCTTTTTGGCTTCCCAATTGTTTGTTTTCGCGCACTTATTAAATATAAGTGGGTGAAAGCAGGGTAACAGGTTTTAAGCGCCTTATGCGCCAGTTATGTCAGGCAGGGGAACGCTGCGCAGTCCATGGATCTTGTCGCGGGACCAGTTTATCGTTAGTTGTGGCAGAAGTTCCTGAGGCGTTTCAGCCTGCGCCAGCTCTGCGTTATCGATCAACAGCGCCGCTGCCGCCGCTCTGAGGTTACTCATGATTTGCCGGTTATCCAGTCCGGGGGCCAGGTTCTGCTTACTGAGTTTGGCTCCGTAAGCATCGACGACGACCGGGAAATGTCCGACTTGCGGCGACTCTTTGCTCAATGCTTTATACATTTGGTGCTGCAATGGCGTGGAGTTAAGCAAGTCGGAGCCGCGAATGATGTGGCTGATATTTTGCGCCAAGTCATCGCATACCACCGCCAGTTGGTAGGAGAAAAACCCTTCTTTACGCCGAATGACGAAATCATCCAGTTCTCCATGCAGATGGTAGGGAACGACGCCTTGTATCAGGTCATTAAAACTGTATTCTGCGTCAGTTACGGCAAATCGATAGGCGTATTCGGCGTCCGGGTTCGTTTGGCGTAAGCGACAGGCGTCCAAGTGGCGTCCGTGTCGCTCAGACAGCTCTTTGCGACTGCATGGGCAAGGGTAAGCGTGGCCGCTCGCAAGCAATTGCGCGAGTAGTTCAGTGTAGGAAGAGAGGCGTTGAGATTGATAGACAACGTTTTCGTCCCACTGCAGGCCGTGAGCCTCGAGTGTTCGCAAAATGCTGTCAGCGGAGCCGGGTACTTCCCGTAGAGGGTCGATGTCTTCAATGCGAACGAGCCAGACGCCTTGTCTGCTGCGCGCATCAAGATAGCTGGCCAGCGCGCCGACCAATGAGCCGAAGTGAAGGGGGCCTGTGGGAGAGGGCGCGAAGCGCCCTCGATAGATATCCGAAGAGACTGCCAGCATTGAGGCGCGGGCGAGGCCGGATTAGATGCCGGTTTGCTTTTCCCGAATTTCCGCCAGTGTTTTGCAATCGATACACAGTGTGGCGGTTGGGCGGGCTTCCAAACGGCGAATGCCGATTTCCACGCCGCAGGATTCACAAAAACCGTAATCTTCCCGATCAATCTGATCGATAGTCTGGTCAATTTTCTTGATCAGCTTACGCTCTCTGTCGCGAGTACGTAGTTCCAAGCTGAATTCTTCTTCCTGAGTTGCTCTATCGCTGGGGTCTGCGTAGTTGGCCGCGTCTTCTTGCATATGATGCATGGTGCGGTCTACTTCTTCCATGAGCTCTTGTTTCCAGTCCAGCAGGATCTGTTTGAAATGCTCCAGCTGAGGAGGGCTCATGTATTCTTCGTTTTCACCAATTTCATACGGAGTAAAATTCGTGAATTTACCAGCGCTACCCGCTTTTTCATTTGGCATATCTTCTGCCTCGTCTAGTCACTTCTCAAAAGTAGTGTAGGCTCCCGCGCCCGCACTGGACTTATATTTGCTAATATTCGCGATTTGTCAGGATTTAAGCGAGCGAAACATAGCAGATAACTGAACTGATCGCCAACCCTTATTTATTTCAAAGTAGCCCAATTTAATGCGATTGCTATTTTCGGGGTTTATCAGTGCGAACAAGGAGTCATTTTTTTGAAAATAGATACAGTTTCAACCCCTGGACGATTGCTGAAACGATACAAAAGGTTTCTGGCGGACATCCAGCTTCACGATGGCGGCGAGTTGACCATTCACTGCCCTAATACCGGAGCGATGACAGGGTGCGCTGAGCCGGGGAGTCTTGTGTACTACAGCGATTCCGGCAATCCCGCCCGTAAATATCGGCATACATGGGAGTTGGTGGAGACACCAGAAGGAGAGTTTGCATGCGTGAACACGGCGCGCCCAAATCAGCTGGTGGGCGAGGCCATTGACGCCGGTGTGATCAAGGAATTACAGGGATATCCTTTGAAGAAGGCGGAAGTGAAATTCGGCGATCAAAACAGCCGGGCTGATTGGATGCTTTCTGGTTCTTCCGAGCTTCCCGACTGCTATGTAGAAGTGAAAAACGTCACTCTTTGCTTGAATGGGCGCGGCTACTTTCCCGACGCCGTCAGCACGCGCGGGCAAAAGCATCTGGAAGAGCTGATGTCTGTGGTGCGAAATGGAAAGAGGGCTGCGTTGGTCTTCTGCGTTAACCACAGCGGCATTACTGTGGTGAGCCCCGCGTCACACATCGACGCCCGCTATGGGATTTTGCTGACGGAAGCCATTGAGGCGGGAGTGGAGGTGTTGGCGTATAAATCAGAAATTACGCCAGGGGAAATAAGGCTTTCCCGGAAACTAGAGGTGATTCCATTCGATCCAGAGGCGTTTTAATTCGGCGTCAGCGATGCAGGTAAAAGCGCCACTCATCGTCACCGCGCTCCATGTCCAGCCGCTGAAGGGATTGCCCCTGGCATGGGCCGCTGATGCACTCTCCAGAATGGATCAGAAATAGTGCGCCGTGTGTAGCGCAGTGAATAAATTGCCGGGCTTGATCGAGAAACTGGTCTGGCATCCACTCGAGCTCTATGCCTAAATGTGGGCAGCTATTTATGTAGGCGAAAAGGGCGTTTCGTTGCTTGACGACAAAAACGCTGTGTTCGGCTAATTGAAAGCCTCGGCTGGCGCTGTTTTCTAATTGATCCAGCTCACATGCCGGCACTGCGCCCAGCAGTTTTCGTGATGCCATGAATAAAGCTAAAGCGCAGCGGAGTCGCCAGTCAGGCGGCGGTTCAGATCGTTGATGGCCCGAGCCATATTTTCCAGTAAATGGAAGCAGGTTTCCGGATGGGCGTGAATCAGACTGACAAACTGGGATTTGGGCACAGCCATGACCGTGCATGAATTCCCCGCCACCACCGTGGCGTTGCGAGGTGCGTTGGTCAAAGCGGCGATAGCGCCGAATATTTCCCCTTCGTGCACCTCGCCGACTTCCTGATCATCAATAAAGACTTTCGCGTCGCCCATCATCATGGTGTAGACGTTGTCTGCTTCTTCACCCTGGCGAATGATGACATCCCCCGGCTTGTAGCGAGTAAACCCGGCCTGAGGGCGATGTTGTTCTTTACTGATATCGCCGTAGGAGTGGCTGAAAAGGGTCATCAGACCGACGACATAGCTTTGCCATGTGTTAGAGAGCTGCTGGTTTTCTTTCATCAGTTCCTGAAAAGCGACGGGAGAAAAGCAATCCAGCTCTACTGGATCTTCACACACATAGCTGACAGTCGCCGCTTTAATGCCGCCTTCAATACCGGCGACATCTCCAGGTTGAAGAATATAAGCCACGCGGTTATCCATGACAGCCGAGAGCATGCCGCGTCTCACCAGGCACAAATGGCCGCGGGGAATACGCCTGAACAGATCTGTGCCGGGGTACAGCTCTATATGGTTAGGGCTGGGAGGAAGCAATCTTTGCAGGCTGCGCGCGGAGCTGTTTACATATTCGAGTAGGCCTTCGACGGAGGCCACGTGTTCACCAAGTAAAAACATAGGTCCGGTTCCGGTTCAACGACGGTAGCGTAGGCGCGTGCCATGGGTGACTGACATTACAATCTCATCTGGAGACAGCTCTTCAGGAAAATAACAGCCAGAAATTTTGGTGCTGGCGATACTGGAGCCTTCCAGATCCGCTTTGCGGAAATCGATACCACGCAGATCCGCTCCACGAAAGTACGCGCCTTTAAGGTCCAGGCCTGAAGCATCAAGGCCGCGTAAATCCAGGCCACGAAAGTCACAGAGCTCAAAGCTGGGAACAGGGGATGACTGTTTCTGCTTATTGAACTCCTCGACCTTCTCAGAACGAAGCAGTTGATAAAGAGGGTGATCTATTATCTTGACCCGTTCCATTGAGCTGCACCTCCGGAAACAATTCTGCGATTGGGCGGATAACGCCGCCCTGAGTAAACGCTATTCGGGGCGCCGTTATTGTAACGACGCATAATCGCAGTATAGACAGAGGTTTAAGTCAAGTCATGTAGTGTTCCGTAACAAAACGGAACGATAAAACGACGCAATTGCAAAGAATAAGGAGCGAAGCGGCGCAGCTTATGCTGCGCCAAGACGTTGTACTAACTTTTCAGTCAGAGTATGGATGTCCTCTGAGCTATCTGTGGAGACCACAAGCACGTGAGGCAGTTCATCCTCCTGGAATGGCTCATCCCGGGTGAGCTGTTTGTGCATCACTTCCACATCCGCTTCCGCAGGATCATCGTTCTTTTCCTTGCGGCGGTTTAGACGACGTTCAATTTCGTCCAAGGGCACGCGGCAGTCCACTACAGCGAACGGGACGCCCTCTTCTTCCGCTACTTTTTCCATCTGCTGGCGTTGATCATAGCGAAGGAAGGTCGCGTCGATGATAACAGCCGCTCCACAGTGCAATAGGGCGCGAGCGGTGTCGGCGAGATGGGTGTAGGTTTTAATAGAGGCGTCTTTGTTATAGATGCCCTGATCGCTGCCGGAAGCGCCCGTGTTATCCAGATTAGAAAAGCCGAACAGGCGCTTACGCTCCACGTCCGAACGCAGGCGAATGGCGCTTAAGCGTTCCAGTAATCGAGAGGTGATGGTGGATTTACCCGTGCCGGAGACGCCGTGGGTAATGAGCAGAAAGCGTGTCGGTACATCCATATAGCTTTCCGCCAACTCCAGGTACTTGCGATATTTACGCACCTGTTCCGCTTTGGCTTCTTCGCTCAGCCCTGGGGCGCCGAGGGTAAACAGCGCCACTTTACATCGCACCATGGCGCGGTATGACTTATAGAAAGGCAACAACTCAGCGCCGACGTAATCGCCAGTAATTTCCAGGTATTTATTCAAAAACCGGTAGGACAGATGTTTCATGCCCCGATCTTCCAGATCCATCATCAGGAAGGCGAGATCGTTGTAGACATCCGTCCAGCGAAAGTCCTCGTTAAACTCAATACAGTCAAACAGAGTGACTTTATCCTCAAACAGGGTCACGTTGCCGAGATGCACATCGCCATGACATTCACGTACGAAGCCCTTGTCTTTACGCGACTGCAGAAACGGACGCAGGCGCTCGTAGGTGCTTTGCGCCCAGCCTTCGATATATTCCAGTTGCCGTAACTCCGCAGGGTCCGACAACATGGGGCGGACTTGGTCGAAGTTTTGCTGCACCGGCGCGAATACTTGCTCAGGGTCGCCAAATTCGCAGCTGCCGTCGGCGACAGCGGACTCTTGCATGTGGAAGTCCGCCAGTTGCTGGCTGAGGGCGTCCAGGTAGCGGGGCAGCTTATCAGAGTCATTGGGTAGCTTGCTCAGCAGGTCTTCAGGGTTGAACTGCTTCATTTTGACGGCGTATTCGATCACGTCTCCATCGCCATCAATGGAGGGCTCCGCCTCCGAACCGGTAATTCTGACCAGCCCTTGGTAAATCTCCGGCGCAAGACGGCGATTAAGTCGCAGTTCTTCCTCGCAATAGAAACGGCGGCGCTCCAGATCTGTGAAATTAAGAAAGCCGAAATCCATGGGTTTCTTGATTTTGTAGGCGTATGGCCCGGTCAGAATGACCCAGGAAATATGAGTTTCGACGAGTTGAAACTGTGTGACGGGATGTCCATAGACTGCCGGATCCTGCAGCGCTTTAATTAAGCTCTCGCTCACGCGTCGCTCCTTCTTATTTAATATTGCGAGGGTTTCATGCCACTGATTGCTGAAATTGGTTATGATAACCGCCGCGACCGCCCGAAAAACAATCATCTGGCGCACATCTAACGTCCTGAAACAACGCGTTTCAACGAGAATAAAAGGCAGCCGCGCCAGCAGACTAGAGCTTAAACCATCTACATTCCCATGTCGAAACCTAAAACAGCCCGCAAGCCTGCAAATAAGCGGCCCGGCAAGAAAAAGACAGCACCAAAAAGACGCATTCTTTCGATCCTTTTTAAAGTGACTTTGGTCCTCTCCGTATTACTGGTGATCTGGACCATTTATCTGGATGCGACCGTAAGAGAAAAGTTCGAAGGTAAACGCTGGCAGCTACCCGCCCAGGTGTTCGCCCGCCCCATGGAGTTCTTTCCTGGCCAGAACTACACCCGAGGACAGGTTGAGGAAGAGCTGAAGAGCCTGGGATACCGGCGTACGGATCGTCCGGGGCAACCGGGAACTTATTCCATGTCTTCCAGCGCGCTGGAAGTATACAGCCGTTCGTTTAAGTTTCCCGATGGCGATCAGAAAGCTCAGAAGTTTCGTCTGGATTTTGATGGCCAGGGCGTTAGTCGGGTAAGCGCCAGTGGGACGGATACGAACTGGTCCAGACTTGAGCCGGTGGTTATTGGCGGCATTTATCCCGCCCAGCATGAAGACCGTTTACTGGTTAGCCTTAAAGAGGTTCCGGATAGTTTAAAGAAGGCGCTGGTGGCGGTTGAGGATAAGAACTTCTACTCCCACTTCGGCGTATCGCCTCTATCTATAATGCGGGCGACCTGGGTGAATATTCGCGCTGGACGCGTCGTACAGGGCGGCAGTACGCTGACGCAGCAGTTGGTGAAGAACTTTTACTTATCCAGCGATCAGACGATTTGGCGCAAGTTCAACGAGGCCATTATGGCTGTGTTGCTGGAGTGGCACTACGAGAAAGACGAGATTCTGGAAGCCTACTGTAACGAGATCTTCCTGGGCCAGGCCGGCGCTCGCGCTATTCACGGCTTTGGCATGGCCAGCCAGTTCTACTTTGGCGTGCCGGTGCAGGATTTGACGCCGGAAAAATCCGCGCTGCTGGTGGCGATCGTCAAAGGCGCTTCTTATTACAACCCGCGCAAACATCCCGAGCGTGCGCAGAAGCGCCGCGACTTGGTGCTGCAGATGATGGCTGACGGCGGGGTGATCTCCAATGAGCAAAGCATTGGCTTTAAAAATCGCCCGCTGGGTGTGGTGACGCAGCCGCGATATTCCGACAGTCTCTACCCGGCTTTCATGGATTTGGTCCGTCAACAGTTGGATAAAGATTATCGTGAAGAGGACTTACAGTCTGAAGGGCTGCGGATTTTCACCACCCTTGATCCGCTGATCCAGTCGCAAGCTGAATCGGCGTTAAGTAAAACGGTGAAAGGGTTGGAGCGTAATAAGGCCAACCAAGGCTTGCAAGGCGCTTTGGTGTCCACTGCGCTGGACAGTGGTGAGGTTGTCGCTTTGGTTGGCGGCAAAGACGCGCAGTTCGCCGGTTTTAATCGGGCGCTTGAAGCGAAGCGGCAGATCGGCTCTTTGATCAAGCCTGTCATCGCGCTGACGGCTTTGCAGGAGAAGGATAAGTACACACTGGCGACGCCGATCAAAGACGAAGCCTTTTCGATCAAGTTTGAGAATGGCGATGTATGGGCTCCGCAGAACTATGACAAGCAAACTCATGGTGAGGTGACCTTGCAGCATGCGTTGGCGCACTCACTAAACCTGGCTAATGTTCGTTTGGGACTGGAGCTGGGCGTACCGGCGGTATTGGATCAAGTACGCAAACTTGGCGTGGAGACGGATGCCGCGCCATATCCGTCAGTGCTGCTTGGGGCGTTGAATTTGACGCCGCTTCAGGTCGCTCATTTGTATCAAAACCTGGCCTCCACCGGATTTGATA
Organism: Hahella sp. KA22; assembly: GCF_004135205.1. Lineage (NCBI taxonomy): Bacteria > Pseudomonadati > Pseudomonadota > Gammaproteobacteria > Oceanospirillales > Hahellaceae > Hahella > Hahella sp. KA22. Next base: position 6,678,434 of record NZ_CP035490.1, on the reverse strand, counting down.
CGCCTTTGCGGGCAATTCGCGCGGTGACGAAACCCGATGGCGAATTGCTGACAAGATATCCTTTTGATACTCATCAGGTTGTTGATCCAGCGTCGACTTATTTGCTCCAATACGCCATGTTCGATGTCATGCGTGAAGGCACGGGCCGACGCGTCTATCAGCGCTTTCCGGAAGACTATTCCGTGGCGGGTAAAACAGGCACGACCGATGACTACCGCGACAGTTGGTTTGTCGGCTTTAATGGGCAATACCAGACGACTGTGTGGCTGGGTAAGGACGATAACAGCGTGACTCGTCTGACAGGGGCGTCCGGCGCTTTGGAAGTCTGGATGAATCTGTATCAGCGATTGCCTCAGGTGTCCTTCGTACCCACAACCCCGGAGACGGTGGAATGGGTGTGGGTGGATAGCGCCACGGGTAAAAAGTCGGACGAAGGGTGTGACGGCTCTGTCGCCATGCCTTTCCAGCGCGGTAGCGCGCCTGTCGAAGAGGTGGCCTGCGTCGGACGCGATAATGCACTGCAGCGTTGGCTGCGTAGCTGGTGGGATGGTTAATACCGGGGAATAATAATGATGCGATTGCTGAATAGAGTTTGTGTGTTGGGAATCTTGGCGGTGATGACCGGTTGCGGGGTGAACCCTTATCGCAGCGCGACGACGGAGACGGGTCCAGAGACGACGCAACCTTCAACGCCGGCGACAGAAACGGCTGCGCCGCAGCAACCGGATCGCACGGGGCGGCCGGTTTCACCCCCGGTGCGTATTTCCCGGGTAGAGCCCACACCAGCGGCTCGCCAAATGCTGGCGAATGCTGAGACTGCCGCTCGCGAAGGGCGCTACGACCAGGCGATGCTGATGGTGGAGAGGGCGCAACGTATGTCGCCGAAGGCTGGCGATGTTTATCTGGTGATGGCGCGCTTGCACTACGAGCAGCAACGCTACGCCAAATCTGAGCAACTGTGCCTGAAGGCGTTGTCTTTGGCGGGCGATGATAAAGCGTTCAAGGAGTCCGCTATGTACTCTCTGGATAAAGCGCGTCAGGCGCAAGGTAAGTAAGCGGGAATTTATCGGGCCTGAAAAAGGGAAGCGGTTAAGGCTTCCCCATAAGTCAGGGCTGACTTTGAAGATAACGGCGGGACATTCCCGCCGCTCAGCATTACATTGAGGCGAACAGGCTGGAGGCTGCATCCAGCGTCGCTTGGATGTCCTCGTCGGAGTGCGCTGCGCTGACAAATCCCGCCTCATAAGCGGATGGCGCCAGGTACACGCCTTTATCCAGCATGCCGTGGTAGAACTTGCGGAAACGCTCCAGATCACAGCGGGTGACTTGGTCAAAGCGGGAAACTTTCTTCTCTTCACTGAAAAAGAAGCCGAACATGCCGCCAACCTGATTGATGGTCAGGGGAACGCCAGCTGCTTGTGCGCGCTCTTGTAAACCTTTCGCCAGCGCTTCAGTTTTTGCGGTCAGTGCGTCGTAAAAGCCTGGCTCACTGATCTTGTTCAGCATGGTCAAGCCACAAGCCATGGCCAGAGGATTGCCGGACAACGTTCCCGCCTGATAAACCGGGCCCAATGGGGCGATGTGCGACATGACGTCACGGCGACCGCCGAATGCGCCAACCGGCAGACCGGCGCCGATTACCTTGCCTAGCGTGGTCAAGTCGGGTTTGACGCCATAAACCTGCTGAGCTCCGCCCAGAGCGACGCGGAAACCGGTCATGACTTCATCGAAAATCAAGATTGATCCATGCTCGTCACAGACAGTGCGCAGTGTTTCCAGAAAGCCGGGCTCGGGCGGGATGCAATTCATATTGCCGGCGACAGGCTCAACGATAATCGCGGCGATTTCATCTCCGTGGCGGGCGAAAACTTCCCTGACCATGACCGCATCGTTGTAAGTCAAAGTAAGCGTGTGTTCCGCCACGCTGGCGGGAACGCCGGGGGAGTCGGGTATGCCCAGGGTCAGCGCGCCGGAGCCTGCTTTCACTAGTAGGGAGTCAGCGTGGCCATGATAACAGCCTTCGAATTTAACGATCTTGTCTCTTCCGGTGAACCCTCGCGCCAGACGGATGGCGCTCATGGTTGCCTCGGTGCCGGAGTTCACCATCCGCACCATCTCAATGGAGGGAACCAGCTCGCAGACTTTTTCCGCCATGTCGATTTCGATGCGAGTAGGAGCGCCGAAACCCAGGCCATTGACGAGTTGGCGCTCCAAAGCCTGACGTACGTCAGGATGGGCGTGACCCAGAATCATTGGACCCCAGGAGCCGACATAATCGATATAGCGCTTATCGTCCTCATCGTATAGATACGCCCCTTCGCCTTTGCTGAAGAATACCGGGGCTCCGCCGACACCGCGAAACGCCCGCACCGGCGAATTAACGCCGCCGGGGATATGTTGCTGGGCTCGGCTGAAAAGTTCTTCTGAGATAGTCATGCCTGTTCCTGTATCTATGGCTTAAAAAGGACAAATTATGTTGCGCATTGTCGGAACTCCGGATGGGGAATGCAAATACCGGAATTCCTGCGCTTAAAAAGGACGCACCACCACCATAATGACCACGCCGACCAACACCAGTACAGGGGCTTCATTGAGCCAGCGATAAAAAACATGGCTGCGTTGGTTACGGTCTTCTTTGAATACTTTTAACAGATGCCCACAGTAAAAGTGGTAGCCGATCAAGGCGACGACCATTGTCAGTTTGGCGTGCATCCAGCCCATGGCGAGATAGCCCGAAAAATTATATGACAGCAGCCACAGACCCAAGATTACAGTAATGACCATGGACGGGGTAGCTATGCCGCGATACAGCTTGCGCTCCATGATTTTGAAGCGCTCCTTGCTGATTTGATCCTCGCTCATGGCGTGATAGACGAACAGGCGCGGCAGGTAAAAAATGCCGGCGAACCAGCACACCATGGCGATAATATGAAAGGCTTTTATCCAAAGCATGCTGCGCTCCTTGTTCTGCTTGATCGCATAAGTAAATGCTTATTTGCTTTTGTACTGGTAGTAAGATTCCAGGTCCGCGCGGGTGATCACACCAATAATGGGTTTGATCAGTGGGGCGGTTGTACGCTCGACATAGAGGGCTTCCACCCCAGTGGCGTTCAGTCGATCCAGCGCTTCTTCCAGGGTGGCCTGGACATGCAGGGACGCCACATCTCGCCGCTGCGCGGGGATACTGAGCAAGTCCAGAGACGCCTCTTCGGCGTTAAACTCGGGCTTGCCTTCTTCTTCCGTCAGATAGCGGGCCAAATCCGCAGCAGGCAGAATGGCGCGTGGGCCGCCTTCACTCTCGATGATGATCCAGCGCGGTTCTGTGCGCAGCAGCTCTTTCGCCTCACCCCATACTAGCTTCTGCTGTGAACGCTTGATGCCTCTCTCCATGATGGCTCCCACCGCTACACGACGCAGAGCCAAAGTTAGCGGCTCCGCACGATAATCCAGCCCCTGTAATTGCAGGATGGTCAGAAACACCGAGCGCTGTCGAAAGTAGTGGGAAGCGATCAAGCTGGACACGATGATGATCAACATCGCAGGGAGAATGACGTTGGGGTTTCGGGTCAACTCGATCACCGCCATGATTGCGGCCAACGGCGCTTGTAGAACGGAACCCATCATGGCGCCCATACCCAGCACGGCGTAAAACCCAGGCTCTGAGGCCAGGGTCGGCATCAGCATGTTCGCCAGAACTCCGAGCGCCCCTCCGAGGGTCGCCCCGATAAACAGGGTGGGGCCGATAATCCCGCTTGGCATGCCCAGTCCGATGGTCGTTGCGGTAACAAGCAGCTTCGCCAGGGCGATGGTCAGAAGCAGCAGGAAACCAATGTTGCCGGCGATGGCGTCATTAACGGTGTCGTAACCAATACCCATGACTTGAGGTAGCGCCAATGCGGCCAGACCAGTCATGAGCCCTGCCGCTAATAAACGCCAAAGAATAGGCGTTTTCACCTTTTCCGTGGTTTGGCTGATGATTTTGACGAACAGAGCCGAGCACATGCCGATCAGTATGGCGACAGCCACAATGTAAGGCAGTTCCACCAGAGAGTTCAGACTGAAGTTAGGGACGATAAAGGCCGGATCATCGCCATAGACAGGTTGAGATACGACGGCGGCGGTCACCGCCGCCAGAATAATCGGCGTAAAGCCATTAATAGTGTATTCCAGCATGACGACCTCCATCGCAAAGATGACGCCAGCGATAGGGGTGTTAAAGGATGCGGACACGGCCGCAGCGGCGCCACAGCCCACCAGCATTCGGATACTGTTATTAGGGAGCCCCATCCATTGGCCCAACAAGCTGGAACTGGTGGCGCCAAGATGCACGGCGGGGCCTTCCCGACCAGCGCTTTGTCCCGTGGCCAGAGTGGCGACGCCGCAGAAAAACTGCAGTAGTCCGCTACGCAGGGAAATATATCCCTGGTGGTATCCCAGTCGCTCCATGACGTGAGTGACGCCGACTTTGCGCTGTTGTACACCCAGTCGCATCAACCATAGGGCGAGAATGAGCGAGCCAACGATTGGCAGGCAGAACTGCATCAGCGGCGTTAGTTGCTCAAAGTTCTCCGCGCTGTCGCCGGGTAAAAGGTAACCGAGAGGAAGTTCAATGGCCGCTCGAAACAAGAGGATGACTAAGCCAGTGGCCAAGCCGGATAGAAAACCCAACAGCGCCAGTTGCGGTAGCGCCTCATAGCTGGCGACGCGGCGGCGGAAAGACTGGAATAGCAAGTCCAGTTTGAGAGCCAGCGCGGAGACCTGTTGTTTTTGCGTCTTCTTCCCGTTTGGTTTGAGCACAAACCTCTCCCATTCAAACTTGTTGCTGAGTTTGCTCGACAGGTGATGCAGCCATGGCTTATAGCCAGAGGGTGGAATGTAATAGCGCCGCCCGCAATTCAGGAAAGCTGACTCTGCGCGGGTGTCGGAAAGCTGCTAGTATAGCGAATTTATTAGAGTATTGTCCGGCGCGGCACACGGCTGTGCGGGGAAATTGGTTCGGCATTTAGCGGAGGTCAGTAAGCTCGTGGTTAAAATTGGCATTGTCGGCGGCACTGGATATACCGGCGTTGAGTTGATCAGGTTACTGTCGGCTCATCCTAAGGCGGAAGTGGCGGTAGTAACCTCGCGAGGAGACGCCGGCGTTCCTGTTGCGGAAATGTTCCCCAATTTACGCGGTTTCACAGACTTACGCTTTAGCGCCCCTGATGTCGAAGAGCTGTCAAAGTGCGATCTGGTGTATTTCGCCACCCCCCATGGCGTCGCCCTTGAAATGGTTCCGCAATTGCTGGCTAAAGGAACGCGGGTGGTGGATTTGGGGGCGGACTTCCGCATCCGTGATGCGGAATTGTGGAGTCGTTGGTATGGGCTGCCTCATACCGCGCCCGAAGCGCTGGCGGAAGCTGTCTACGGCTTACCGGAGATGAACCGGTCGGCGATCAAGTCCGCTCGACTCGTCGCTAATCCAGGATGTTATCCCACAGCAGTCCAGTTAGGTTTCTTGCCTCTGTTAAGCAAAGGTCTGGTGGATACACAGCGTCTGATCGCAGACGCCAAGTCCGGCGTGAGCGGCGCAGGAAGGCAAGGCAAAATCGCTAACTTACTGTGTGAAGTCAGCGAGAGTTTTAAGGCCTATGGCGCATCAGGACATCGCCATCTACCGGAAATTAAACAGGGGCTCAGTTTGGCGGCTAACGAACCGGTCGGTTTGACGTTTGTGCCTCACCTTGTGCCAATGATCCGGGGCATAGAAGCCACTTTGTATGCGGAGCTGAAGCAGGATAATGACGATCTGCAGGCGCTGTTTGAGTCGTTTTACGCCAATGAACCTTTTGTCGATGTGATGCCGTTTGGCAGCCTGCCAGAGACGCGTTCGGTAAGAGGCTCTAACCTGTGTCGCATCTCATTACATCGGCAACCTGAATCTAACGTGGTGATTGTGCTCTCAGTGATCGATAATCTAGTGAAGGGCGCGGCAGGTCAGGCCGTACAAAATATGAATATTATGCTGGGGTTGCCAGAGACAGCGGGATTGAATCTCATCGCGGCGCTGCCTTGATCCTGTCCTGAGCGCCCGCTGAAAAGGCGTATTTCAAGCCAAATGCGTGACGGTGTTTGGCTTGCTACCTAAATTCACAAAAAATAACTTTGCCGACAATGAGTTAGTAGAGAATACTAAAACGGCGCGTAAGGTTATGGACACTTCAGAATCGGTATCAATCGTCAATGTCTACCAATGCAAACGAAAAACTGGTCGTCGTACCTTACCGCCCGGGAGAAACGCTTAAAAAACGGGCTCTGGCATGGCTGGCTATTATCATCAGCATTACTGGCGGCATCGCCATGGGATGGTATTTCTCTGACCTGAGAAAGGAAAAGCTGGGCTCAAAAAATCAAGAGCTCACCCGGATGCTGGTTATAGCGGAAAGGCGCGCCACTGAGCTAGCGCAACAGGTGGCTAACCTGGAGCGAGGCAAAGCGATTGATCAGGCCGCCAGCACGGATGTGCTGAAGACCATTCGTGACTTGGAAAGCGCGAACTTGCAACTGCGTGAGGATATTGCTTTTTACAAGACCATCATGGCTCCCTCCGATGAGGATACCGGTCTGCAGGTTCAGCGTATGGAAATTCGCCCTACGCGGGAAAATCGAAGGTTTCAGTATAAACTTGTATTAACGCAAGTGGCTGACAACAAAACCTACATCCAAGGCGTTGTGGCGGTGAACCTGATCGGAGTCAAGGGTGGCGAAAAAGAGATATTGCCGTTGCGGGATGTCGATGGAGCCGAGGAGTTGGGGGTTAAGTTCAGATTTCGTTATTTCCAGGATCTTACTGGAGAAATGGAGTTGCCGGAAGGCTTCGTTCCTGAGCAGATTCAGGTAGTGGCGCAATCAACCGGGAAAAAAGCAACGAAAATAGAAAGAACCTTCGATTGGAAGGTCGGGGAGTAAGAATGTTCGGGAAAAAGAAAACCAAATCAAAAAACGTCAATGGCGGGCACTTCGATACGCTGATTTCACGCAGCACGGAAATCAAAGGCGATCTGCAGTTTACCGGCGGTCTGCACATTGACGGTAAAATACTGGGCAAGATTAAGGCTGATACGACGGATGAAGACGCCATTGTGCGAGTCAGCGATGTCGGTGAAGTGAATGGCGACGTCATTGCGCCGCACATCATCATCAACGGCAAAGTGAACGGTGATGTCTACTCTTCGGAGCATATCGAGCTGGCGCCGAAAGCTTCTATCACTGGCAACGTTTATTACAACCTGATCGAAATGGCGATGGGCGCGGAAGTGAACGGTAATTTGGTTCATAGCAAAGAAAGCGTTTCAACCGCCACGGTGACGGCTACGGATAAATCCGGACAGAAGAAAGCGGCGAAAGAAGATAAAAAAGCAGGTAAGACTCAGGACGGCACTGGCGATCAACCTGAGCTGATCAACTTGGCGAGTCACTGATATAGTTGACCGATTAAGTAGGATAAATAGATAATTCACGTTGTATCCTACTTTTTTTAATTGCCGAGTATAGAGCGCTTGCAACAAAAGTTGCGGCGGGAGGAACTATGAGCGTCGCTGAGACATATGAACCAACCCCTATAATCTTCACTGATAACGCTGCTGCGAAGGTGAAGTCTCTGATTGAGGATGAGGGGAATGATGAGCTGAGCCTGCGTGTTTTTGTTACCGGAGGTGGCTGTTCAGGGTTTCAGTATGGTTTCTCTTTTGATGAAGCCGTAAATGAAGACGACACGATTGTCGAAAAAGACGGCGTGCGTTTGGTTGTGGACTCGCTTAGCTACCAATACCTTGTCGGTGCGGAAGTTGATTTTCGTGAAGGTTTGGAAGGCGCGCAGTTCGTTATTAAGAATCCTAATGCTGCGACCACCTGTGGCTGCGGCAGCTCCTTCTCTATATAAAGGATCAGATATATGCAGTTCAGCCGCTATTTAACACTTCTGTGGCTGACTGTTTTCTGTTTCTCTCTACATGCAGCGGACAGGCCTGAAACCAGTCCCGCCATCGCAACCGATTCTCTGAACTATCTGGCGAAGATCGAGCTTCATACGCCAGAGGAAATTGCCGAGTTGTTTGAACGGGCCTCCAAACTGCTGGAGGGAGAGAACGGTTACTCTCTTGGCAGTCCCATCGCCTTTGTCCTGCATGGACCTGAAGTCGAGTATTTCGCCAAAATGAATTACCCAGAGTTCAAATCTATCGTAGACAAAGCCGCGCAATTAGATGCTTTTCGCGTGATTGACGTGAGAGTGTGCAACACCTATTTGCGCATACACAATATTGATCGCAGTGCATTGCCGCCCTTTGTCGAAATAGTGCCTTATGGTCCCGCGGAAGAAAAAAAGCTGAAAGAGAAAGGCTACGTGGACTTCTAGTCTGGGCTAATCACCACAAGCTATCAGGCGGGGTAAATCGCCCCTAATATCCTCTTCCCTTGAGCGCGAGTTACCGCTGGGATATTGCCCGGCAACCCATCTAATGTTCGCTTCGCCAGCCAGGCGAAAGCCATTGCTTCCATGAAATCTGGATCGATGCCTGCGCTGTCGGTCCCCTGCAACAAAACGTGGGGCAGATGATGACGAAGTCTTTCCATCAAAAAAAGATTATGCACGCCGCCGCCGCAGACAAAGAGGTGAGTGAGAGTGTGGACGTTTAGAGCTTCGCAGATGGTTTGGGCGGTCAGTTCAGTGAGTGTCGCCAGAATATCTCTATCGCTAACAGATGGAGCCTTCTGCAGGTTGGTCTGCAGCCAGTCATGATTAAACAGCTCCCGACCTGTGCTCTTGGGAGCTGGGAGAGAGAAGAAAGGCTCCCTTTTCATTTCCTGCAGTAATGCGTGGTTAATCGATCCCGTCCTGGCTATTTGTCCGCCTTGGTCGCAATTCAGTTGGAAGGCATGCGAACACCAGGCATCCATGAGCATGTTGCCTGGTCCACAATCAAAACCAACAACGGAGTTGGTTGCTTCCGACCATTGAGTGATGTTAGCGATGCCGCCGATATTAACGACGGCGCAATTGGGAAAACGATTCTGTAAAGCATGCAGATGGAATGCTGGCGCCAGAGGCGCGCCTTCGCCGCCCGCTGCGATATCTCTGCGGCGAAAGTCCGCAACAACGGTGATTCCTGTTTTCTCAGCCAGTAGACTGGGGTTGGCGAGCTGGCAAGTGTATGGCCAACTTGCTGCTGGTCGATGTCGGATGGTTTGACCGTGGCAGCCGATTGCGCGAATGCGGCATCTATCGATGTCGGAGCTGATAAGAAGGGTGTTTATTGCGTCGGCGTATAGCAAGGTTAGCTGGCTTTCGGCTGTGAATAATTCGTCTGGACGCCAGCTGTCAGCGACAGCAAGGTTATGAAGTTTAGACTTCAGATCAGAAGGAAATGGCGTAAAGGAGGTTGCGACGGTTTCGGGAATTTCGCCCTGGAATTTCGCCAGGGCTGCATCAACACCATCCAGGCTGGTGCCGGACATGAGTCCGGCGAATATTTCCTGATCGTTCATAAGTCCGCGTTGTCGGAGCTTAGACTGTCTCGTTTTGCGACCTGATAACTGTCAGAGTAGGCCTGCATTTGGGCCAGTGCCGTTTGGGCCTGTTCTTTAAAGCGAGACATTTCATTGCTGGCGACAGGTTGCGCATGAGGGAACTTCACTGTTACCGGGTTTTTGTGTACGCCGTTGACGCGGAACTCATAGTGCAGGTGGGGTCCTGTCGCCAAACCTGAGCTGCCTACATAACCAATAACTTGTCCTTGGTTTATGCGCTTGCCGTTTTTGATGCCGCGAGCAAATCCTTTCATATGAGCGTAGAGAGTGGTAATGGATTGACCATGCTGCAGAATCACTACGTTACCGTAACCTCCCTTGCGGCCGGCGAAAATCACCTTGCCGTCTCCACTCGCCTTTATAGGGGTGCCGCGCCCAGCTGCGTAGTCGGTGCCTTTATGTGCACGGAACTTATGCAGAACAGGATGTTTACGTTGCAAGTTGAAGTGGGAGGATATACGAGCGAAATCTATCGGTGTGCGTAAAAATGCTTTTTTCAGGCTCTTCCCATCTGGGGTGAAATAGCCCGTTTTGCCTTCCTGGTCTTCATAGCGCACTGCAGTGAATGTTTCACCTTGGTTTGTGAACTCAGCGGCAAGGATATTGCCATTGGAGATCTTTTTGCCATCAAGGAAAAGCTCTTCATAAACCAGCTTGAACGAGTCGCCACTGCGAATGTCCAGCACGAAGTCAACATCCCAGCCAAAAATGTTTGCCAAATCCATGATCAGGCTGTCAGGAAGGCCGGCATTTTTAGCGTCAATGAACAGCGCCGATTTAATCACGCCTTCAGCGTAAGCGGTCTGAACATCTGGCTTGAGAACGACTTTCTCAAGCTCGAATTTATTGTCAGCGTTGGCGTTTATCAGCCAGTTTTCCAGCTGGCTACGGTGAATACGCAGCGCGCTAAGTTTGTTTTCCGAGTTGAATGCAAAATCCAGCTTTTCTCCAGGAAAAATCTGAGTCCATTCTTTACCGGGAATATCGTCCACCATCTGCGCCAGTTCGGCGCTGGAAGCTCCGGCTCTTTTAAATAAGCTGGACAGGCTGTCGCCGTTCTTGACCTCAAACTCATTCCAGGCGATTTCTGGTTCGGCTGCGGCAGTTGGGGCGGGTGTCTCAGTGACTTGCTCTACTGCTGAGGGAACCAGTGGTTTAATCTTTGTGGGGGCTGTGGTTTCGGGCAAGTCCGCAATAGGACTGCTGGAATCAGCTTGGCTTGAGGGCTGGCCATCTAAAGGAATGTTTAAGGTAATGCGGCCTGCCGCTGTTTGCTCGGATGGGCTAAGAATGAGCGCTGATCCGAGCATAGATCCTGCAGCCGCGACCGCCAGGAAATGTATCCGTGAGAACTTGGGTAATATTTTCTTAATTAACATCGAAGGTTAAGTCCAGATGTTTGTAAAAAACTTTAACTATAGAGTATAAGCGTTTTTGGAAACTGTGCATATATCAAACAGTTTGGCTGGCGAAAAATGCTGCTATACTATCGCGCCCCCGGGTCATATTAAAGCCGTTGCCTGGTGCTGCGTTCGTGACAAGGGTCATGAATATCGATTACTAAGTGTTAATAGCGTAACAAGTTGCAAATAGGGCGTCTGTAATGCCATCTGTAGAAGAGTCTTTAGCGCTGATAAAGCGCGGTGCGGAAGAAATTATTCAGGAAGAAGGATTGATCGAAAAGTTAAAAAGGGGAGAGCCGCTCAGGATCAAAGCGGGCTTCGATCCGACTGCGCCTGATTTACATTTAGGGCATACGGTTCTTATTAATAAGTTGCGTCAGTTTCAGGACCTGGGGCATCAGGTCATTTTCCTGATTGGCGACTTTACGGGGATGATCGGAGATCCTACTGGCAAGAGCGCCACTCGTCCTCCATTAACGAAAGACGATGTGGCTCGAAACGCTCAGACATATAAAGAACAGGTGTTCAAAATTTTGGACCCGCAAAAAACGGAAGTTCGCTTTAACAGTGAATGGATGGATAAGCTCTCTGCGGCGGACATGATTCGTTTGGCGGGTCAATATACCGTTGCGCGTATGCTTGAGCGCGACGACTTTCACAAGCGCTACCACAATGAGCAGTCGATCTCTATCCATGAGTTTCTCTACCCGTTAGTGCAGGGGTATGACTCTGTTGCTTTGCGCGCTGACGTTGAACTGGGTGGAACTGACCAGAAGTTTAATTTGTTGATGGGGCGTATGCTGCAGAAGCATTACGACCAAGAGCCTCAGGTAATCATGACAATGCCGATCCTTGAAGGTCTGGACGGTGTGCAAAAAATGTCGAAGTCTCTGGGCAACTATATCGGCGTTAATGATCTGCCTGGAGAGATGTTCAGTAAGCTGCTGTCTATCCCTGACGAATTAATGTGGCGCTACTTCGAACTCTTAAGTTTTCGGGATATGGCGGAAATTGAAGATTTTAAAGTGCAGGTTAACGCTGGAGAAAACCCTCAAAACATCAAGCGGCTGCTTGCTGAAGAGATTGTTGCTCGTTTTCATGGTGGCGAGGCTGCGCAAAGTGCGCATAAATCAGCGGGCAATCAAGTTAAGCTGGGAGAGATCCCGGAGAACGTGCCTGCCGTTCATATAGAAGAAAGCGATGACCAGACGGAGTTTTCCATATCTTATATTCTTCGCAGAGCCGACTTGGTGAAGAATGGCGCAGCGGCGAAAGATGTTCTGGGTCGAGGTGCAGTGTTTGTGGATGGCGCGCTGGTGGACTCGAGCTTTATGGTGCAAAGAGGAAGCGAGCACGTGATTCAGGCGGGTAAGAAGAAGATAGCGCAGGTTTTTGTGAAATAACGAAAATAGTGCTTGCGCGAAATTAGTGGGTGCGTATAATGCGCCCCACTTCGACGGGGAAGCCGGTCGGAGGGGAGGGAAAGAGCTGGTTCGAAAGAGTCGGCGGCGCTAAAAAGGAGTTGACACTGAGAAACGAAAGTGTAGAATGCGCGCCTCGGTCGGAGAGAGTCTCCGGAAGAGAAAGTTCTTTAAAAAGTTAATCAAGTAATTTGTTGTGGGCGCTAACTGAGGCGGATCTGGAAAGATTAAGTCTTAAGTTAGTGACTCGTACAATTCATGGGTGAGCAATCACTCAAGAGTACAGTAGTTTTAACTTGAGCAAGATTAAGAATCTTAATGATTCACACTCTTTAAACTGAAGAGTTTGATCATGGCTCAGATTGAACGCTGGCGGCAGGCTTAACACATGCAAGTCGAGCGGTAACAGTCCTTCGGGAGCTGACGAGCGGCGGACGGGTGAGTAATGCATAGGAATCTGCCTGTTAGAGGGGGATAGCCCGGGGAAACTCGGATTAATACCGCATACGCCCTACGGGGGAAAGCAGGGGATCTTCGGACCTTGCGCTAACAGATGAGCCTATGTCGGATTAGCTAGTTGGTAGGGTAAGAGCCTACCAAGGCGACGATCCGTAACTGGTCTGAGAGGATGATCAGTCACACTGGAACTGAGACACGGTCCAGACTCCTACGGGAGGCAGCAGTGGGGAATATTGGACAATGGGGGCAACCCTGATCCAGCCATGCCGCGTGTGTGAAGAAGGCCTTCGGGTTGTAAAGCACTTTCAGTGGGGAGGAAAGGGCAGTTGCTAATATCAGCTGCAGTTGACGTTACCCACAGAAGAAGCACCGGCAAACTCCGTGCCAGCAGCCGCGGTAATACGGAGGGTGCGAGCGTTAATCGGAATTACTGGGCGTAAAGCGCGCGTAGGCGGTTGCTTAAGCTAGATGTGAAATCCCCGGGCTCAACCTGGGAACTGCATTTAGAACTGGGCGACTAGAGTTTTGGAGAGGAGGGTAGAATTCCAGGTGTAGCGGTGAAATGCGTAGAGATCTGGAGGAAT